>JAISZL010000039.1 GCA_031269245.1 Synergistaceae bacterium | reverse complement strand
CGACGGAACGAAAAAAAGCGCGCTTGCCGTGGATTCGGTGACAATAGGCGGAAAACCCCTCGATCCCGAGATGCGCTACAAGCTCGCGATCAACGATTTCCTGCGCTCCGGCGGCGACGGTTACGCGATGTTCACGAAATACGACTACAGCGAGTATGCGACTCTTGAAGAGGCGTTCCGAAATTTCATGACGGAGAAAGGCGAGGCCGATCTTCGGGCAATCTCCGACGCAACGGTGCTGAAATGATCCCGATTTTGAAGACTTTTCGCCTTTTTTCGCCGCATATGTCTATGATAAATCCGGTCGCGAACCAACCCGCGCCGAAAACACACAAGTTTATTGCCCTGATGCGCGCGCTGTCGATGCTTTCGGCGTGCGCGTTCTCTCCTCCGGCGTTCGCGACGAGTGGCGGGGCGGTTATCGACCTGGCGGACCTTCACCGCCGGCAAGCGGCATGGGCTGGACTTACGCAGGCAATGTCTATACCATCGCCGACGGCACTAACGTGACGATCACGTGCAGCACGACCGAGAACCGCGTCACCGTGGAAAGCGGAGCGACGGCAAGCGTCACGGATGATGCCCGCGCCTTCGACATGACCGGCGCGACGATCACGCTGAACAACGCAAACAACGTACCAGGAATAAGCCTCGTCACAACGCGGACCATCGAAAACAGCACTAGCGCCACTGTCAACGCCACGGCGGCTACGCCTCCCGGTTCTCACCCTATGACCGTCACCATCCGATGGCGAGACATCGAATACTTTCAATCTTATTGTGGGTATAGATCCGAACAACAATGCCGTAATCGGGAGCGAACCCCAATTCGACCAGCGCGGAAGGCGACATCGTAATTGACCGCGGTCAGGTTTACGCTTCGACGACGGGCATCGATGCCGCGATAGAATCGCTAACCAGCTCGGTGGTCATCACCGGCGACGCTTACGTGGAAGCGGATTCGTTCTCAGGCGGTTCCGCCATAAAAGCGGCAGTTGATGTCGAAATCTCCACAACCGGCAGTGGTAGTTGCGAGCGCAAATGGAACGGGGTACGCCCTTGACGCGGGAAATATGATACTTGAAGGGCGCCCTGTCTATGTCCGAACACCGGAACATATCAATGCGCACTTCTTAATCCGCTTCATAGCGCTAACGATGATCCGCCTGATTCAGTATAGGGTCCTCAAATTCCAGGACGAGAACACCTTGAACGAGGACTATTGGGAATCCGGTGTCACAGCGAACAGAATAAAGGAAGCGCTGAGTTCTTTATCAAGCCGACGATTTGCCGGGCGGGTATCACCGCCTTACAAAGCCCAGCCGCGATATGCGGCTGATATTGAAAAGCATTGGGTTGGACCAGAATTTACGTCTTCCAGCAACGTCGGAATTACGTCATTTTAAATTCTCGTTCTATAAGGCATGGAAAATCTGACGGTTTACGCATCTTGTATTTTATAGCGTTAATATTGCACTTCAAGCATTGCCGTCTCTGACTTTGCACGCCCTTGCGCTGCCAAACTCGGGTTGTAACACATGAGCGCGGGGTACTGTTTCACACTGAATGCTGTTCAAGCCGCCGGATCTTTGGACATTAATGTTGCGGAACTGGATGTCTCCTTTGCGCAAGTGAGCTGGAGTAATCATGTGTATGTTGGAACGGCGAAGTATACGGATTACAGGCCAGAACAAATTTCGGATGAGGAATTGGACTCGATTTTAGAAGTTGGATTGTAGGTTTCGTTCCGTTTGGTGATGGCTCGACATCGTGGATGGCTGTAACTAAACAACGTCGCCGCCTCATTGAGAGTTGGACAAAATAACCGGATGCGAGTATCATTGGCGATGGAAAGATCTCATCGGTCAGCGTAAATTTGTCGGCGTCTTAGCCGATAATTGTAATAAGGGCCGGAGAGCGCGACGGTTTAAGGGCGATGGACATGCCTTGAAGCGTTTCGAGGGGACGCTGAGTCGAATGCGGGTTTTGGTTCTCGTGGACCGGCTCCGCAAATAGGAGCAAGATGGAGTGATCAGGGATGAACATACGATCCGTGTCAGGGGCTGGAGGGGTTCAGGAGGCACATGCTTCCTCTTATATATACGGGATAGAGAGGGCGTATCTGCCGCCGAAATCACCGCACAGCCGCGATGTTTTCACGCGCGTCGGGCCTGGGCAGATGGAGACGGTCTATCAGTTCAGGCAGGTTGAGGGCTGGCTCGGCGATGTGCCGGTGTCGTTCACGTTTCTCATGGCATATCGCTCGTATGAGTACACGAAACAGGTGTTTTCAGACTGGGATCGGAGGACCGCCACCAGCAGCGTGAATAGTTGGCTGGTCTGATCCGCTGTATAAAAAAACAGCTCGGCTTGATTTGCCGTGCCTTCAGCTGGCCCTGTATGGCTTGTGCCCGTCTGTTAGTCTTGTTTTAAGGAATTCCTCCAAAAACCCCATTCTTGAAAATGCCCCTTGATTAAAAGAAAGGCACTTGTGATACAATTGCTGGGTTAAGCGTGCGATATGGTAATCCGAAAGGGGTTGTAACGTTTGAAATCGGAAATTCTCTCTCAGGAGGGAAATGTCGTTGTCGTAAAGGCCGGGTTCGAGTCGGGGGATGTGAGGCGTGCTGTTGGCGAAACCATTCGCGAGTTGTCCAGCAAGGCCAACATAAAGGGTTTCCGCAAGGGGCATGTGCCCAGGAAGACCCTAGAGCTCTACTTCGGAAGGCCCGCGATATACAGGGACACTCTGGAGCGTCTGGCGGGGCAGGCGCTTGACAGCGTGGTGTCCGAGTACGATTTGGATCTGGTCGCCAAGCCGAAGGGCAGCTTCGGAGAGATCGTCGAGGGTCTCCCTCTCGATCTGGAGTTCACGTTCGAGGTGCGCCCGGAGGTCAGCCTTCCCGATATATCATCGCTCTCAGCGGAGAGGACGGTGTTCTCCGTCAAGGACTCGGATGTCGAGGAATCATTCAGGCAGATACTCGAGTCGAACGCCACGATCGAACCCATCGACGACGACCGCCCGGCCGCGGGGGAGGACATAGTGGAGGCTCAGTACTCGTCGTACCTGATTCAGGACGACGGAAACAGGAAGAAGCTGGAGGAGGACAAGAAAAACGTGCTTCACCTGGCGACGCTGCGAGCCGACATAGCGGAGGCGATAATCGGCCATAAACCCGCCGAGGAGTTCTCCTTCGAGATAAAGCTCGAGGACGACTACCCGGACGCGCGGATGGCGGGCCGCGCCATACATTACGAGATAGAGATATTGAACTTCATGAGGAGGGTAGTCCCCGAGGCCGTCGACGAGAGAATAGCAGAGATATCCAAGGGCAGGTACAAGACCGTCGACGAGATTAAATCCGATCTCAGGTCGCAGATGGAGGAAACTGCTAAGGAGCGCGGCGAATCGACGCTGCGCGAATCCGCCATCAAGGCGCTGGCTGCGGCCTCTGAGGTCGATGTCCCGGAGGGCATGATAAACAGGCAGTACGATGCCATGAGGCGCGAGCACGACGGGCACCTTCAGCGAAACCTCAACAGATCGCTGGACGACTACCTCAAGGACAACAATTTGAACGCCGACGAGTTCGACGGAAACTTGAGGAAGCGAGCGGAGGATATAGTGCGCAACACGCTCGTCCTCGACGCGCTCGCCGAGAGGGACGAGATAACGTTCACCTCAGACGACATAAGCAAGGAGATAATGGTCACAGCCAACAGAATAAAGGTCAACCCGCAGGAGCTCGCCGACTCCCTGAGTAAGGACAAGGAGGCGTTCGCGTCGCTCGCCGCGAGGGTGAGGACCATGAACACGATGAAGCACTTGGCGTCGATGGTGCGGGTCACTGAGAAGGTCCCAGAGGCCGAAGCCGAGGATCCAAGCGCGCCTGACGGGAAAAAAGAAGATAGTGCCGGAGAGGAGTAAGCAGGGATAGCGGATGTCAAAGGACAGGATGGAACCGACTTCGTACCTGGTGCCCATAGTTGTGGAGCAGACGGGCAGGGGAGAGAGATCGTACGATATCTACAGCAGACTGCTGAAGGACAGGATAATCTTCATAGGCTCCGAGGTCGAGGACATGATGGCGAACCTCGTGGTGGCTCAGTTGCTGTTCCTCGAGAGCGAGGACCCCGACAAGGACGTATACCTCTACATCAACAGCCCGGGCGGCGTGGTGACCGCAGGCCTGGCGATCTACGACACGATGCAGTACATAAAGTGCCCGGTGTCCACCATCTGCACGGGCCAGGCGGCGAGCATGGCGGCCGTTCTCCTGGCGGGAGGAGACAAGGGGAAGCGCATCGCCCTCCCCAACGCCCGCGTCATGATACACCAGCCGACCGGGGGAGCGAGAGGCCAGGCTTCTGACATAAGGATCCAGGCCGACGAGATAATAAAGACAAGGCAAACGCTGAATGGCATACTCGTCAATCACACGGGGCAGTCGGCGGAGAGAATAGAGCGTGACACAGACAGGGACTTTTTCATGTC
The DNA here is from genome assembly GCA_031269245.1 of Synergistaceae bacterium. Taxonomy (GTDB): domain Bacteria; phylum Synergistota; class Synergistia; order Synergistales; family Synergistaceae; genus JAIRKI01. The sequence continues at coordinate 22,362 of JAISZL010000039.1, read as the reverse complement.
CGCCGCGGAGGCTGTGGAGTATGGGCTTGTTGACAAAGTCATTGAAAAGAGATAGAGCAGAGGACGTTTTATTGGACTGGAACAGGAGGTGATTGGCGGTGTTTCCTTATGACAACAGCGGGGAAGGGCGCAAGAGAAAGGTTCGTTGTTCCTTCTGTGGTAAGAGCCAGGATGAAGTCCCGAAGCTGATAGCCGGCTCCAGCGCGTATATCTGCACGGACTGCGTGCAGCTTTGCAACATGATAATACGGGACGAGCTGGACATCTCCCATAGTCCGGCGGAGCCGTTGCCCGTCACCCAGGAGAAGCTGCCGAAGCCCCACGAGATAAAGGAGTACCTGGACAAGCACGTCGTCGGGCAGATGAGGGCCAAAAAGGTCCTGTCCGTCGCCGTGTACAACCATTATCAGAGGATAAGGTCATCGGCGGCGGCCGGAGGCGCGAAGGACGACGTCGAGCTGCCCAAGAGCAACGTCCTGTTGCTGGGACCCACAGGTTGCGGCAAGACGCTCCTGGCGCAGACGCTGGCCAATTTCCTGAAGGTTCCCTTCGCGATGGCGGACGCCACCACGCTCACCGAGGCCGGGTATGTCGGAGAGGATGTGGAGAACATCCTGGTGAGGCTGCTGCAGGCCGCCGAATACGACGCGAAGGCGGCGGAGCGCGGGATCATATACGTCGACGAGATTGACAAGATATCGCGCAAGTCGGAATCGCAGTCGATAACCAGGGACGTGTCGGGAGAGGGCGTCCAGCAGGCGCTTCTCAGGATACTGGAGGGAACGGTCTCCAACGTGCCTCCGAAGGGCGGGCGCAAGCACCCTAACCAGGATTTCGTCCAGGTAGACACGAAGAACATACTCTTCATATGCGGCGGGGCGTTCGACGGACTGGAGAGCGTGATCGCCCGCCGAGTCAACAAAAAGGTGATCGGCTTCGGCGGCGACATAGTGAGCGATTGCTCGGGCGACTCCAAGGACATTCTCAAGGAGATACAGCCGAGCGACCTCACGGCGTATGGCTTCATCCCGGAGTTCGTCGGGAGGCTTCCCGTGATAGTCCCAATGGATTCACTGGATCACGGCACTCTCGTGCGAATACTGCGCGAGCCCAAGAACGCCATGATCAAGCAGTACCAGAGGATTTTTTCGCTGGAGGACGTCGAGCTCTCGTTCACCGACGACGCGGTAAACGCGATAGCCGCGCTCACGCTGGAGCAGAAGACCGGCGCGCGAGGGTTGCGTAACGTTTTGGAGTCGACGATGATCGACCTGATGTTCGACCTTCCGTCCCGTTCAGCGAAGATAGGCAGGATTCTCATCACGGAGGATTTCATCAACGGGACGGGCGACCCGGAGGTAACGGAAAGACACGCGAGGGAGGTCGCTTGATGGCAATCGTTCCGGTGCTGCCAGTCAGGGACATAGTCATCTTCCCTGGAGTCATAGCGCCCCTCTTCGTGGGGCGGGCCAGATCGATCAAGAGCGTCGAGGAGGCGTCGATAAGCGACAAGAACCTCCTCGTCGTAGCCCAGAAGGACAGCTCCTCGGAGGATCCGGGCCCGGACGAGCTGTACAGCATGGGAACGATGTGCCATGTGATACAGATGGTGAGGCTGCCAGACGCGTCCACCAAGGTGCTGATAGAGGGACACGTGCGGGCGTTTGTCAGCAGCTACGTCACCTCCTCGGATTACTTGAGCGCGGACGCGTCCGCGGTGACTTTCGAGGGTGACGCGTCGCCTAGGGCGGAGCCCCTCAGGAGGGCCGTTCTGGAGCAGTTCGAGCGATACGTCAACCTCCATCCCAAGCTGCCCATAGAGATAGCGTTCTCGCTCGCGAGCGTGGAGGACCCGTTCCTCTTCGCGGATATCATAGCGTCGCACATGCAGGTCAGGATCTCCGAAAAGCAGGACCTTCTCGAACTCCTGAACCCGGAGGAGCGTATGGACAGGATACTGCGCATCCTGGTGCGCGAGACGGAGCTGCTGGAGATGGAGCACTCCATACATGACAAGGTGCGGCGGGAGATAGAGCGGAACAACAAGGAGTACTACCTCAAGGAGCAGCTCAAGGCCATACAGGCGGAGCTGGGGCAGCCCGACGCCACCAACGAGTACGAGGAGCTGAGGGTCAGGATCAAGAAATCCCGTATGCCCAAGGACGTGGAGAAGAAGGCGTACTCGGAGCTGGACCGCCTCGCCAAGATGCCGTCGATGTCCGCTGAGGCCACAGTGTCCAGGACGTACATCGAGTGGCTTACCGAAATGCCGTGGAGAAAACGGTCACGGGACAGGCTCGACCTTGGTATCGCCCGCTCCGTGCTGGACGAGGATCACTATGGCCTCGATGAGGTCAAGGAACGCATACTGGAGTTCCTGGCGGTCCAGCGCCTGATGGACAACGAGGTCCGCAGGGGTCAGGTGCTCTGCTTCGTCGGGCCGCCCGGCGTCGGCAAGACGTCGCTCGGCAAGTCGATAGCGAGGGCGTTGAACCGCAAATTCGTGAACTTCTCGCTCGGTGGGATGAGGGATGAGGCTGAGATAAGAGGGCATCGCAGAACGTACATAGGCGCTCTCCCCGGCAGGATCATACAGAAGCTCAAACAGGCCGGGGTTAAAAACCCGGTCATGCTCATGGACGAGATAGACAAGGTGGGAACGGACTTCAGAGGCGATCCGTCGTCCGCTCTGCTCGAGGTGTTGGACCCGGAGCAGAACAGGGATTTCACCGATCACTTCCTCGAAGTTCCGTTCGATTTGAGCCAGGTCATGTTCATCACGACGGCCAACGTGGCGCACACGATCCCAAGGCCCCTGCTCGACAGGATGGAGATGATATCCATACCGGGCTACGTCGCGGAGGAAAAGCTCAACATAGCGACCCGCCATCTTTGGCCGAAGGTCCTTCAGGACAACGGCATTGGCAAGTACAGCGTTAAAATTTCCGACAGGGTGTTGAACAAGATCATCACCGAGTACACGCGCGAGGCTGGAGTCCGCGGCCTCGACAGGCAGCTCTCCAAGGTCGCCCGCAAGATCGCGGCTCGCATCGTGAACGACTCGGAGGCTGGGCACAAGCCGCCGAAGAGCGTCTCCGTGTCGGCCGCATCCCTGAAGGGCTATCTCGGGGCGCCAAAACTCCACGAGGCCAGGCTGCCCCGCGCGGACTCCGTGGGGGCCGCGATGGGTTTGGCGTGGACGGAGTCGGGCGGCGATGTGCTGGTCATCGAGGCTGTCTCGATGAAGGGGTCGGGCAAGGTTATCTTCACCGGCAACCTGGGCGACATCATGCAGGAGTCGGCGCAAGCCGCGCTCGGCTACCTGCGCTCTTGCTCCCAGAGATATGATCTCGGATCGATCGAGTGGGACAAGACGGACGTGCACGTCCACGTCCCGGAGGGCTCGATACCGAAGGACGGTCCGTCCGCCGGGGTGACGCTGGCGCTCTCGATGCTCTCCGCCTTCTCCGGCCGCGCGATCGACTCGCGCATAGCCATGACGGGGGAGATCACGCTGCGAGGTACTGTGCTGCCGATAGGCGGCGTGAGGGAGAAGGCGCTGGCGGCCAAGAGAAACGGGATAGTAACGGTCATCCTCCCCAAGGAGAACAGCGTGGACGTCGACGAGTTGGCAGAGTGGGCGAGGCAGGGCATGACATTCCACTACGTCTCCCATGTGTCGGAGGTTTTCAACCTGGCCCTCTCCGCCAAGGCCAGCAAGAAGGAAAAACATTGATCCACTGGATGTCGGAGACGACTTGCACCGCCTTCAACCTGGGCCAGATACCCTCCCCGACACTGCCTGAGGTCGTCTTTGTGGGGAGGTCTAACGTGGGCAAATCCACGTTGGTCAACGCCCTGCTCAACAGGCTCAATAAAAAAATCGCATACGTCAGCTCAAAGCCAGGCAAGACGCGAAGCCTGAATTTTTACAAGATCTCCGCCGCTGGGGAGACGTCCGGCGGGAGGCGGTTCTTCATCGTCGACGTGCCGGGGTACGGATACGCCGCGAGAAGCAGGGACGAGCGGGCTGGGTGGTGGAGGCTCGTGGATGGATATTTTCACTCGGCGCGGGATATATCGTTCATAGTCCATCTGATAGATTTCAGGCACGGCCCGCAGCCCGGCGACCGAGAGCTCACGGCGTGGATGGACGGGCTGGATATGCCGAGGCTCGTCGTCTTCACCAAGGGGGACAAGGTGCCTCGCGGGAGGGCGAAGCTATTGTACCAGCGGTATGTGGGCGAGGGGCTCGTGTCGGCGCTGCCTCCGATCGTCACGTCAGGGAAGAACGACGCCGCCGCGGAGGAGCTGCGGGAGGCGATCCCCAGGATAATGGACGGGCTTCAGGGCTGACGGCGCGGAGATGTTAGAAGGATTTGCACACTACAGGGAGGAATGTGTCAATGGAACACGCGGCCAAGGGGTTGGAGGCCCTCACGAAGAGCTATGACCCTAAACCGATAGAGGACAAGTGGTATGCCAAATGGATAGAGGACGGCATCTTCAAGGCCGACCCGGAGAGCGGCAAACCCCCATTCAGCATAGTAATCCCCCCGCCGAACGTCACAGGCTCCCTGCACCTCGGCCACGCGCTCGACAACACGTTGCAGGACATCCTCTGCCGCGCGAAACGGATGCAGGGCTTCAGCGTGCTGTGGATGCCGGGCACCGACCACGCCGGCATAGCGACGCAGAACGTGGTGGAGAGGGCCCTGCGCGAGGAGGGCTCCAGCAGGCACGAGCTCGGACGCGAGGCGTTCGTCTACCGCGTGTGGAGGTGGAAGGAGGAGTACGGCAGCAGGATAATCGGACAGCTCAAAAAACTCGGCGCCTCCTGCGACTGGGACCGCGAGCGCTTCACCATGGACGAGGGGCTGTCGCACGCCGTGAGGCGGGTCTTCGCGGAGCTGTACGACAAGGATCTCATCTACAGGGGGAAGTACCTCATCAACTGGTGTCCTCGCTGTCTGACCGCGCTCTCCGACCTCGAGGTCGAGCACAGGGAACTGTCCGGCAAATTTTACAGCGTCCGGTACGCCTTCAGTGACGGTGACGGCGGCTTGACGGTGATGACGACGCGCCCCGAGACCATACTCGGCGACACGGCGATAGCGGTCCACCCTAGAGACGAAAAGAACAGGCACCTCATCGGACGCAGGGTAATAGTACCCATCGCCGGGCGCGTGATACCGGTTATCGAGGACAACATGGTTGACCCCGAGTTCGGCACCGGCGCGGTCAAGATAACCCCGGCGCACGACCCCAACGACTTCCTGGTTGGGCAGAGGCACGGCCTGGAGGCGATCCAGGTGATCGACGGCTGCGGCGACATGAACGAGAACGCCGGGAAATACGCCGGGCTCGGCCGTTTCGAGGCCCGCGCCGCGCTGACGGAGGACTTGCGCGCTCAGGGGCTCCTGCTGGAGGAGACGGAACGTGTCCACTCGGTCGGCCACTGCTACAGGTGCGGCACCGTCGTGGAGCCGTATCTCTCGGAGCAGTGGTTCGTCCGCACGAGGCCGCTCGCCGATGAGGGCGTGAGGGCGGTCAACGCCGGGGAGATCCGTTTCATACCCGACCAGTGGACTGCGACGTACCATCAATGGATGGAGAACGTGAGGGATTGGTGCATATCCAGGCAGCTGTGGTGGGGGCACCGCATACCGGCGTGGTACTGCGGCGACTGCGGGGAGACGATAGTCTCGGCGGAGACGCCATGCGCGTGCAAGTGCGGCTCGACGAACCTAAGACAGGACGAGGACGTTTTGGACACGTGGTTTTCGAGCGCCCTCTGGCCGTTTTCCACTATGGGCTGGCCCGACGACACGCCGGAGCTGAGGAAGTATTACCCCACGTCCGTTCTCGTGACGGCGTTCGACATAATTTTCTTCTGGGTCGCGCGCATGATAATGATGGGTATGGAGTTCATGAGGCAACCCCCATTCCGCGACGTCTACATCCACGCGCTCGTCCGCGACGAGCACGGCCAGAAGATGAGCAAGTCGAAGGGCAACGTCATAGACCCACTCGATATAATAGACAAGTTCGGCGCGGACGCGCTGCGGCTCACGCTCGCCGCTCTGACGCTTCAGGGGCGCGACATATTCCTGTCCGAGGGCAGGATCGAGCAGTACCGCTTCTTCCTGAACAAGCTGTGGAACGCCTCCAGGTTCGCCCTCATGAACCTGGAGGACGCGCTGGAGAACCCGGAATCTCTCGTCAGGGACAGAGGCGCGGCCCTGCGGGTGCACGACCGATGGATACTCGCCCGCCTCTCGGACGTGGCTGGGGAGATGACGAGACTCATCGACGGATATTTCTTCGGCGAGTCCGCGCACGTCATGTACGACTTCGTGTGGGGCGAGCTGTGCGACTGGTACCTCGAGCTGTCGAAGCCCGCGCTTCGCGGCGATGAGGGCCTAGATCGCAAGCGCGCGGCGCAGTCCGTGCTCTATGTCGTATTCAGGGATGTCCTGAAGCTCCTTCACCCGATCATCCCGTTCGTGACCGAGGAGCTGTGGAGCGCCTTCGGTTACGGCGGCGGGACGATAATAGGGCGCGGCTCGTGGCCTGATCCGAGCGAGCTGTATGACATCTCGGACGCCGGGAGCTCGAAGGACGACATGGATTGCCTTCAGGCTGTGATCCGCGCCATGAGGAACCTCAGGGCGGAGATAAAGGTGCCGCCGCAGCGGCCCGTTCCGATGATGTCGCTCAGGCTGAAGGACGAGCGCGGAAACGCGCTCATATCGGAGAACCGAGACATGATCTCGCTGATGGCGCGGGTCGAGAGTGTGGAGTTGGAGAAATACGGAGCGCCGAAGCCACCCAGGAGCATCTCACGCCTGACCGCGGAGTGGGATCTCTTCCTGCCGGTCGGAGACCTGCTGGACGTCGGCCGTGAGGTGGCTCGGCTCGGGAACGAGCTCGAGAAGCTGGTCTCTGAGATGGGCAGGATTAATTCCAAGCTCGGGAACAAAAATTTCATCGAGAGGGCGCCCGCCGAGGTGGTCGAGAAGGAGCGCGAGGCGCTGGCGGCCTGCGAATCCCGCAGGCGCCGCATAGAGGAGAACATAGAGGGGCTGACCTCGAACTAAGGCGGCGGGCTCATGCGGCTTCCACTCGATCCAGAACATTTATCAGGTGAGTTGGGCGGGTTGAGCGAGCTCGGCGAGTTCGACGGCCTGACGGATGAGGTAATGGATTTCTCGAGCCGCGGCATCCGCCCGGGACTCACGCGGGTGTCGCGGCTCCTTCGCGTCCTCGGCTCCCCGGAGGAGGGGATTCGGGCGATACACGTCTTAGGCACCAACGGCAAGGGCTCGACAGCCGCGACAATGGAGGCGATCCTGCGCGCCTCGGGGATGAGGACCGCGCTCTACACCAGTCCGCACCTGGTATCGCTTCAGGAACGGCTCAGAATAGACGGCGGCTATCTGCCGATAGCGACGTGGCGGAACGCGTGGTCGCGCGTCAGGCTCGCCGTCGAGTCCGACGCCGAACTGAGCGCGGACAGGCCGAGTTTCTTTGAAAATTTCACCGCGCTCTCGCTGCTGATGGCGAGCGAGAGCTCAATGGATGCCGCGGTGATCGAGGCAGGCATGGGCGGGCGCTATGACGCCACGTCGGTATGCCGCCCGTCGGCCACTCTGATCAATCCCATAGGCATGGATCACATGGAGTACTTGGGCCCGACGATCGAGGCCATCGCGGGGGAAAAGTTCGCCGCCGTCAAAAGCGGGGTGGACGCGTTCTACTCCGCCGACGACGAGCCGCTGGCGCGGCTTTTCACGAGCGTCTGCCGGGAGTGCGGCGCTCCCTGTCATCTGCTGGACGCCATGGCGTCCCCGTTCGATGTGCGGACTTCGCTCGACGGGACCTCTTTTTCCTACCGGTCAATCAGCGCCGGGGAGATGACGGATTTAAGGACACCCCTGATAGGCTTTCACCAAGCCCAAAATGCCACCAGGGCCATCACGACGCTCCTAGAGCTCGCTGGGAAAAACCCCGCTTTTTCCGGAGTCGGCGAGGCCGCGGTGAGAAGCGGCCTCGCCGCGACTGACTGGCCCGGGAGGATGGAGGTCGTCAGAAGGCACTCCGGCTCCATGCTGATGCTGGACGGAGCTCACAACGAGCACGGAGCCAGTGCGCTCGTCTCGTCCCTCTCCGAGTTGCGAGATGACACGGCGAGTGAGAGGAGAATCGAGGTCGGCGGCGTTATTTTCGCCGTCATGAGGGACAAGGACGCCGAGCCGATTCTGCGGCGTATAGCGGCCATCGGCTGCCCCGTCTACTGCACGAGCCCGCCGATGGAGCGCGCGCTGCCCGCCTCGGAACTGGCCGGCCTGGCGAGGTCCATCGGCATCGAGGTGGGCGGCGCGTTCCCCGACCCGTCGGACGCGCTGGACAGCGCGTCTCATGACGCCGGCTCGAAACTCGTCGTGTGCTGCGGCAGCCTCTTCCTCGTGGGGCATATGAGAAAAGTGCTGATGCGCTCGGATTTTTGCGCGAAATGAGGAATTTTGGGCACAAACCGCCGCCAGTGGGTGAAAATGTTTATGTATCCCTGCTGGAAGATCTGGTTTATCACGGGACGCCTGTGCGGCTGGGGGATTTGTGGAAACGCTGATTAAATGGCCAAAACGGCATTGAAGCGTTTTGGGACGCGGGTTCCGAAGGGGATTGAAGCCTTACCCTTCAGGCACCTAACAATGAATCAGTGTTTTCTTGTCGGTGCTTGGCGTCCCGGTCAGAGTTTCGCAAATATGCCCTCGGGACAAGAGGAGTGATCCGATGAACACAGTAAGAGTGGGAGTCGTTGGTGTCGGGCACCTGGGAGTGCATCACGCTAGGGTGTACTCCGAAATTTTGGGCGCGAACCTCGTTGGTGTGGTGGACGTCGACGAGGAGAGGGCGCATAACGTTGCTGAAAATCTGGGCGTGCCCGCGTACTCCAACCTGGAGAGGTTTCTGGACGAGGCGAGGCCGGACGCGTTGAGCGTGGTCGTCCCCACCGTCAAGCACTTCGAGGTCGCGAGGAAGGCCATGGGGCGCGGCGTCAACCTCCTTATAGAGAAGCCGGTCACCGCTCGCACAGATGAGGCAGAAGAGTTGCTCCGCATCGCTAGCGACCACAACCTCGTGCTCCAGGTCGGGCATATAGAGCGCTTCAACTCGGCCGTTCAGCAGATCCGGGAGATGGTGAGCGACCCGATCTTCATACAGTCGCGGCGCATGGGGCCGTTCTCGTCGCGCATCGCCGACGTCGGCGTGGTGCTCGACCTCATGATTCACGACGTCGACATAATCCTGTCGCTCGTGAGGTCGGAGATAGCGGACATGTCGGCGATGGGGCGCTGCGTCCGCACGAACAACGAGGACATAGCCTCCGCCCAGATACGGTTCGCCAACGGGGCTGTGGCGCACATCCTCGTGAGCCGCGTGACGGAGAAACGGATGCGCACCCTGGAGATCACCGAGCCGGAGCGTTACCTCATGGTGAATTACGAGACGCAGGACGTGACGCTGCACCACTGCGTCCAAAGTCCAGGCAGGGGCATGGTCGAGGTAGTGGAGCACCCGGTGTTCCCAAAGCTGGAGCCGCTCAAATTGGAGCTCCAGGATTTCATCCGGTGCGTCCGCGAGGGCGTCGAACCTCTGGTGAGTCTGCGAGACGGCAAGCGCGCGCTCGAAGTCTGCGTCGCCATGCTGCGACAGATACATGGAGAGGGGGCGGCCCTCGGCAGGTCGGCCGCCATGTGAATTGGTCAAGAAAAGGCTGATTTATCGTTAGATGCGTGAAGGATAAAGATTCAAACCCGGAATGATGTCAAAGGGCAGGGCGAAACGGATAGATGCGAACGGCGGCATCACGCTTGGTTCAATGGAGGTTTTTGCGCTCCCTATAGGTCGAGTGATGGGAGATGGCTCCGCCTCGCCGGAGGAGGAAACGGCGAACGGGTCTCAGGCCGAATCGGACGAGCGTCGGCGCGACTTGCCCGATTCGGTCGATTTTTTTAAGGCCGCTCAGGCGACGCTCCATCGCGAGTCGTCGGGACGAGGGGGGAGAACTGTCACGGTCATCTCCTTCAAGCCCGCTCCGGACAAAGAGCTTGCCGAGGTGGTGGCCAAGGCAATGCGCCGTGGTCTGGGGTGCGGCTCTCACGTCGAGGAGTTTCGCATCGTCCTGCAGGGCGATATGCGGGACAGGGCGGGGCAGTGGCTCGTGCGTCAAGGAGTCATATCAATTCGCGGTCGATAGGCTGTTTTTGATGCGGCTGAACGGCTGTCCAGACCTGTTTTAACGTTTCACCCTTTAGGTATTTGATTTCAAATTGGTATCAGGCGAACGGTTATGGGCAATTGATGTTGGGTGGGCGAAAAAATAAGCGCCCTGGAGTTCATGCCAAGGCGCTTTGAGCAACGAAGCTACCGTTTCGTTCGTTACTTCGTCAGAAGAGTGAGCATGGTGCCCGCCGCGACAGCGGTGCCTATGACCCCCGCGACGTTGGGGCCCATTGCGTGCATGAGAAGGAAACTGCTCGGGTTCTCCTTCTGCACGACCTTCTGGACAACTCTGGCCGCCATAGGGACAGCGGACACCCCCGCCGATCCAATCGTGGGGTTGATCTTGCCGTGCGAGAGGACCTTGAACACCTGTCCCAGTGCCAGACCGCCGACCGTGCTGAAGCCGAAGGCGACGAGTCCGAGGAATATTATCTTGATGGTCGTCATCTGCAGGAACGTCTCGCCCTCCATAGTGGAGCCCACCGACAGACCCAGGAATATGGTGGTGGCGTTCAATATCTCGTTCTGAGCGGCTAAACTCAGTCGCTCGGTGCAACCGGACTCGCGGAGCAGGTTGCCGAACATCAGCATCCCCACGAGAGGCACGCAGGCCGGCAGTATGAGCCCACAGACCACCGTGGATACTATGGGGAAGAGCACCCTCTCCAGCTTCGACACGGGGCGGAGCTGGTCCATCTTTATCGCCCTGTCCGCCTTGCTGGTCATGAGCTTTATGACGGGCGGCTGGATCAGGGGCACGAGGGACATGTAGCTGTACGCGGCGACGGCCACGGCGCCAAGTATCTGGGGGGCCACCTTGCTGCACAGGTATATCGCGGTCGGGCCGTCGGCGCCGCCTATTATCCCTATGCCGGCAGCCTCCTGGATCGAGAAGCCCCACCCCATCGCGCCTATGACCGCGATGAAGACTCCGAGCTGCGCGGATGCCCCGAGCAGAAAGGTTATCGGGTTGGCCAGAAGAGGCCCGAAGTCGGTGAGTGCCCCTATGCCCATGAATATGATGATCGGATACAGCTCATGATCGATGCCCGTCTTGACCCAATAGAGGAAGCCCCCATGTATGTTGTTCTCAGAGACCCCCTCGAGTATGCCGGACAGCGGCAGATTGGCCAGAAGACAGCCGAACGCGATGGGGAGCAGCAACAGGGGCTCGAATCCCCTGCGTATCGCCAGATACAGCAATATGAACGAGATCCCGAGCATCGCCAGGTTCTTCGCCGTAAGCCCTACCAGCCCGGATCCCTCTACGATCCCCTGTAACGCCGTCAAATAAATTTCGATCATTCAGCAAACCTCCAATGAGTTGAGCCGCGGGGCTCAGCCGATGACGAGAAGAACGTCGCCGGTGTTCACGGAGTCGCCCTCTTTGCAGCTTATTTTTGTGACCATTCCGCCAATCGGCGCGAAAATCTCGTTCTCCATCTTCATCGCCTCGAGGACGAGGACGAGCTGCCCCTCCGCCACGGCATCGCCCTCACGCACGGGTAGCTTCCATATTTTGCCGGGCATGGGAGAGGTTATGGTCCCCGCTCCCGCGGGTGCCGCGGGTTTCGGCGCCGCGGCGGCCGGCACGGGAGCTGCGGGTGCTGCGGCAGGGACGGGCGCGGGGGCCGCGGGAGCTGGCGAGAGCGCGCCGATTTCTTCCACTGCTACGTCATATGATTTTCCGTTGACCGACACTCGATAGTTACGAGCCATTTCTCAAAAAACCTCCTCAAAGTTCTTAAAAAATAATGCTTCCATATTCACGCGGCTTGGTCAGCCCTGGCTCCGCTTTTTGCGTCAGTCGGCGAAACCCTCCAGGCTGTTGAGCCTTCCCGTCACCCTCCATGCGGATGTCCGCGGCCTGGCGGCGGTCGGGGCGAAGCTCGCTATCCTGACCGTCCTGCCCAGTGATGAGGCTATGGCGGCGGTTATCACCGCAGCCAGTTCATCATCGTCCCGCGGCGCATCCTGAGCCTTCGAAGGTTGGTTCGCCGGGGCGGGGGCGGACGGCGCGGTCCGCGCGCTCGTGCCGGCGGATGTGCCCTGCATCCACACGGAAAAGAGCTTCAGAGCCATCATCATGAGCATCAGCCCGGCAATCACGAGGAAGACGATGCTGAATGCTATTAAGGACATCAGCATTCCGCCCTGAATGTCAACGAAGTGGCTGGCAATAGCGGATTGCATGTATTCACCCCCCTCTTAGCTCGGCATCACGCCGTGCTTGCGCTTCGGACGAAGCTCCCGCTTGTCCTCGGTCATCAGGAGCGCTTGGCAGAGCGCGGGCCTGGTCTCCTCCGGAAGGATGACTCTGTCGACGAAACCGCGGGCCGCCGCGACGTAGGGGTTGGCGAACGCCTCGCGGTAACCCTCTATTTTGTCCTTGCGGGTGGCGGCTTTATCCTCCGCCGCGTCGATCTCCTTGCGGAAGATGATGTTCGCGGCGCCCTCGGCGCCCATGACCGCGATCTCTGCCTGCGGCCACGCTAGAACGACGTCGGCGCCCAAATCCTTGCTGCACATGCCGAGGTACGAGCCGCCGTATGCTTTGCGGAGGACGATCGTGATCTTAGGGGCCGTGGCCTCGCTGTACGCGTAGAGGAGCTTCGCGCCGTGCTTGATAATCCCGCCCATCTCCTGATTCAGGCCCGGGAGGTATCCCGGCACGTCCTCGAACGTGACTATCGGGATGTTAAACGAGTCGCACACGCGGATGTGGCGCGCCGCCTTGCATGACGCGTCTATGTCCAGGCAGCCCGCCATCACCTTCGCCTGGTTGGCTATGATCCCGATAACCCTTCCGCCGACGCGCGCGAATCCGGTCACTATGTTCATCGCGTAGAGGGGTTGCACCTCGAAGAAGTCCGCGTCGTCGACCACCTTACGGATGACGTCCCTCACGTCGTAGCCCTTGTTGGGGTTGGTCGGTACCACCTCGCGCAGGGACGTGTCCATGCGGGCAGGGTCGTCTGTGGTCTCCTTGAACGGAGGCTCCTCCAGGTTGTTGCTCGGGAGGTAGGAAAGCGTCTTGCGGATCTGCGCGTAGCACTCCTCCTCGTCGGCCGCGAAGAAGTGGGCGACCCCTGAGGTCTGGTTGTGCGCGCGGGCACCGCCGATCTGCTCCGAGGTCACGTCCTCCCCGGTCACGGCCTTGATGACCTGGGGCCCTGTTATGTGCATGATCCCGATCTTGTCTACCATGTAAACGAAGTCCGTGAGGGCCGGGCTGTAGACCGCCCCACCCGCGCAGGGGCCGGCTATCACCGAGAGCTGAGGAACTACGCCGGACGCCTTCACATTGCGGAAGAATATGCTGCCATAGCCCGAGAGCGCGTCGACAGCCTCCTGGATCCTGGCGCCGCCGGAGTCGTTGACCCCGACGCACGGGGCGCCGTTCTGAATGGCCAGGTCCAGTATCTTGCAGATTTTTTTAGCGTGCGCCTCTCCCAGCGACCCGCCGATTACGGTGAAGTCCTGGCTGAAGACGTACACGATGCGCCCGTCCACCGTTCCGTAGCCGGTGACGACGCCGTCCCCGGGGAACACCGTCTTCTCCATGCCGAAGTTCGTGCAGCGGTGCTCGACGAACTCGTCGATTTCCACAAATGTCCCCGGATCGAGAATCCGAGCTATCCTCTCCCGTGCCGTCAGCTTGCCCTTTTCGTGCTGTTTGGCGATGGACTTCTCCCCGCCGCCCTGCGAAGCCCTCTCACGGCGCTCAAGCAGTTTCTCGCAGAGTTGATCGATTGTACGATCCGCCATTCCTGACAAACCCCCTTATATGCTTCGAGCCGAGACCGCTATCTCTGGCTCAATTCCAAAAGAATGCCGCCTGTAGCCTTGGGATGTATGAAGGCGATCATCGCTCCACCGGCCCCTTTTCTCGGTTTCTCATCAATGAGCTTGATCCCATTTGCCCTCAGATCGTCGAGGGCCGCCTCCAGGTTGTCCACGCGAATCGCCAGATGGTGTATGCCCTCGCCCTTTTTCTCGATGAACTTGGCGATGGGACTCTCCTCCGACGTCGCCTCCAAGAGCTCAATCTCCGAGTCCTTTATCGGCAGGAACGCCGTGGTGACCTTCTGGTCCTCCACGGTCTCCCTGCCAGCGCACTTGATGCCGAGCGAGGTCTCCCAGAATTTCAAAGCCTCGTCGATATCCCTTACCGCTATCCCGATATGGTCTATGACAGTGGTGTTCATCACACGCCTCCTTAAATATGTACGAAAACACCGCTTGATTATACAATAAACAGTGTTTTAGCAGTGTTTTGTCAATTGTTTTTTCCCGCCACAGCCTCCTTGAGCCACTCGATGCACTCGTTCGTCGGCGTACCGGGGCCGAATATGGCGCCCGCTCCGAGTTCTAGGAGCCTCGGAACGTCGGAATCGGGGATGACCCCTCCGCCGAAGACCACGATGTCAGACGCGTTCTTGTCCGCCAGTATGTCGTTGATGGCCTTGAAGTAGTGCTCGTGGGCGCCGGAGAGGATCGAAAGCCCTATGGCGTCCGCGTCCTCCTGTATCGCGGTTTCCACTATTTGCTCGGGCGTCTGCCTAAGCCCGGTATATATCACCTCCATGCCGGCGTCCCGAAACGCGCGTGCTATCACCTTCGCCCCGCGGTCGTGTCCGTCGAGGCCCGGTTTTGCCACTACAACTCTTATTTTGCGATCAGCCATGACTGCAATGCCTCCTTCTCAAGCAACTGCTCTACAGAACCACGTTCTCTTTGTACTCGCCGAAAACCTCGCGCAGGACGCCGCAAATTTCGCCCTCGGTAGCGTACGCGCGCACGGCGTCCACTATACTCGGCATGAGGTTGTCTGAACCCTCCGCTGTTTTGCGAATATCCTCCAACGCGTCCTTCACCTTCACGTTGTCGCGCTCGGACTTCATCTTCGCGAGCTTCTCGACCTGGTTCTCCCCGACGGATGGGTCCACCCTGAGGAGCTGTCTGATCGAAGCGTCCTCGTCCACCTGGAATTTGTTCACGCCGACGACCACCTGGTCGCCCGATTCCACCGACCTCTGATACTCATACGCGGCGTCCTGTATCTGCTGCTGGGGGTATCCGCGCTCTATCGCGGCCATCATGCCGCCGTGTTCGTCGATCTTCTTGATGTACTCCCACGCGCCCTCCTCGATCCGTTTCGTCAGGGACTCGACGGCGTAGCTTCCCGCGAACGGATCGACGATGTTCGTTATCCCCGACTCGTATGCCACGATCTGCTGTGTGCGCAGGGCTATCCTGACCGATTTGTCCGTGGGGAGGGCGAGCGCCTCGTCGAGGCTGTTGGTGTGCAGAGACTGTGTCCCGCCCATGACCGCCGCCATAGTCTGGATTGCCACCCTGACGATGTTATTCTCCGGCTGCTGCGCCGTGAGCGTGGAGCCGGCGGTCTGCGTGTGGAAGCGCAGCATCTGGGCGGACTTGTCGGTGACGCCGAAGCGCTCCTTCATTATATGCGCCCACACCTTGCGGGCGGCCCTGAACTTCGCGATCTCCTCGATGAAGTCATTATGAGAGTTGAAGAAGAACGAGAGGCGTTTCCCGAACACGTTGGGATCCTGCCCCTTGTCGATCGCGGCCTGCACGTAGGCTATGCCGTCCGAGAGGGTGAACGCCACCTCCTGAATGGCGGTCGATCCAGCCTCGCGGATGTGGTAGCCTGAGATCGATATGGTGTTCCACTTCGGGACGTTTTGGCTGCAGAATTCAAATATGTCGGTGATCAGCCTCATTGACGGTTTTGGGGGGAAGATGTATGTGCCTCTGGCTATATACTCCTTGAGGATGTCGTTCTGAATCGTGCCGCCCAGCGCGTCCGGCTTTATGCCGTTCTTCTCGGCCACGGCTATGTACATCGCGAGCAGCACCGACGCCGGGGCGTTTATGGTCATGGACGTGGTCACCTTGTCCAGGGGGATGCCGCCGAAGAGGGTCTCCATGTCCGCCATGCTGTCTATGGCGACTCCGACCTTTCCCACCTCGCCGCGGGCCATCGGGTGGTCCGAGTCGTAGCCGATCTGAGTGGGCAGGTCGAAGGCCACGGAGAGGCCCGTCGTCCCTTGGCTGAGCAGGTAGCGGTATCGCTCGTTGGATTCCTCGGCGGTCGCGAATCCGGCGTACTGGCGCATCGTCCAGAACCTTCCCCTGTACATCGTCGGCTGCACGCCGCGAGTATAGGGGTACTCCCCGGGATAGCCGAGGTCGCTCCCGTAATCGAGCGAGTCGATATCTAGAGGTGTGTAGAGCCGCTCCACGGGTATGCCGCCCACAGTCGCGAATTTTTCCTTGCGCTCTGGGTTTTTTGCCAGAGTCTTCGTCACTGCCGCATCGTACCGTTCTTTTCCTGATTTCGTTGCGTCCAGTTGTTTCTCTTCAAACACAGATTTTCGCCTCCAGTCGTAATTTAAAGAACTCAACTCTTTTTCACCGCGACACATTATTGACTCATTATAGAAAAAAAACAAGATTTTCTACACAACTTCAGAAAATTCGATACAATTTATATCTCAAAAACACCTCTTGGAGTAGCGCAAATTATCGTATATATTTAATATCTAATTCAAGCGCATATTTAAGGAGGTGTTGGATATGGAGATGACGACTTGCAATGTTTGCGGTAAGATATTCGGGGCGCCATCGGGCTCTATTTGTCCAGCGTGCCGCAAACTCCTCGATATAGTCTACGAAAAAGCTCGCGCGTACCTGAGGGACAACCCCAAGGCTGAGATGAAGGCGCGGGAGCTTGCTAAAGCTATAGGCGAGGACGAACGGCTGGTGGAGATTTTGATGATAGAGGGCAGGTTTGAGAACAAGGACTCAGAGGAGGGGGACAGCGCGGCGGAGAAGAAACGCAAAAAACTGCTTGAGGACCTCCAGCGGAGTTTGGCAAAACCGGCCCCGAAGGAAGAGGGAATGACAACTTATGGGAGTGATAGACATGGCGGGGATAGGTTTGGTAGAGGCTGATGCTTGAAAATTACAACGCGGGCAATGTCATAGAGGTTGCGGACTCCGTATTCTGGATAGGGTCGAACGACCGCGAGACGGACAAGTTCGAGGGGCTGTGGACGCTGCCCATGGGGGTTGCGTATAACTCTTACCTGATACGCGGCGAAAAGAACGTGCTGATAGATACGGTCAAAAGCTCTTTTATGGACGATTTTCTGTGCAGATTGGCCGCTCTGCTGGACGGCAAGCCCTTGGACTACGTCATAGTGAATCACATGGAGCCGGATCACTCCGGGTCCATCGATATCATTCGCAGGCTTTACCCGGGCGTTGAATTCGTGGGAAACGCTAAGACCGCGGAGATGATGAAAAACTTCTACGGCGTCAGGGACCGCGTTATAGCCGTCAAAGACGGCGAGTCACTCGATTTCGGCGGCCATAAACTGGTTTTCGCGTTTGCGCCCATGGTTCACTGGCCGGAGAGCATGGTTTCATATGAACCCAATTTGAAGATACTGTTCTCCAACGACATCTTCGGCGGGTTTGGCGCGCTGGAGGGCGGAGTATTCGACGACGAGGTGAACTTCGATTGGACCGTCCGCGAGACGATGCGGTATTACGTCAACATAGTGGGCAGATATGCCAAGCCCGCGTCAAAGGCACTGGAAAAAGTCCGCTCTCTCGACATATCATTGATATGCCCGGCGCATGGCCCGATATGGCGAAAGGACATAGAGAAAATCATCGGGCTCTACGAGAAGTGGAGCAGACACGAGACGGATCGCGGCGCCGTCGTGGTGTACGGTTCGATGTACGGCAACACCAAGGCCGCGGCCGACGCCATCTCCCGCTCCATGAGCGTGGAGGGGGTCAACCCCATACAGGTCCATGACATATCGAGATCCAACATGTCGTTCGTCACGACGGATATTTGGCGCTACAGCGGCTTGGTGCTTGCCTGCTGCACGTATAACATGGAGCTTTATCCTCCGATGGCGGGGTTGCTGCGCCTGTTGGAGAACAAGGGCATGACGGGCCGCCATATAGGTTTGTGCGGGACGTACAGCTGGGCAAGCGCGGCTCTTCGGGAGATGTCGGAGTTCGTGGATAGGAGCGGGGGCGGCTGGACTCTGGTAGAGCCCAAAATAGAGATAAAATCGCATCCGGGCGAGGCGGACCTCGAGCAGTGCGGGCTGTTGGGCAGAAACATGGCTGAGGCGATAGGGAAGAAGTAGCGAAATTTGCGGGCGGTGTCGCGCGCCCAAGCCAGGAGTGGTGAAATGGGGGCCAATAGAGGGCATGGAGGGAGCGTTCTGTTCAACTTCACTCAAAGCGTGAAACGGCTAATCTATCAAGAGCTGTTGATGCTCAAGGAACTGGTGAGGCATCCGCGCGATATTGGCGCGATCAGCCCAAGCTCTGGCGCGCTTGCGGCGGAGATGGCCTCCGCTCTATCCGCTAGCCTTGTGGAAAGCGGGACGTTCATAGAGCTTGGGGCGGGAACGGGTCCTGTCACAAAGGCACTGCTTGGCCGAGGAGTCAAGCCCGGTAGTCTGTTGGTCTTCGAGAAATCGGAGATTTTGGCCGGCTGCCTCTCGAAGCGTTTCCCGGATGTGCGCGTGCTCTGCCGCGGAGCGGAGGAGATGGGGCGGCACGTGGACGACAAATCCCCGGTCAGGGCGATAATCTCCAGTCTTCCGTTCAGGTCATTGCCGGCGGACGTGTCGGGGGCCATAATGTCCGAGATAGCGAAAGTGCTGGCCCCCGGAGGGTTTTACGTTCAATTCACCTACGCGCTCATGGGGGAGATGCCGTTCGTCCCGGCGGGTTTTATAAAAGTTCGATCGAGGTTCGTGCTGCTCAACATACCTCCGGCCAAGGTCGAGGTTTTTCGCAAGCCCGAAGCGATGGACCGCGCCGAGGGCGTTGAGGCTGATTAGCTAGTTATTGGAGCGTATAGGCGCGATTGATTGGCGATGAAGATCCTCGCTCTTAAAATATACGCTGACACGATGAACGCCTATAGGGACGGGGTCCCGCGGCTGCTCGATGTTTTGGACGAGCTCAAGATAAAGGCGAGCTTTTTTTTTGGCATGGGCACGGAGGGAAGCGGCTCCGCCCTGTCCAAGCTGTTTAAAGAGGGCCGGGAGATAGTCGCCAGCGCCCCGGGCATTTTGCGCGACGCTTCACGCAGAGGGCAGGATTGCGGAGTCTACGGCTGGAACCCGCAGGAGTGGCAGTCTCGCTTGGAGAAGCTCAAGGACACCACTTTGGAGTCCGACATAAAGCGCGCCATAGAGTACTTCGCGAGGCGCACCGGCTGCAGGCCGAATGGGTTCGCGGCGCCCGGATGCCGGGTGAACTACATGAGCCTGAGGATACAGGACGACATGAGGTTCAAGTATTGCAGCGACACGTTCGGCTTCTATCCGTACCTCCCCAAGATGTCGTGGAAGGTTTTTTCCACGCCCCAGGTGCCAGCCACCCTGCCGCCCCTCGAGATAGTGCTGAGAAAACTCTCGGAGGCGGACGTCAGGTCCAGATTCGGCGATTTGGCCGGCAGCCTGCCCGACGGTTTGAGCGTCCTGCCCATGAACGCGTCGGTTGGGACCATCCAGGAGATATTCGCGCCGCTGTACGAATTTCTCCTGCGTTGCATACAGCGGGATATAAATTTCATGAGCCTCGGAGGGGTAGTCAAAAGTCTCAAAATATCGTCCCTCTCATCGTGCGAGGTAGTGACGGCAACGGGTTTCGGAATGTCACGGGAGGTAGCCGTGCAGGGTTCGGTTTAGAAAGAGAGTTGAGCTATGCGCAGAATAATTGTTTCGCTGGCCGTTTTGACGTTTGTTTTGGCATTTCAATCGATCGAATCTGACGCCGCGTATCGCGTGGGAGGAACAGCGTGGCTTGTTGAGGGCGGCGGCTTCGTCGAGAAGGACTTCCTCAGGGTGTCGCTGAACGACGCCGGGACACTGAGATTTACATCTCAAACGCAAGGAGACCGCGAGGAGCTGATTGGGTACGAAATGAGCGGCGAGCTCAACGCCACCGGCTTGGGCATAAACGCGTGGAGATACAGTGGCCGGGATGAATACGAGCACCCAATAATGATAGAGGACTTCAACCCAAGCATGAGCAATCCGCTGAAACTCCCCTCATTTGTCATTGATGACCTGACTTATACCGTCGAGTTCACAAGCGTGACATCGGGGAGGGTAATGGTGAAAGGGTACATAGATGTTGACGTTGTTGGACGGTGCGAGGTGAAGGGTGAAAACGTGATTTGGAAGGCGGGAACACCAAAGCCGAAACCGTCCTCCGAAGCGAGCGGATGCGACTCCGGCGCGAGCTGGCTGGCGTTCCCCTGCCTGCTCGCGGCTCACGCGCTCCGCGGAAGGCGGTTATTTTGATGCCAAATTTTTAGTTTATACCGATTCGATCGAGAAGATCTCGCGCGGATTGTCCGACCGGATACCCGAAATATTCGAAATAGCGAGTAAGATTTTTTGGTGGGGGATAATGTGAAAACCTTTAAGTAAATTCAGCGTCAACGGCAAAATTTTAGCGGCTCAATCCGGCATCACCCCCCTGATCCGGCGCTATCACCGAAATCCATCGGCGTTTTTAAGGTTTGCTCTTCGCGTTGACAAGATGACGGGGGTGGGTGTAGTATCAGTTTGCGTTAAGCAGACTAAAAAATATTAAGAAACACACCGCACCTTAACAATTGAAGATGTGTATTGAGGAATCTGGTGAAACTCCAGAACGGCCCCGCCACTGTGATCGGGACGAAACCGCGTGCGCAAGCGAGCCACTGCCATTGGGAGGCCAATGGCGGGAAGGCGCGGGAGTAGGATGAACGTAAGTCAGGATATTCGGAGGGATACGTGCGAAGGGCGCGGAATGTCCGATTGGCTTACCCGATTCAGAGGATACACCGCCAAGACATTTAAGAAGACCTTCGCGCACGCGGGGGTCTTCTTTTTTGGTTTCGCGTCAGGTCAATCAGCGGTAGAGTTGATATTAGCGTGACGAGCCGCGCCGCGCGTGGCGCGGGCGCTGTTGGTTCGCGCTCTTTGACCCAGACGAGCGAGGAGGTGAGAATAGTGGTTTTTACTGATGCGCACATGATTTGGATCGGACACCCTCATACATACATACATACATACATACATACATACATACATACATACTCTCATCCAATAGCCGTCTTCTAGGAGGCGCGCGGCGGCGCGGCGCTTCATTCTCCCGAGATAAAATTTCCTTCCTCTTATTATATACGTTTTTCGCGAGTTTCACGGTGGGGCGTTTTCTCGCTGGCGGTCTTTCGCGCCATCGCATCACGCATCATGCCGCGGGAGGTATTTTGGGCGTGCGGGTGCTCGCGCTGTTGACGCGTGCTCGCATGGTGACTGGGTTTAGAAAGGGGTGGTCGGATGACAGATGAAGCGTGTTTTTTGGCGGGCGTCCCGAGTCAGCGCGGGGACGCCGTGACGAGCAGTATTGTAGAAAAACTACAAGGAGGATTGAAGATAATGGGTAACATCAAAATGCGCAGGATGTTCATGCCGTTGGCTCTCGCGATCTTGATGGTCGCGGCAACGTTCGGAGCCGCGTTCGCGGCGATGGGGGACACATTTCTAGGGGACTTCTACACGCTCGACACCGTGAGGCCGAACACTTACGACGCGGACTACGGCGTGGAGGAATACGAGTACGGCCTCGCAATCATCAAGTTGGTCGAAAATGCGTCCGGAGATTATATCCCAGAGTTCTTCGATACCGCAACTGAGGCGGATCCTTCCAATTTTGCCTGGGAACAGAATACGCCAGACATGTATAACCTTGAAATTGAAGGCACCGGAGAAGCAAGGGAGATGTCAACCGGCAATTGGTATTATTCCATTTCTAAATCATTAGGCTTATAATATCCCCATGAAAAACCAGGAAGGGGATATTTTATGGCGCGCCCAGCAAAAGGACAGGAAGCGTTGGCAATCGCAAAGAAGATTTTGGAGAAAGCCCAAACAGCAAATGAACTGAGGATTTGCCAAGCCGTCGTATTTCCGCTGGAGCTAAAGATGACTACGGCGGAAACGGCAG
>JAISZL010000001.1 GCA_031269245.1 Synergistaceae bacterium | reverse complement strand
TGTAGAGCACCTGGACTA
Organism: Synergistaceae bacterium; assembly: GCA_031269245.1. GTDB lineage: Bacteria > Synergistota > Synergistia > Synergistales > Synergistaceae > JAIRKI01. The sequence goes on along the minus strand of JAISZL010000001.1, from coordinate 10,128 downwards.
TGACCGCGTTGATGAACGCCGTCCCGAATATTATGGCCATGAACGCGGCCAGGGGCGTTGGTTTGATGTCGGCGCCGGAGTAATACATGAGGTACATGACGCCGATGAACGAGAAGCCGCTGACGAGCGTGCTCAGGAAGGTGCACGCGACGGTCTTGAGCGGCAGACGCCCAATGGAGAGCGGCAGGCGGGCGAGAGCGCACATCGCGATCGCCCCCGCGAGCTCGCTCGCGAAATTGATGTACGGCTGGCCGGGGAAAAACTGACATATCGCCCCGGAGAGCAGCCCGATGATGCACGCCTCCCTCATGCGAGGTTTGATGAGAAGGATGATGAGGCAGTACATCGCTATGATGAAGTTCGGTTTCATTCCGAAGTTGACGACGGTGCCTACGAAAAATTTGAGCACCGCCCCCGCCGCCAGCAGAATGCCTATGAGCAGCACGTCCTTGATGCCGAGCCCTGCCCGATCGGCCTCCGCCACCTCCCTTCGCCGCAAAGCGCCCGTTCCGCCCTCATTGAGAGCCGTGCCGTTTTGCCCGTCAACCGCCGCCGTTCTTTTCTCCATAATGTCCATCCTCCTTAGAAAGAATTAAAATAAAAAAACGAGAGGCCTCGTGAATGCCCCTCGCTTCGTTTATCACCGCGCACAGCGGAAATTTTTAAGTAAGTAAAGGGGCTCATGAAGGATTAAGTCAAAACCCTCAGAGCCCCTGATGTTCGGTCAGGAAGATCCGCGGGCGCTCATAGGCGCCACCACCAAAGGCCAGTGTTTCCGTTGCCGGATGACATATTCAAAACTCCACACGCCAAACCCTTCATCCGCGCCCACCAACCTTCCTTCGAAAATACGCAGCAAAATTAACTTACGGGGGAGTTTATCACCTCCCCGTGAGTTTTGCAATAGCGAAAATCGAAAACCTCAAAACCGCGGGATCAAAACCGGGGGCTCTGCCCGCACCCGCCAGGGAATCTAGCTCCCTGGCGGGGTTCGAGGCAGAGCCGTGAGGCATTGCCTGTGGTTCGAGGTTTTTCACGCGCGATGGCGCGCCTCGTCGATATATGGTAAATTAATCAGGAGACGATTTCATGCTGACAGGATGGGGGCGGTGCGAAGTGAGCGCAAGAGGGGTATATGAGTCGCCTATAGGGAAAATTCTCATATTCGCCACAGACTCGGGGGTGAAGGAGCTGCGTTTCGCGGACGAACCTGACGAGGCGGGTGAAATTCCTCCCGCCGGCCCGCCGGGGGATTATTTCGCCGGGGAGTGCGAGGCTCAGCTCGATCTGTATTTCAGCGGGCGGAGCAAGTCGTTCGACGTGGCACTCGACCTTCGTGGCACGCGGTTCCAAGTCGCGGTCTGGCGGGCGTTGCTCATGATTCCGTTCGGCGACACCTGGAGCTACGGGCGGATAGCCGCGCTCGTCGGGCGGCCCAGGGCGGCCCGCGCGGTGGGCGGCGCGAACCATCGCAACCCGGTGGCGATAATAGTCCCCTGCCACAGGGTCATAGGCGGTGACGGGAGCCTCACCGGCTACGGCGGTGGATTGTGGCGCAAGGAATGGCTGCTGGATCACGAACGGAGGTGCGGGGGTTGAACTCAGCGGGCGTCCCGGACGAAATGAGGATACCCGGCATAACCGATATACTCAAGGCTCGAAGGGCCCTGTCCGGCGGGGTGCGGCGCACGCCGCTCGAGCTCTCGCACCCGCTCTCCGATATGACCGGGGCCCATGTCTACATGAAGCTCGAGAACTTGCAGCACACGAACTCGTTCAAGATCCGCGGGGCGATAAACAAGATGCGCTCGCTTAGCCCCGACGAGCGGGCCCGAGGCGTGATAACGGCCTCGTCCGGGAACCACGCGCAAGGGCTGTCCGCCGCTGCCGCGATGATGCGGGTGAAGGCTGTGATATGCGTGCCCCTGACGTGTCCCGAGACCAAGAAGGCGTCCGTGCTGGCTCGCGGCGGGAGTTGCGTGGACCTGCGCGTTATCGGCGCGAAGTACGACGACACGGAGAGGAGGGCGCGCGAGTTAGCCGCCGTCGAGGGCCTGTCCTTCGTCTCGGCCTACGAGGATACGCATATCGCGGCGGGCCAGGGTACGCTGGCGCTCGAGATGCTGGAGGACGAGCCGGAGCTCGACGCCGTCTTCTGCCCCATCTCCGGCGGAGGGCTCATCACGGGGGTCACGGTTGCCGCGCGCGCTCTCAGACCCGGCATAGAGCTGTGGGGCGCTTTCGCCGCGAACAACCCGAGCTGGGGCAGGGCGTGGGAGGCGGGCGAGGTCGTGCCAGTCGAGGAATCGGACTCAATAGCCGATGCGCTTGGAGGGGGCGCGTCGCGGAAGCTCTTCGGCTTTATCCGCTCCAACATAACCGGCGTGCTCGGCATCCCGGAGGACGGCATAGCCCGCGCGATGGCCCTGGTCCACAGGAGCCACCACATGGTGATAGAGGGCGGCGCCGGCGTGGCTGTGGCCGCGTTGCTGTCCGGCAGGGTGGACGTCAGAGGCAAAAAGGTCGGGGTAGTCGTGTCGGGCGGCAACGCGGACAACTCGAAGTTCATCGAGATATTGGAGAAATACGGAAGGTGAACGGGCCCAATGAAAAGCGCAAGGGAGAGAAAAAACCGCCGGAGCTGAATAACCCGTGCCTTTTTAAGGGCTGGCGGGGGCGCTCGTAATTTTCCCGAGTTTATGTCATACTCATGTTTAAATGTTTGCCTGAGGAGGGGCTGGGGGTTTCCCGCATGACATGAAGGATATGGATAGAAGAGGGGGCATCGCGATCCTCGATTTCGGTTCGCAGTACACGCAGCTGATAGCGCGTAGGGTGCGCGAATTCGAGGTGTTCAGCGAGATTTTCCCGTGGGACGTCCGCATCGGCAGGATAAAGGAGTCGGAGCCGAAGGGGATCATCCTCTCCGGCGGCCCCAGGAGCGCCACGTCATCCGATGCGCCGACGGTCGACGCATCTCTGCTCGACGGCTCCATACCAGTGCTGGGCATCTGCTACGGGATGCAACTCATTGCCCACAAACTGGGTGGTCGCGTCGAGAAGGGCCGTCTGGGGGAGTACGGCAGGACGAGGGTGCGCTTCGATCGCGGCATCAGCCGGATCAGCGAGGGCTTGCCTGAGGAGATCGACGTGTGGATGAGCCACTGGGACGAGGTGCGGGGACTGCCGGACGACGCCGAGCGATTCGCCTCCAGCGAGTCTGGCGCGTGCGCCGGGTTCGTCATGATGGGCGGCAGGGTGCAAGGGCTTCAGTTCCACCCGGAGGTCGAGTCCACGGAGCACGGGCGCGAGATGCTGTCACGCTATATATTCGACGTGTGCGGCTGTGAGCCCAACTGGAAGCTCGGCGACTGGCTCGGGCGCGCGCTCGGCGCTGTGTCCGAGGCCATAGGGGGGACGGACAGGATCGTGTGCGGGCTGTCCGGTGGAGTCGACTCCACGGTCGCGGCGGCACTGGTCTCGAGGACGGCCGGGGAGAGGCTCGACTGCGTTTTCGTCGACCACGGGTTCATGAGGCAAAACGAGGTGCCGCAGGTTCTGGAGATGTACAAGCAGTTGCGCCTCAAGGTGCGCCGCGTGGACGCCTCTGAGCGGTTCCTCTCGGCATTGAGCGGCGTTACCAGTCCTGAGCGGAAGCGCAAGATAATAGGCGAGCTGTTCGTGCGCGTGTTTGAAGAGGAGGCGCTCAGGCTCGGAGGAGCGCGGTGGCTGCTTCAGGGCACGATATATCCCGACGTGATCGAGAGCGGGCTGGTCGGCGGCGACGTCATAAAGAGCCATCACAATGTGGGCGGGTTGCCGGGGGATATGGAGATGAAGCTGCTGGAGCCGCTGCGCGAACTCTTCAAGGATGAGGTGAGGCGCATCGGGCCGTTGCTCAACATCCCCGGCCACTTCCTCAAAAGACACCCGTTCCCCGGCCCCGGGCTCGCCGTCCGCTGCCTCGGGGCGCTGGACCGCGAGCGCCTTGATATCCTGCGAGCCGCCGACGACATATTCATATCGGAGATCCGCGGTGCCGGGCTTTATGACTCCATATGGCAGGCGTTCTGCGTTCTGCTCCCCGTCAAGAGCGTAGGGGTGGCGGGGGATGTCCGCACGTACGGCGAGACCGTGGCGATGCGCGCCGTAGCGTCGCTCGACGCCATGACCGCCGAGAGCGTGCGCCTGCCGTGGGAGCTCATAGAGCGAGTTACCAAGCGCATCTGCGGCGAGGTCCGCGGCGTGGGCCGCGTGGTCATGGACGTCACTGGAAAACCACCGGCTACCATAGAGTGGGAGTAAGTACCAGCTTTGCGCTCATAGACACCGGATATTACAACGAAGCGAACGTCGACGGGCTGCGCCGGAATAACATATCCTTCCTGACACGGCTGCCTTCTAATTAGGATGCTTTATAAAAACCCGCTAAAAAAATGAAGGAAATCCTTTCCCCGCTCGATGCTTGATCATATGGAGGTTGTTTTTTACGGGAATTTAGGGTTATCCCGCAATTTGCCGGGCACCTATTGCAATGTTCACCAAAAACACTTAGACTAAGAGTGTTTGCTGCACATTCACGATGCACAAGGGAGGCGAGACCAAATTGAAAAAACCCCGGGTTGGCGAACTTCGCCGGGGCCGGAACACTTCAGTAATTCCGGCAAAATTTTTCGTAAGACAACTTGAAGCTCCGCTAAAATCTCTTCTTGGAACACGGTTCGCGCGAATGACCACTCGTGCGCATTTTTTTTGCCTCGACCCCGCGGCTCACATAGCCTGCGGCCCTTCCTCCGACCTCAGGCGCTGACGGAATCGCGCGGAAACCCAGTCAACCGCGGCTTCGCAAGCGGCACATAATACAAATATTCGTATTCAACCAACCAAGGAGGAGCGAGGACTATGGCTAACCTGCCGGATGAATCTCTTATTGTCGTCAAGAATCTCTGCAAGAGCTTCGAGGATGGGGAAGTGCTGAACAACATAAGCATCAACATAAAGGAGGGGGATCTCGTCTCCCTCATAGGGCCCAGCGGCTGCGGGAAGTCCACCTTCCTGCGCTGCCTTAACTGCCTGGAGCTGCTTGACTCGGGCTGCATACGCATCGGCGACGTCGAGCTGTCGAGGGACGGCATCGAACAGAGGCCGGACGAGAACATGCTATCCGCGGCCCATCAGATGCGGAGCGAGGTGGGCATGGTGTTCCAGGGTTACAACAACCTCTTTCCGCACAAGACCGTCCTGCAAAACGTCATGCTGGCCCCCCTGGTGGTGAAGAAAATGCCGGCGGGCGAGGCGCGCGGGATCGCCCTCGGCCTGCTCAAAAAAGTCGGGCTGGAGGGCGCGGCCAACAAATATCCCTCCACGCTCTCGGGCGGAGAGAGCCAGCGCGCCGCCATAGCGCGGGCGCTCGCCATGAACCCCAGGGTCATGCTCTACGACGAGCCCACGAGCGCGCTCGACCCGGAGCTTGTCGGCGAGGTGCTGCAGGTCATGAAGGACCTCGACTCGGAGGGCATGACGCAGATAATCGTCACCCACGAGATGAAGTTCGCCCGAGACGCGTCTGACTACATCGTCTTCATCGACAGGGGAGAGATCGTTGAGTACGACGATGGGGACATCCTCTTCACAAATCCCAGGAACAGCCGCACCAGGGAGTTCCTGCGCCACTTCACCGGAACGGCGGTGAACTACTGATGCCGGCCGCTGCCATCATCAACCGCGCGTTGGGCTTCGCGCGCGCGGCGCTGCTCGCGGCCGCGCTCACCGTGCTGGCCGCGTCTCCGTCAACCGGCTCGGAGGCACTCGGCGTCCTGCGCTGGGGCGGCGACTCGGAGGGTGGGTTCCCGTACATGTTTCCCAACCCCTCGGATGTAGACGAGCTCATAGGTTTCGAGGTCGACATCGTGAACGAGCTCGCCGGCTACATGGGTATGAAGCCCGAATATGTGAACAACGCGTGGGACAACCTCATACCGGGGTTGGAGCGAGACCTGTACGACATCGCCATCAACGGGCTCGAGGTCACGCCGGAGCACGAGGAGGCCGTGAACTTTTCGATACCGTACTACAAGACGTTTCTCCAGCTCGCGGTGCGCAGGGAGAACCGGGACATAACGGAGCTCGAGGGTTGCCGTGGGAAAGTGGTGGGGACCCTCAAGGAGAGCTACGCCCAGATGGTGCTGGAGGAGCTGGGCGACGTGGAGATACGCACCTACATCGTTGAGGCCAACACCTACGAGGACCTGGCCAACGGGCGCCTCGACGCGGCTCTCTTCGACTCGCCCATCGCGATATACTCCGCCGGCTTCAACCCCGAGATAAAGTTCGTGGGACCGCCCATCGGCGAGATAACCTACGCCATAGCGGTAAAGAAGGAGAACCGCGAGCTGTTGAGCCGCGTCAACGAGGCCATAGTTCACCTGAGGGATTCCGGCAAGCTCCGCGGGATATACGACAGGTGGAACCTCTGGAGCCCGGTCATGGCGACGGAATTCAACGATTTCTCCCCCCGCAAGGTCGAGATGACCCGCTACGACGAGTGGGCGGAGTCGCACAGGCCGGAGATCACCCTGTCCTCTCGCCTGAGCCGGTATGCGTCGTTCCTGCCCGCGTTCGGTTGGGCGGCGCTGGTCACCATGAAGGTCTCGATAACCGCGATGCTGATAGCGATACTGCTGGGTCTGGTACTGGCCATGACCAGGGTGTTCGCCCCCAGGTGGATAGGTCTGCTCGCGACCGGATTCGTCGAGTTCATGCGCGGTACCCCGGTCCTGATCCAGCTCTTCTTCATCTTCTACGGGTTGCCAAACGTGGGGATCAAGCTCTCGCCGTTCTGGGCGGGCGCCATCGGGCTGGGGCTCAACTACGCCGCCTATGAGGCCGAGATCTACCGCTCCGGTCTCTTCGCCATTTCGAGCACGCAGTGGGAAGCGGCGCTGGCCCTGGGCATGACGCGCTGGCAGGCGATGCGCGAGGTCACGCTGCCCCAGGCGATACGCGTGGTGATACCGCCTATAACCAACGACTTCATCTCGCTCCTCAAGGATTCGTCGCTGGTGTCCATCATCACCATGGTGGATCTGACGAAGGCATACGGCCAGCTCGCGGCGGCGTATTACGACTACTTCGGTCCCGGCATAATGGTGGCGCTCATCTACCTGGTAATCGGCCTTCCGTTCGTGAAGTTCTCGCGCTACGCCGAAAAGCGCCTGGCGGAGCAGGACAAGGACGGCAAGAAAGGAATGGGGCGCAACTTCTACAGGACCAGCACGAGATGGCGCTGATTTATCGCGAAGCCCGGAGGGGGAAGGTTTATACCTTCCCCAACGACCGCCGGGGGATTTTCATGCCGATTTGAGATCAGGGATCCGAAGTTAAAAGGTTTTCTATGATTGAGTAATTTGTGGCATTGAACTCCTTTGGCAATATTGTTTATAATTGTCTCGCATCACAAAAAAAATTAGTCAGAGGTGTGAGTCATGGCAGAGAGCACGGAACGATTCAAAAAAGTTGTCATCGCGCTTGGGGGGAACGCGCTTCAGGAGTCAGGCACCCCGCCGACGGCCGAGGCACAGCTCGACGTGGTGAAGAAGACATGTGAGTATCTCGCGGATCTGTCGTGCAAGGGCTACGAGATGGCGATAGTCCACGGGAACGGACCTCAGATAGGCAGAATAGTGCTTGGTCAGGAGATAGCGTCCAAGCAGGACCCGGAGCTCCCTGCCATGCCCTTTGACGTGTCTGGGGCTATGAGCCAGGGATACATAGGCTACCAGATCCAGCAGAGCCTCCGCGACGCGCTCCGCAACAGGAACCGCAACGTCCCCGTGGTGACGATCCTGACCCAGGTCATAGTGTCGGAGGACGACAAGGCGTTCTCCAACCCGACTAAGCCCATAGGCCCCTTCTACACGGAGGAGGAGGCGCGCGGGCTGACGGAGGAGAAAGGGTACACAATGAAGGAGGACGCTGGGCGCGGCTGGAGGCGCGTCGTGGCCTCCCCGACGCCGAAGAGGATAGCCGAGATCGACTCCGTGAAGCGCCTTTGGGACACGACGATAGTGATCATCGCGGGGGGCGGAGGGATACCCGTCATAGAGAACATGGACGGCTCGCTCACCGGGGTCGCCGCCGTGATCGACAAGGACCTCGCCGCCGAGTGCCTCGCGGAGGACATGGAGACGGACTATCTCTTGATCCTCACCGAGGTCGACAAGGTATCGATAAACTACAAGAAACCCAACCAGCGGGACCTCTCCCGCATAACGGTGGCCGAGGCCATCAAATACATGGAGGAGGGGCACTTCGCTCCAGGGAGCATGCTGCCGAAGGTGATGGCCGCGATAACGTTCGCCCGCAGGTTCCCCGGCAAGAAGGCCATAATCACCTCCCTCTCCAAGGCCGTGGAGGCGTTGGAGGGCCGCGAGGGCACCGTCATCACTATGGCCTGACCGTCCGCGCGCTGAAAAACGCGAGCCCGGCGCCGTGGGCGCAACCCGCGGCGCCGGGCGTTCTTTTGTCCAGGTCCTGCCGCTTACGCCGCATAGTGGCTATAATGGTTTAATTAGATATATTATATTCAATATATTCAAAATCTAGCTGATTACGGATGTGGTATATATGACTCGTCACAGCAACGCGCGGCCGATAGTACACAGCCTTCTGGAGAACGACCTGTACAAGTTCAGCATGTGGCAGGCGCTCATGCACAGCCATCCCGGGGCTCGGGCGGAGTACTCGTTCATATGCCGCGGCGAGCCGCTATACCCGCTCGCTGAGCTGATACCCGACATAGAGCGCGAGCTGGACCACCTCTGCACTATGTTCTTCTCCCAGGAGGAGCTGGACTTCCTGAGCTCCCTGAGCTATATAAAGGACGATTTCGTGGACTACTTGACGGTGTTCAGGTTCCAGAGGCGCTTCGTGACTGTCGGCGCTGACGGGGACGGGCTCTCGATACGCGCCTCAGGGCCGCTGGCTCACGTGATGGGATTCGAGATATTCGTGCTCTACATAGTGAGCGAGCTGTACTACAGGAGGCTCCGCTCCGAGGGTGTGTTGGACGACGCAAGGCGCAGGCTCATGGAGAAGATAGAGATGCTGCGGGGCGAGCCGGGCATGGACGACCCTACCACGCCCTTCATCATGTTTGACTTCGGACTGCGCCGCAGGTACTCCGCGGCGTGGCAGAGTGAGGTCATACAGACGCTGGCGCGCGAGCTCCCGAACCATTTCAAGGGGACGTCGAATGTATACCTCGCGAAGGAGCTGGGCATAACCCCGGTAGGCACCATGGCCCACGAGTACATGCAGGCGTTCCAGGCGTTCGGCATAAGGCTGCGGGACTTTCAGAAGGCGTCGCTGGAGGCGTGGGTGCAGGAGTTCAGGGGGGACCTGGGAACAGCTCTGACGGACGTGATAGGGATAGACGCCTTCCTGGCCGACTTCGACCTCTACTTCGCCAAGCTCTTCGACGGCTTAAGGCACGACTCCGGCGACCCATACGAGTGGGGCGAGAAGGTCATCGCCCACTACAAAAAATTGAGGATAGACCCGAGGACGAAGCGCCTCGTGTTCTCGGACGCGCTCGACATCCCGAGGGCGCTTGACATATACCGCTATTTCAGGGGCCGCATACAGACCTCTTACGGGATAGGCACGAACCTCACGAACGACACGAGCATACCGGCCTTGAACATAGTGATGAAGATGACGAGCTGCAACGGTCAGCCCGTAGCCAAGATATCCGACTCGCCCGGCAAGACCACCGGCGTCGACGAGACCTTCATGGCTTATCTGAGGCAGGTATTCAACAAACCGGATCGTCACGAGTAAGCCTGTACCCTCCGCTCGTTTGATATAGCCAAAGCCATCAGACGGAGTTTGTATATTCCAAGAGGGAATCGAAGCGTACCGCCATTGGTCCGTTCATAGAGGGGCTGGATAAGATCTTGGAGCAGGAGATGGAACAGCCCGCGAAGAGCCGCCGCACAATCAAGAAGGTTTGAATCGCCCCGTGTTTAGTGGAGAGTTATGATACCAGTAAACCGAAGGAGGAGATTCAAGGATGTCATCAACAAGTAAGACAACGCCAAGCGGTTCAAGAGGTTCCAATCGCTACCC
>JAISZL010000077.1 GCA_031269245.1 Synergistaceae bacterium | reverse complement strand
TTTTGAATCAACAATCAACATACTTGGCTGTGGATTTCTGCCCGCTGTATATCTTTCTATATCTACAAGCTTGGCAAGAACGCGATCTAATACCGATTCCTCTTTTTCGTTTTTCTTTGTCCATATGTGATAGTAATAGTTTACAAGTTTCCAGTTTGGGAAATCATGGGGCAAATTTCGCCACGCGCAAGCATTCTTTAACAGATACAATATTGCGCAAAAAATCTCATAAAGATCAACCTTGCGTAGCCGCGTCTGCTTCTTTGTGGATTCTAGTTCCCGCGAAATCGCGGCAAACTGTCCCTGCATACATCACTGTCATATGCCTGACGCACAGACGCACATTTACCCTCTCCCATCCGCGTATGCTTTGACCATTTATATAATACACCACAGACAAGAGCTTTTAGACAGGCTCTAAGATGTCGTTTTGCTTAGCATGACATACCCCTTTCAGATAGTATGTCCACATTATTACATATATAACTGAATAAAACAAGCAAAGGTTCATATAATGTATGGCTATATTTTGAAATAAAAAATCTCCTTATCACTGAATCTTCCATTGATCGCGACTCTTTTTGTCCCGGAAAATACGCTTAATGCTCTAATCGCTCTCATGACACTCATACCAACCATGAACGCAATCCTGTGATGAACCCGAATTTTTTCTTGACGAGCGAGGCAAATCGTGATAACCTGAAAATGGATCTCAGTTTTAGCGAAGGTGATTGCGCCGTCGTTGAAAAGTTTTTCCATCAGGGAACATAGAGCTGACTCGACCACATGATAGGGAGGTGTGGCGCTGGATGTCTGTTGCCCAAAAAAAGTAGGCGGGCGGGAGGTTCGTCGAACGATGCCTGGGCGTTTTGATCGTCTCGGGTGAGCGTTTGGCACGGAGGGTTTGTCTCACGGCGGAGATCGGGATGCGATTCGCGTCCCCTGACGAGGTTGGAGGAGGTTTTTTTGATGGAGCGTTGGAAAAATTTCTCGGTTGCGGCAATGTCATTGATCCTGTTTTTTTGTTTCGCTCTCGCCGGTGTTCACTCGGCGGAGGCGGTTGCCCTCGAGCCGCCGGAGATCGAATGGGAGTATACGTATGGGGGAAATGGGTATGACGAGATAAACTCCCTGCGGCAGACCTCGGACGGCGGCTATATCCTCGCCGGGGGATCCGGTTCGACCGGCGGACGGGACGTCAGCGATCATCATGGTGACCTGTCTTGGTTATACGACTATTGGATAGTGAAATTGGATGAGGGCGGTTATAAAGAGTGGGCGAAGTCATACGGCGGCGTGAGCTATGATTCCGCGGTGGACGTCCTGGAGTCCAGGTCGGGGGGCTACATAGTCACCGGATACACTCAGTCGAGCAACGACGTGGTAGGCGCCGCCAAAGGCCGGAATGACGCTTGGGTGCTGAAGCTGGATGACGAAGGAGAGTCGGTGTGGTCGGGAGCGAGGTCGTTTGGAGGCTCGGGGATCGATACGCTCGTTTCAATCGCCCAGACGCCCGAAAGCCATGCCTTTGTGGAGGAAGGGGAGGCGCACGATACCTATGTATTGCTCGGCATGTCCGCGTCGAACACCATTTCCGGCGGCTCCACCGGTTCGGTGGGGGACAACAAGGGCAGTACAGACATCTGGCTGTATAAACTGTACGAGCACGGCGACCACCATCACTGCGTATGGACTAAAACCTACGGTACTGCCGCGGTCGAGACGGCGAGTAAAATCCTCAACGACCCGGCGGGAGGATATATCGTCATAGGGTCGATCGATGACAGGGACAGTGAAAACATGAAATCCTGGATATTCAAGGTGGACGAGGACGGAGAACTCGTTTGGGAGAAGAAGCTCGGCGGCGACGGCGAAGGTGAAAAGCACAATGTGCGGTCGTTTCTGCTTACCTCCGACGGCGGTTTTATCGTTGTCGGCGAAAAGCATATGGGACACGACCACGACCACAGCGACGAGGGGGAGCACGATCACGAAGAAACTCCTAATGATTATTGGGTCGCCAAGCTAAACGCCGGGGGTGATGTGGAGTGGGAGAGAACTTACGGAAGCGCCGCGTCCGACGATATAGCGTGGGATATTGAAGCGACCCCGGACGGCGGGTATATCGTCGTGGGCATGTCTGAATCGAACTATCTCGAGGCCTCCAACCACGGGGATTATGACGCGCTCATCGTAAAGATCAGCGCAACAGGGGATCCCGAATGGTCCATGTCACTCGGCGGTTCTGGCTATGACGAGGCCATATCCATACAGCGCGCCTCCGATGGGGGGTATGTCATTGGAGGAACGTTGGGATCCACAGACGGAAGAGTGGGAAGCGATAACGGAGACTACTGGGTCATCAAGCTGGCCGAGGAGATCTATGAACCTCCAACCGAAGACCCGGACGATAGCTATGAACCCCCGTTCGAAGACCCGGAGGATCTTGACCCGGGCAATAGCAGCGTCGCCATTCAAAAGGGCGCGGATTCATTCAGGTTGATTATAAAAAATTCCGCGCTGAGGGACGGCGAACTGATCAGGCTGTGGTTCCTGTGGAATGACTCTGCCCTGAACGATGTTGCGGTGTTAGCGCAAGCGTTGGGGGATAATGCCGTGTATGTGGACGTTGAGGTCACGAAGCAGTCCGATGGGACGTTCATAACCGATCCAATACGTTACAGCGACATCGGCGACGCGGATGGTACGGCGATCGACTTCTCCCGGGAGTACACGATAGAGTACAGGGGTTTGGAGAGCGGAGCGACGGGGCATTCGGCGCCGGGGGTGTCATTCGCGGATGAAGGAGGCGGCAGCGGTGGCGGATGCGACTCATCGTCCGGGGCGTTAGCGTTGGCGTCGGTCATGGCGTTGGCTGTAATTTGGAGGAAAGGGCGTTCACCCGTATCAATTTGAAGTCAAAGGCCTGAAGGGTGAAGCGTTAAAACAGGTTTGAGCAGTTGCGTCAAAAACGGCCTGTTGATCGCTAATTGACATTACTCAAGAATAAAATATAGGAGTCCTCCTCTTATTATACCCACGCGGAAGCGCCTTCGCCCTGCGAGCGAGGGCGCTTCCGCGTGGTGTGCTCCGCGCTTGAATATGTTCTTTCGCGGACAATATTGATGTAAATTTGATAAAAGGCGGATATAATCTCCGCGGACTAAAAATTTGGGGGGTGCGAGAGTGAGTGAAAGAGCTGACCTTGTCATAAAGAACGCCGCGGAGTTGCTGACGTGCGGCGGCGGCGCGGACGACCTGATCGGGGTCGTCAGAGGGGGATGGGTGGCGGTCCGAGGCGGCGAGATCGCGGCGGTCGGCGGCGAGGAGGCGGTAAAGCCCCTGATCTCCGGCGAGACGGACGTAATCGACGCCTCCGGGCGGGTCGTGTCGCCCGGGTTCGTGGACTGCCACACCCACGTGGTGTTCGGCGGGACCAGGGTGGAGGAGTATTTCGCCAAGATCGCGCGCCTTTCGGAGGACGAGGCGCGGAGGCGCGGTATAAGGACCGGCATACTGACGACGCTCGAACCGACGCGGGAGCTCCCCATCGAGGCGCTCTATGAGGAAACGGCGGCCCGCGTCCGCGACATGATAATATCCGGGACGACGACAGTCGAGAGCAAGAGCGGTTACGGACTGGACAGGGAGGCGGAGCTTAAGCAATTGGAGGTGAACAGGTTGCTGGAGAGCCGGCTGCCCATCAGCGTCGTCTCGACGTTCCTCGGCGCTCACGGCGTGCCGCGCGGCACGACGAAGGAGAGGTACATGGACTTCCTCGTGAACGAGATGATACCGTTCGTCGGCGAGTCCGGCCTGGCGGAGTTCTGCGATGCGTGGTGCGACGAAGGATATTACACCGCTTCAGAGTGCCGCGTCATACTTGAGGCGGGTTTGAATGCCGGACTGAGGCCGAAGCTGCACGAGGGGGGCTACTCTTACATCGGTGGCGCGGAGGTGGCGGCGGAGCTCGGCGCTGTCTCCGCGGACCACCTGAATTACGACCCGAGGGGTTCGCTTCGCAAGCTGGCTGAGGCGGGAGTCGTCGGTGTGCCTCTTCCCGGGATAGACTTCGCAGTCGGCCACCGCCTCCCGTTCGACCCGGCACCGATGATAGAGGAGGGCCTGGAGCTGGCGATAGCCACGAACTGCTGCCCCGGCTGCTGGTGCACGTCGATGCCCTTCATAATGATACTCGCCTGCCGCCGGCACGGCATGTCCTCCGAGAGGGCCATCAGGGCGTCAACAATCGCGGGGGCGCGCGCGTTGGGCAGGGAGGGGAAAATCGGGTCGATCGAGCCCGGTAAGAACGCGGATATCTTGATATGGAACCTGGAGCGCCACGAGGACATAGCTTACCACTACATGACGAACCCCATTGGAGTCGTGATAAAGGACGGCAGGGTCGCCGCGCGCGATTCGAGGCTCGCGCGAAACGCGTAATTTTACCGAAAAAGACTGATTTTTCGAGGAGGATGGACATGAAGAAGATATTGCTTTGCGAGCTGAACGTGAGCGAGGGGGCGGACGAGGACAAGATCGGCCGGATAACCGCCGCTCTCTCCGGGACGCCCAACATCGCCGTGATAGAGGTCAACTCCGACAAGGACCACAACCGCAGCGTGTTCTCATGGATCGGCGAGCCGGAGGACGTGCTGGCCGGAGCGAAGAACGCCGCCGGTCGTGCCGTCGAGCTGATAGATATGTCCCTGCATCACGGAAGCCACCCGCGCATGGGCGCGGTGGACGTGGCGCCGTTCGTACCCATCCGGGGAGTCGGAAAGGACGAGGCGATTGAGGTGTCGAGAGCCTTCGGCAAGTTCCTCGGCGGATTGGGCGTGCCGGTGTATTACTACGAGGACGCGGCGACGAGGCCCGAGAGACAGAACCTGGTGGACATACGCAAGGGGCAGTACGAAGCCCTGCCGGAGAAGATGAAGGACGCCGCGTGGGTCCCCGACGAGGGGCCGTTCCAGTTCGTACCGAAGTGCGGCGCCACCGTGACCGGCGTGAGGTTTCCCCTCATAGCCTATAACGTGAACCTGCGCACGAACGACTTGAGCGTCGGCAAGGAGATCGCGAAGAGGATGCGGCACTCCAGCGGCGGGCTGCGCTGCTGTCGCGCTATAGCTCTCATGCTGGAGGAGCGCGGCATGGTGCAGGTCTCAATGAATCTGACCAACTTCGAGAAGACCCCCATACCGGTGGTGTTCGACCTGGTGAAGTCTCTCGCCGATAGCTACGGGGTCGGTATAGCCGATGCGGAGTTGGTGGGGCCACTGCCGCTGGCCGCCGTCGAGGAGGTCGTCAGGCACTGCCTGAGGGTGAGGAACTTCACCATCGAGCAGATAGTGGAGACGCATTTGCTCGGATGAAGGGCTGAAGACCTTGAAGAGGCGCCCTCTGGCTGAAGAACCCCGCCATGAGAGCGCCTCTCCTGGACCTCGCGTTCATTATGGGGGTCCAGAGGGGGGCGGGGGCCCTCTGGCGGGTGCGGGCGGCGCCCGCTGACCTCACGCGAGTTTTCCTATCGCGTCCTCCACCGCCGCCAGCAGCGTGCCGCTCGAGATCAGATCCGCCGCCGCGTCCTGGTCCTTGTTGAATATCCTGTCGTTCTCCATGAAGCTCACGCGCTTGCGGATGGAGTCGTAGGCCGCCTTTGTCCCCTGTCCCAGCTCGCGGCGTTCCTGAAGGTCCACGGCTTGCGCCGCCGACCTCAGCTCTCTGCCGAGTATCGACGCGACGTGGCTCGCGAACACCGCGGCCTTACGGGCGGCGATGGTGCCCATGCTGACGTGGTCCTCCTGACCGGCGGACGTCGGGATGGAGTCGACGCTCGCCGGGTGTGCCAGCACCTTGTTCTCGGAAACGAGAGCGGCCGCCACGTACTGCGGGATCATGAAGCCGCAGTTGATGCCGCCGTGCCTCACGAGGAACGCCGGCAGGCCGTGATTCATCGCGGGGTCGACCAGCTTCGCGGTGCGCCTCTCCGACACGTCCCCGATCTCAGCGATAGCTATCCCCAGCGCGTCAGAGGCTATCGCCACCGGCTCGCCGTGGAAGTTGCCGCCCGAGACCACGTCGCCGGTGTCGGTGAGGACGAGCGGGTTGTCGGTCACGGCGTTCATCTCCGACTCCACTACGCCGCGGGCGTAGCTGACGGCCATGCGGCAGCCGCCGTGTATCTGCGGGGTGCAACGGAGGGAGTAGGCGTCCTGCACCCTCATCTCCCCCTGTCTCGTAACGCGGCCGCTTCCCTCGAGCAGGCGGCGCATGTTGTCCGCTGAGTCGATCTGCCCGGAGTGCCTGCGCATGGCGTGTATGCGCGGATCCAACGCGCTCTTTATCCCGCGCAGGGCTTCGAAGGTGAGAGATGCCGTCACGTCGGCCGATTTTTGCAGGATGACGGCGTCTCTCACCGCGTGAGCCGCCACGGACGTCATGCACTGAGTCCCGTTTATGAGGGCGAGTCCCTCCTTCGCGCGCAGCTCTATCGTGGCTATGCCGGCGCGGGCCATCGCGTCCGCCCCGCTCATGACCGCGCCGTTGTGCTCCGCGTCGCCCAGCCCGATCATCGGGAGCACCATGTGCGAGAGGGGGCACAGGTCGCCGCTCGATCCCACGGAGCCCTTCTCGGGTACTATCGGGTGCACGCCCCTGTTTAGCATCTCGACGATCGTCTCTATGACCATCGGCCTTATGCCGGAAAAACCGTTGAGCAGGGAGTTCACCCGCAGGAGCAGCATACCGCGCACAACGTGCCGCGGCAACGGAGAGCCCACCCCGCATACGTCCGACAGTATCAGGTTCACCTGCAACAGGTTTAGCTCGTCCTCAGGGATGGCCACGTCGGCGAAACGCCCGAACCCCGTGTTGATCCCGTACATCGGGCGTCCCTCGGCCACGAGGGCGTCGACCACCGCCCTGGACGCCGCGGCCCGCTGACGCGCGTCTTCGTCTGTCGATACCTTCTCAAACCCGAGCGTGACGGACGCGAAATCGTCCAACGTCAGGCTTGCCCCGTCGAGCACCACGCTTTTCCCCATAACGCAACCTCCCCAAATTTGGCGTTAAATGTTCCGATGCTATTTTTTATAAAACAGACAAAGCCTGATTATATATGCTGCTCGAAAAATTTGCCTCGTCACTTGCCGCGCCCGTCAATTTTTCTATCATCAATGACGCAGTCGGAAATATAACCTGATTTTATTGATGCGCCTCTAAAAAATTTAGTGTAGAATGTTTTCAGCATTCCATCATTTATGGGTGGAGTGTAAAAATCATGGAACGGGAGGTAAGTGTATTGAAGAGGATACTGATTTTGGCGTTAATCGTAGTATCTGCACTTGCAACATCAGCTTTTTCGGCGGAACCTATAAGGATTGGCGAGATAGCGACCGTGACGGGCGACTTCGCGGCATACGGGGTTGCTGAGATCGCGTCAGTCAAGATCGCGGTCGACGAGATCAACGCCGAGGGCGGTGTTTTGGGCAGACCGCTGGAGGTAATCATGTACGACTGCCGCACTCGCAACGAGGACATGGTCAACGCGGCGCGCCGTCTCGTTCAGCAGGACAAGGTGACGGCCGTCATCGGCCCCAGCGGATCGGGGCTATGTATAGCCGCGTCGCCGGTCTTCAACGAGGGCCGTGTCCCGCACATCGGGACTCTCCCCACGAATCCTCTCGTAACAGTCGACGAGCAGGGCAAAGTCAAGCCATATAACTTCCGTATATGCTTCCTTGACCCGTATCAGGGGAGAATGCTCGCGATCTTCGCTGCTCAGGACCTGAGCGCGAAGAAGGCCGCGGTGCTCTATGACGTGGGCAGCGACTACTCGCAGGGGCTGCGCGAGTTCTTCATTCAGGACTTCAAGTCGTCAGGAGGCTCCATCGTCGCTGATGAAGGGCACCGCACGGACGACGTCGACTTCCGCGCCCAGCTCACCAAGATCCGCGAATCCAACCCGGATGTGATCGTGATACCGACGATGGGCAGGGTTACGCCGCTCTCCGTCAAGCAGGCCCGCGAGCTCGGGCTGACGCAGCCCATAATCGGCGGCGACGGCTATGGCGACTTCATGTGGGAGGTGGCGGGCGCCGAGGCGATGAAGAACTCGTTCTGGGTCAGCCACGTCGACAAGGCCGACCCGGAGCTTGCGGCTTTCTTCAAGAAGTATGAGAAGGAGACGGGCACGGAGTGTCAGGAGTTCATGAACGCGGTCATGGCGTACGACTCGGTCTACTGGCTCAAGGACGCCATTGAGCGTGCCGGGAGCGACGACCCCGTGAAGGTGCGCGACGCACTGGAGGCTACGAGCGGGCTCAAGCTCATGCACGCGACCCTCACCATGGACGAGTTCCACAACCCCAAGGACAAGGACGGCATCATCCTGGAGGCGAAGGACGGCAAGGCCGTGTTCTTCAAGAAGATCAAACCGCAGCAGTGAGCGTAGGCCAAAACGGCCGCATCAGCGGCCTTTTTTGAGGCAAGACCTTGGGGCTCCGTCCCAAACCCCGCCAGGGGAGCTAAAGCCCCTCTAAGACTCCCGCAATATTATGCGAGGTCCGGGAGGTGCACACTCCTGGCGGGTGTGGGAGGAGCCCACGGTTTTATTAAATAAAGAGGAGGAAGATGCGGCAATGGCGTTTGAAACTGAGACGGTGCGAGATTTTCTAGATATATTGGCGAGTGACGCGCCCGCTCCGGGCGGCGGCAGCGTGGCCGCGATAGGCGGCGCGCTCGGTGCCGCGTTGGTGTCGATGGTGTCGAACCTCACGACCGGCAAGGAGAAGTACAGGGACAACTGGTCTGGGATGGAGGAGGTCAGGTCGAAGAGCGAGCCTATGCGCGCGAAGTTCGTCAAATTGATGAACGACGACACGGAGTCCTTCAACGAGTTCATGGCCGCGATGAAGATGCCGAAGGACACCGACGAGCAAAAGGAGAGCCGCGGGGCCGCTATGGCGTATGCGTCCAAGAGCGCGACGGAGGTGCCGCTCGCCACGTTGGAGCTGTGCGCGGAGATGGCGGGCCTCGCGCTGCTAGCCGCGCGCCTCGGCAACAGAAATGCCGCGAGCGACGCGGGGAGCGCCGCCCTGCTAGCCGAAGCCGCCGGCAAGGCCGCCGCGTACAACGTCAGGATCAACCTGCCGGGAATAAGGGACGAGGCATTCGCCGAATCGGCGAGGTCGAGAATGAGAGGCGCGCTGTCCTCGCTGGAGAAGAAGTGCCGAGAGACTGAGAGATTGATGGACCACATACTGAAAGCTTAAAAATGTCTCATGGGAAGACAGTTGCGCGGCATGACGATGTTGATGACAGCGGCGTTCATCTGGGGGACGGCCTTCGTCGCCCAGCGATTTGGGATGGCGCACGTGGGGCCGCTGACTTTTATAGCGGTTCGCTTCGCTGTGGGCGGCGTCTCGCTGTTGCCCGTCATATGGGTAAATTCACTCTTCGCGTGCGGAGAGCCGGACGCTTCGAGCGGCGGGCGGCGCGCGCGGCGAAGCGAACCGCTGAGGGGCGGCCTGGTCTGCGGGGTTGTGCTGTTGGTCAGCACGATATTCCAGCAGGTCGGCATCATGTACACAACCGTCGGCAAGTCCGGGTTCATCACGACGCTCTACATAGTGATAGTGCCGATACTCGGGCTGTTCCTCGGCAGAAGGAGCAAGTGGCTCACGTGGTGTTGCGTCGCCGTCGCGGTGGCCGGCATGTATCTGCTCTGCGTGAACGAGTCGCTGTCGCTCAACAAGGGAGACGCTTACACGCTGGGCTGCGCGTTTTTCTTCGCGTTCCACATCCTGGTCATCGATCATTACTCGTCGACGGTCGACGGCGTCAAGCTCTCCTCTATTCAGTTTTTCACGTGCAGCGCCATAGCTTTCGCCGCGGCGTTCGCCTTCGAGCGCCCCGAGCTGTCCAGCATAACCTCTGCGTGGGCGTCGATACTGTACGCTGGAGTACTTTCGAGCGGAGTGGGCTACACCTTCCAGATACTGGGTCAGAGGGACGTAAACCCAGTGGCGGCGTCGCTCATCATGAGCCTCGAATCGGTCTTCGCGGTTCTGACCGGATGGATGATGTTGAACGAGACCCTCACTGAGCGTGAAATTTTTGGGTGCGTCCTGATATTCGCTGCGAACATGCTGATCCAGATCTCCGGCGTCGAAAAAAACGCCTCCGGGCATTCAGTTTGATGCCAATTTGAAATCAAAGGCCTGAAATCAAAAGATTTTAAGCGCGCCATTTATGCGCACTCATGTATATAATCAAGTCTGATTGAAATCGAATATTCGACAGAGCGAATTTTTCCCCTCCACTCTCCAATTATCCGAAAAAATGATAAAATATGTTAGCTGTTTTTAACTCATCATATTTTCAAAGTTTTGGCGTGGGTGGCGGCGCTGGGGCAATGCTTGAGATGGGGAATTCCATTGAGTGGTCGGAGTCGCGGTGTTTCAGGCGATTCGAAACGGGGGGTGGTTTCAGCCATTTTGAGGCGAGGGAGGGGGCGTCGGATGGGTTTGTCAGGCAAATTATGTTCGGCGCGGGATTTTGCGTGGAGCTCTTCAACTGCCGGTTCAAACGTCCCGCGAGGAAATATTACAGCGCCGATATACCATTTATAGAGATGCTGTACCTCGACTCGGTCGGCGCGGCCGGCAGGAAATCCGACGGCGGCGGTTTCTCGGTGAGAAAGGGCATGTACGTCTTCCTGCACCAGGACGATGCCGGAGAGCTCGTGTTCACGCCGCGCGCTACGATCAAGGGCGTAAGGGTGGTGGTGCGCGAGAAGTTTTATCGCGACTGCCTCGGGAGAAAATTCCCCGGGGAGATTCTCGATTTTCATAAATTGAGCCCGAGTGAAAACCCCGATCAGTTGAACCCGTCGCTGCGCCTTGCGCTGGGGCAGGTCGAGAGGAGCGTTGGACTGGGCGTCTCCTCCGCGTTGTACTACGAGAGCAAGATAACGGAACTGCTCTTCCTGGCCGCATCCGGGGGCATCCCCGAGCCGAGCGGGCAGGGGCTTGAGACGTTTGAACGAGGCGGACCTGCGGGCGGTAAGCCTGGCGAAGCTCATCATAGACGAGCGGGTGTCCGACCCGCCGAAGATCGCTGAACTCGCTTTTCTGACCGGCACCGGCGTGACCAAACTTCAGATCGACTTCAAGCTCGCCTTTGGTCACACAATCCATGATCACGTTCAAAGAGCTCGCTTGAAGGAGGCTCTCTATAAAATAGAGAACAGCGATGAGCCTCTTTACTCGATCGCGAAAAGCGTCGGCTGCAAAAATTTCGGGCATTTCTCCAGGATATTCAAGTCCGCCTTCGGAGTCGCACCCAGCGAATACAGGCGCTATAGAAGATGATGCCGGTGTGCCGGCTATAAAAGTCGCCCGGCATATTCAAATCCATCAATTCCGCTTTTTTTGAGATGCTATACGTTTAAAATTGGCAGAAACGCCTCCTCCTGAGATTGACGGCCATGCATCGAGTGTTGATAATCATCCTGTTTGTTCGAACAAACAGGATGATGTTGGGTGTTTTATCGAGGGCTCATGCCAATTTACAATCAAGGGCCTAAAGTTAAGCGGTCGGACACCAATGCCCTATTGAAGTTTAATTGGCGTAGATCAAACTCGCATGACCCGTGATCAGCGAATAGGAGGCAATGACAATGAAGATTTCCCGCACCACGCGGAATACGCGAAATATATCGCGTGAAACCGCGCTTCGAACGAGCGTCTTTGTGACCGCCGCGTATCTGGCGCTCTCCTTTGCGACTCCGTCTCTGGCGGACGTGTTCATGGTTTTCCCTGAATACAGCCTCGCCCCCGCCGGAAAGACCGTGAAAATCGAATCGACCCTCTCAAAATCACTGCCGCGGTTCGGAAGCTCCGGCTACGGCTCCGTCATAACAATATCCGGCTTCATAGTGAGCTGTGACGGGGTCGAAAACAATTTGCCCGAATTCGCCTACGCAAATAGCAGGACAGGGAATACGTATGGAAAAAGCGAACTGGGTGAGCTAGGCGTTGGTGAAGACGTGATCGAACGTCTGGTGGACAGCTGCGTTTCACACGCCGTGATGGGGAGCGCCGAGGGAACGTCGATCATAGCCGTCACCCTGACGTCGAGCGACAAAAGATGCCTCTCCAAGGCGTTCATCAACCTGACGGGCGGCGACGTGCGCACCACAAGCCCCGCGGCGTACGCGGGGGATGACGTACTGGAATTGGTCCCGGTGACCGACATAGCGAGCGCGCAGCCCGGAGGTAAGGCCAGATTCAAACTGTATCTCGATGGCTCGCCAAAATCAGGCGTAACCGTCAATGTCAGCAGCAATGACGTCGTGTTTGACAGGGGAGCCACTGACAGCGCCGGTGTGGTCGAGCTGGATCTGCCTCTGTTCGGCGCGTCTCAGTCAAGAGGCGCGACGGGTGGGTACTGCTACGTGTACTCAGAGGTGAATGATGGCGGGACCACGTATCAGGCCTCTGTCAATTTCCGTCTCGGTTCCGAGAGCATAGCCGGCTACGTGGTAGATCGGAACCGGAACGAGGCCGGACTGCTCTTCAACGCCACGATGAGGATGGGCCCGTTGCGCTGAATGGAGGAAATGGGGTACACGTGGGCGAGGTTTTTGATCGATGAGCCGTTGGGTGAGTCTCTCCTCA
This sequence comes from Synergistaceae bacterium, assembly GCA_031269245.1. GTDB lineage: Bacteria > Synergistota > Synergistia > Synergistales > Synergistaceae > JAIRKI01. The sequence continues at coordinate 267 of JAISZL010000077.1, read as the reverse complement.
TATACGGTGAGGACGGACAGCTCGAGGGTACTCACGGATACTCGTTCACCATGCCGATGGATTCAGCCGCGGGCGATTTGAGGGGAGTATCCGGAGTTTACGGCACGGGGATCGCGCTCACCCCGGGCAATATCGGGCGGGAGAGGTATAAGGTGGACCCATTTGTCAAGACAAAAAATCAACTGTTTTTAAGCTCTATAATTTTTTAGTTCTTAATTTATCTAAAATATTGACTTTATCTCCCCAAAGTAAACCTCTACCGGCGTT
>JAISZL010000093.1 GCA_031269245.1 Synergistaceae bacterium | reverse complement strand
GAGATGACAGATGCGGAAGTAGAAATTGCTAAACGGCCAGAATCGCGTAAGTTCGTGATAATGCCCAAAAGATGGATTGTAGAGAGAAGCTTTGGTTGGCTTGATAAATGCGGACGAATGTGGAAAAACCGCGAACGTCTCATTGAAACATCACTGAATATGGTTAAACTGGCGTTTGTGTCTTTGCTATTGAAAAGATATTAGGCAGGTTCTAAGGTAAAAGATAAAGCCTATGTCTCGGACACCGACAGCTTCGGCGTCCCCTCGGACACCGACAGCTCCAGCAGCGAGCGGTAATCCGTCACGGATTTTCTGGCGGGCTCCGACGAGGCGATGAACACGCCGACTCCCACCACTGACGCGTCGAACTCGCGGGCCATGAGAAGCATTCCGGCGGCGGTGCTGCCGCCCCTCATGAAGTCGTCGACGATGAGCACCCTGCTCGACGGGGAGATGACGCGGGTGCCAAGGTACATAGTTCTGACGTCGCCGCTCGCGGTCGGGAAGTGGACGCCGACAGCCGGGCCGTCGCTCGGACGGTTGCGGAAGCGGCACACCGCCAGCGGCACGCCGAGCGCGTAAGCGGTGAAGAAAGCTACGGGGATCCCCTTCACCTCGGAGGTCAAGACCACCGCCGGCTTGTTCTCGCTGAACAGGGACGCCGTGGCAAATCCGAGGAATGACGCCCAATCGGGGTCGAAGAGAAGATCGGTATAGTACACGAGGCCCCCTGGCAGAAGGCGCTCCGGCACCGACAACAACTCCGCCAAGCCTTGAAGTTTGTGCCGCCTGCGGTCGCCGGAGGGCTCCGGCATGAAATAAGCCCCGCCGCTGCGCCCCCTGCCGGTCGCTATGGAACCCACGCCCTCGCTCGCGAGTGCCTCCGATATTATCTCTATGTCATCGCTGATCAGGGTTTTGGAAACTTTAAAACCCGCGGCCGCCTCGGTGAGGGAGAGCGATCTGGACGGGCGAAGCAACAGTCTCGACGCAATTCGTATAAGGCGTTCAGTTCTTTTCACCCGCATATTCATCACTCCACGACCAGAATTTGCCTGAGCCATTGAAAACGCGAAGACTCCTCTCTCGAAAGCGCCTCCGTCAAACCCGGAATCGCAAACCCCGCGTCCTTCCGCCGAAACAGGGCAAAGCACGCGGAACCGCTGCCGCACAACCCCCAAGCGATGGAACCATTTTTATCGAATACCTCATAAAGAGTATTGTAACACGATTCATATTCCGATAAACATGAAATAAAATCATTTGGGAGTATCCCAAGTTTATTTTCATTGCGGAGTGAATTTAAAACCGACAGAGCCTCCACGCGGGACCGCACCTCATCCATAGGCGGCCCCATGCCGCGGGCTCGTCTGTATGCGTCGAGCGACGCGTAGGCCCGAGCTGTATAGCTGGCCCACTCCGGGAAACATATCACGGCGGAGAGAGGGAGAGAGCCATCCAGCCCATCCAGCAGATCCCCAACCCCATGTGCCAGCGCCAAATCACGGCCGCTGGCGAGAAACGCCACGTCCGCGCCCAAGCTGGCCATGCCGGGCACATCTCCGCCTAGGCTCGTGGCGTGGCGGACGCGCCCGAACCACCTCAGGAGTGCCGCCGCGTTGCCGCTGCCAGCCCCCACCCCGCTCCCCACGGGCAGGAGCTTGTGAAGCCTCATGCTCACCCCCGGGAACGAACCATCCCCGCAAACGCCGCGGATGTGCCTCTGGACCCTGGACAGGATGTTCTCCCCTGGAATGTCGGCGCCCGTCACTCGAAGCTCGTCATCGGGGGATGGGACGGATATCTCCAGCGCCTCCGGGGACCTGAGGCGCCAGAAGAGCGAGTATATGTCATGATAGCCATCCTCGCGCGCGCCAAGCACGCGAAGCGTGAGGTTGATCTTTATGGAACACGTCTCTGTGAACAACATCGCAGCGAGATGCCGCAAGATCCCGCGTGCCGAGGCTATTGAGGTAATGGGCTCATGCGCGTGGGCTCATTCGTCCGCCGGCATTAGCCTCAATTCGACTTCTTTTGTGAGAATGTCAGCGTAGCTGAAGGAAACAGTGCTGTTCTGTGACTCGACGTATAAGGTGAAAAGACTGGGGTACGCTTCGATTATGACGCCCTGCCGGGCTTCCGCCTTTCTCCTGCCGTTCGCCGCTCTGTAAAAAACCCGCGACCCCCTGTACTGAGTAACTTGTTCTCGAATGGCGCTTAAAGTGTAAGGCAAATTAATCACTCCCCAAAATCTCGACTATATGTTATCATAACATATTTATAAACATAACTCAATAACTCGCCCGCCCAGCCAAATTACGCATTTCCAACGGACTCACCCGCGCATCTTCCGCAAGACTCTTTTGTTCCCGGAGAGCCGCGTGACGCCCTTCGAGTCGAAGAAAGCGAGGATCGCCGCGCTCGCCCTTCGGCTGATGCCTAAGCCGCCCATGAGCGCGGACGCCGAGATCTCCCCGCGCATGGACGTGATTGCCTCAAGAGCCCTCTCCGCGACGTCCCTCGGGAGCAGCAACCCGTCGCCGATCACCTCTACGCCGTCATTTTCCCTCAGGTAGCCCAGCGCGCGCGTGACGTCCACGGGTTTTGCCCCCAGCGCGGAGGCCAGCGTCACCGTCTCCGCCAGCTCACAGCCGGAATCCTCCATCACGGCGCGCAGCCTGGCGACCAGTTCGGCGAACGCCCCATCGCACCTCGGTTCGAAATCGGGCAGGCGATACCTCACCCCGCCGCCCGCCATCGTCCGGGCTATCTCGCCCAGCGAGAGCATGACCTCGAGAAAATCGCCGAACACCTTCGACTCCGGTGACGAAGATCCGCCGTCGCCGAAGACGTTGGACCTGAGGTCGTCGATATCCGCTCCGGCGAGCTCCGGGCGCGCCTCGTGGAAAGCGCCGAGGCTGGACGCCACGGACTGGGCGATGCGGGCCCCCGCGCTCCTCGACAGAATGATCCCCTCGGACGCGCCGAGCGGCACCACGCCGGACGGCCCATCGTCGTCCTTCAGGCGCGAGAGCAGCCGATAGAACTCCGTCCGCTCGATCTGAGAGAGATGATGCAGCTCCTCCACGTCGATGCACTCCCTCTCGCGCACCATTGCCGACAGCATGGCCTGATCGCTCCAGTTCGCGGCGAGGTTGTTCAGGACGTCCTCATGAACAGCCCTCTCCTCCCCGCTGTGCGGTCGCATGGCGCACGGTATCAGGATGCGCCCGCCGCCCGCCGCCCTGGGCGGCGCGCCGGACAGGACGACAAATCGCTCGCCCACCCGAGCCGCTATCCTGGACTCCGGCAGCAACTGAACCACCCGGTTCCTCCCTGGCTCCACGCCTCGCGCGACGTCCGACAGGACGGACACCCTCGCCACCACGTCAAAACTCCCCACGAGAAGGCGAACCCTCTGCATGTGGGCTATGGGCTCCGCGGCGGACGGCAGAATGCCAAGGGCCGCCTCCAGGCACTCCGTCTGAGCGAAGCGCCCCTTCTCGCAGAGGACATCCCCCCTCCTAATCTGCTCCGAGGTGACGAGGTCGAGCCCGATCTCCAGCCTCTCCCCGGCGCGCGACGAGCCGACACGTTTCCCTCTCGCCCAGATGGAGGACGTCCGAGACAGCCTGCCCGCCGGCATCACCTCCAGGTAGTCGCCCTCCCTCACGGTCCCGCTGTATGGGACGCCCGCCACCACAGCGCCAACCCTCACGCTCGACACCTTGTCGATGGGCATGAAGAACGCCCCCGAGCGATCGCGCGGCCTCGACTGCCCGACAAGACCGTCGAGCGCCTTCAGCAACTCGGGTAGGCCCTTCTTGACAACGACGGAGACCGGCACGATCGGAGCGCCCTCCAAGAAGGTCCCCTTGACCAGCGCCTCCGCGTCGCGCCTCGCCGATGCCAGGGCATCCCGGCCGACGAGATCGGCCTTGGTCAGGACCACTATCCCGGACTCCACCCCCAGCAAACCGAGCACATTTATATATTCCGCCGCGTTCGGAGACGCCTCCTCGTCACACGATATCACGAACACCGCGGCATCCAAGCAGGAGGCCCCGGCTGCCATCCAGGAGACGGAGCTCTCCATGGACGGCAGGTCCGCGGCATCGACCTCCATCCCGCTCGGCAGGACGAGAGGGGTATGGTCGAAATCCCCGGAGGAGCCCTTGCGTCTGGATCCAGACGACTTGACGCCCGACGCGCAGAGCGCCGTCCTGAGCGACGTTTTCCCGTGTCCCGCGCGGCCGGCGATGCCTAGCCTGAAGTGAAAATCCATAGCACACATTCCCTCCCTTAAAGACCTTGCCGGAGGCTTGACGTCAACTTAAAGCCAGGGACGCGAAGTGAAAGGAACCACCCCAGCCTTCCAACAAATTAATATTTATGTAACCATCAATAAGTATATAATCTTATTTGAAATATTGCACCACTAGGAGAGGCGGTTCAGGGAAAATATCTAAAATCGCGGCGGTCACGCAAAAAAAAGAATTATTATGCCGGCGGCGCTTGCTTTTGTTATGCCCAATCCTCTACTCGCACGCCAATCACTTGGGAGAGGCCCGGCTCGGCCAGCGTGACCCCGTACAGCACGTCGGCCCGCTCCATCGTCACCCGCCTGTGTGTCATGACAAATATCTGGCGCTCCTTGGAGGCATCCCGGGCCAGGTCGGCGAACCGCCGCAGGTTCACCTCGTCCAGTGCCGCGTCCACCTCGTCCAGCACCGCTATGGGACACGACGCGACCTCCAGGGACGCGAAGAGCAGGGCTATCGCCGAGAGGGACTGCTCGCCGCCGGAGAGTTGCGCGATGCTCGCCGGGTGCTTGCCCGGCGGGCGCGCCACCACGTCGACCCCGCTGTCCCACAGGGACTCGCCCTCTATCATCTCGAGGCGGGCGTCACCACCGATGAAGAGCCTCTGGAACAGCGCGTTGAACTTCTTGTCGATCTCCTCCAAAGCGTTCGAGAATATGCCCCTGGCCTGCTCGTCCGCGTCCGATATCAGGCGTTCGAGCTCAATTATCCCCTGGCCCACGTCGTCGAGCTGGTCGCCCAGGAACGCGGTGCGGTCCCTCAGACTCCTGTCCTCGGATAGAACGCCCATGTCAACCTCCCCCATAGCCTTCAAGCTCCTGTCGTTCTCCCTTATGCCCCGCCTCAGCTCGTCAGCGTCATAGCCGGCGAAGGAGCGGCCGTCGTCCCCGGGATAGGGGTACTGCTCATCCCAGGTCTGGATCAACTCCGTCCTCTCGCGGGACAGTTCGGCCTCCCTGACGCGGACGGCGGCGCACCCCTCGGAGGCCGCCTGGACCGCCAACTTCGCCGACTCCAGCCGAGCCGTCTTAGCGGCCCTCCGCCTCGCTATGGCCTCGTATCGGTCACCGAACTCCGCCATCTCCCTGGCCGCGGCCCTGGCGTTGGCGGCGGCTTGAGCGTAGCGCCGCGAGAGATTGGACAGATTGCCCCTGTTTGCCATGATGTCGCGCTCGCACGACGCAAACTCCTCGTCGAGGTCGGATACAGCGGACGTCAGGGAGCGCACCTCGCCGCTCATCCTCTCTCTCATGGCGAGGCCGGATCTGCTCTTCTCCTCCTCCACGGCTATGATGCTCTTCAATCTCTCCGTCTCCTTGAAGAGGTGCGCGTCGAGGTCGAGCGCCACGTCGGCCACGGTCTCGGCATCGAGCTCCCGCTTTCGCCGCGCGAGCTCCGCGTAGCGCCTGGCTCCCTCGCCGAGAGAGGCCCTCATCGACTCGCGTTCGCTCTTCGCCCTGGCGCGCTCCCTCTGAATTTCCTCCATCTTGGCATCGAGCGCGCTGCGGGCCGAGGCCAGTTCGCGTATCTCCACGGACACCGCCTCCTTTCGCGCGGAGGCCGACGCCTCCTCCTCCTCCAGGAGGGCGAGGCTTTGCGTCAGCGCCTCCACCGCGCGCCTGCCCGACGATGACTCCGCCTCCAGGCGCGAGAGGGCGGACACTATCTCCATGGTGCGGCCCTGTTTCTGCGAGCGCCCGCCAGACACAGTCCCTGCCGGCTGGAACACGTCGCCCTCCAGCGTCGCCACCGGGCCCCTGAAGCCTCCTCTGACGATCAATTGGCCGACGCCGTAGCCCTCCACGATGATAAGGTCGCCCATGATGTGCTCAAGAGCCGGGCGCCAGTGCTCGTCGGATTTCATCAGCTTCATCGCCCATCCGACGACGCCGCTCGCGGGCAGGCGGCACATCTCGTCGCGCTGCCTGGGGCGGGCTCTCTCCAACGGCAGGAACGTTGCCCTGCCCATCTGATTTTTTTTGAGCAGGTCGATGCACAGCCCGGCCTCGTCCATCGTGTCGACGAACACCCAGAACTGTCTGCCCCCAAGAAACGCCTCCATAGTGGAGGCGAGCTCCTCGGGGCACTCGAACGCGTCTATCGCGGCGCAAGCCCGCGCCTTGAGCCGGCCCAGCCTCGCGGCGGAGACGACGTGCTGGACCGGGCGTGGGTACACCTCCGTCGCGACCTGTTCCTGAAGCTCCGACACGCGGTTTGTCAGCTTCGACGACTCCCTGCGGCTCCTCTGGAGGTCGCTCGACGTCTCCTGCAGCCGCGCGTAGACGTCGCGGTGCAGCGACGCCGCACTCTCCTGCTCGTCCAGCAGTTCAGCGTGGCGCCGCTCCAAGCCGTCAAGCTCGCGCTTGACGGCCTGGAGCGAATCGGAGGGGGAGAGCGTGGCGGCGCCGCCCCGTTTCTTTCGCTCATCGAGCTCCCTCAGCGCCATTCCTATGGCCCTCATCCGCCCTTTCAGCGTGGCGAGCTCACCCTCCACCTCTCCGCGCTCCCTGTTTACGCGGTCCCTCTCCCGCGATGCGAGCCTGGCCGCCTCGTCGTGCCGCCGGCGTCTCTCCTCGGCGTCGGCCAGGGACTTTTTCGCGTCCGCGAGCGTCCGCTCACGGACCTGCCCGTCCGACCTGAACTCGCTCATCTCCGCCGACAGGGACTCCAGTCTCATGGCCAGCTCCGCGCGCTCCGACCTTATCTGCTCTGCCCTGCGGCGGGACGAGGCGAGCGACGTTCCGCAGCCGTAGGCGGCGCGCGTTAAGGCCGCGAGCGCGTTTTTGGCCTCGTCCAGCGCGTGGATCTGGGTCTGCCTCGTCTGGGAGAGGGAGGCCATGTCGCGCTCGAGCAACTCGAGGCTCCTCTCCCACGCGGCCCTCCACGCCTCCCTAGAGGCGAGTGATTCGGCGAGACATCGTTTCTCGGCCTCTATCCGCGCGGACTCGGACTCGTTGCGCGAGCGCCTGACCCAGTAGAGTCCGCGGCGGGCCTCCTCCAGCGCGTCAAGCAGTTCACGCGCGCGAAGGGCGCGCTCCACCTCGGGGGCTATCTCGCCGCGCCTGGCGTTGAGCTCCGCCCTGAACGTCCTGAGCCTGCCGTACTCCTCTCGGGCCTCGGACAATCTGCCTGACGCATCCTCCCTTCGCCTGCGATACGCGTCTATCCCGAAGAGAGACTCCAGCAGGACCCTCCTCGCGGACGGCCGTTGCTGTATGACCTCGGCCACGTCGCCCTGGCCTATGAAGGCGAACTTGTCCCCCGACAGCTGCCACTGCCGCTTGACCTCGTCCAGCTCGGCGAGTGTCACGCGGGCACCGTCAACGGTGAGGACCGTCCCGGCTTCGAGCACGCGCCGCCGGATGGAGCAGACCTTGGTGCCCTCCCTGAGCTGTATCGCCACCGACGCCTCATCGGCCGGCGGGCACGAGGCCGAGCCGTGGAAGATGAGGCCGCCCTGCTTGGCCACCCGCAGCTTGGACGAGTGCGAATCGCCCAGAACCCAGCGCATGGAGTCCAGGATGTTGCTCTTCCCGCTGCCGTTGGGGCCTACTATCGCGGTCATACCCGGCGCGAGCGGCAGATCGTGCGAGCCGCCGAAGCTCTTGAAGCCCCTAAGCTGAAGTCGTGCTATATACAACGACCCGCTCCTCCCGCCGCGCCATCACGTCGACCCGGTGCACGACCCTCGAGAGGGTCCCCTGGAAGTCGATTCGATACTTGTCCCACGCGGACTCCGGGCACTCGACGAGGTAGAACCTCTTGTCGAACTCCTCCTCCCACATAGAGAGGTATGTGTCGGCGATGTACCTCGCTATCGCGGGGTGCAGCTCGACCAGGAACGCCTCGGAGTTCGAGCCCAGGATCGACTTGCGCAGGAACCGCTTTACCTTCATCGCGACGGTCTCCTCCTTGTCGACCCAGCCGAGACCGCCGCAGAACGGACAGCCGCGGCTTATTATCGAGCGCATGTCCAATCGGGCGCGCTTCCTCGTGATCTCGACCAGACCCAGCTCCGTGACCCCGTACACCCTGGCCTTGCACTTGTCGTCCCGGAAGAACTCCTGAAGCTGCTCGACCAGCTTGACCCTGTCATCGCGGCTCTCCATGTCTATGAAATCTATGACGACTATGCCGCCTATGGCCCTCAGGCGCAGCTGGCGGGCTATCTCCTCCGCGGCCTCGAAGTTCGTGTGGTACACCGTGTCCCGCAGGTCCTTAGACCCGATGTACTTGCCTGTGTTCACGTCGATCACGGTGAGTGCCTCCGTCTGGTCTATGACCAGATAGGCGCCGCTCGGCAGCCACACCTTGCGGTCGTGCATCTCGTCTATCGCGCGCTCGATGCCGTAGACGTCGAACACCGGCATATTGCCCCTGTAGAGGGAGAGCTCCGGTCTGGCCTCCGGCGCGACGCGCTCAATGAACGCGGCTATGTTCTCGAACTCGTCCCGCGAGTCGACGATTATCTCGCCTATGTCGTCGTTCAGCTCGTCCCTGAGCATCCTCTCCACGAGGCCGATGTCCCTGTGCAGCAGGCAGGGGGCGGAGTTCTTTCTGGCCTTGTGCTCGACCTCGTTCCACTCCTCCATCAGTTCGGCCGCGTCGCGGGCCAGGCTCTCCTCGTCGCAGTACTCAGCCGCGGTGCGGACGATGAGGCCGTAACCCTCGGGCCTGAGTTTGCGCGCGATCGACCTCAGCCGCGCGCGCTCGTCGTCGTCCCCTATCCTCTTAGACACCCCGATGTCCCCGTTGGACTGTACGAGGACGAGGTACCTGCCAGCCAGGGATATACGCGGGGACACCCTCGCGCCCTTCCCCCTGCGCGGGGTCTTCAGGACCTGGACCACCATGTCCATGCCAGCCTTCACCGTCGTGCCGCGCACGTCGTTGAGGTACAGGAACCCGTTCCGCCCGTCGCCCAAGCTCAGGAACGCCGCGTTCATGCCCGGCAGGACGCTGTCCACCCGGGCCTTGTATATCTCTCCGGCGCGCTGGCGCTCCAACATGCGCTCTATATGGAGGCTGTCGAGCCTTCCCCGCTCGTCCAGGATGGCGATCCGCATCTCCTCCGGGTCTATGACGTTCACGACGAGCTTCTTCCCGCCGTTTCTCGAACTTGAATACATATTCATAGCGGACATTCCTCCGTCAAGGGGATGACTCTCATGCCATCGGGGTCCCACCGCCCCACGGCGGCGCGAACCATATGGAGATCCCCCCATCCCGATATCAGGCGGGCGGAAACGAGATCTTTGACCATGCGGGAGGGGCCGCACCGCTCCAGGTCGGAGGACGAGACCAGGACCTCGTCCCCGGACGCGCTCACGTCAAGAAGCGCTCCGTTCTCCCGCAAAGTCGTTTCTATCACGCCGGTCACGTCTCGCGGGGACGCTCCCCCGAGAGGAGTCACTATGTACGACGCGGCGGAGCAGAGCTTGTTCAGCGACACCCCGTCCACGGGGACCGCGCTCGAGATGCCGATCCCGTCGGGCAAGGAGCGGTTCCACGCGTCGCGCGAGCCCGGCTCCCACTCCACGAACCAGAAGTCGGCCGGCTCGCTCAAGCCCTCCACCCCCACCGGCAGGGGCGGGCAGAGGGCCAGCCTTGGGTGAGGGGAGAAGCCATTCGTCCTCTCCATCCTCAAACCAGCCCGCGCGGCGGCCCTGCTGAAGAGCGCCGGCAGGTCCATGTGGGAGATGAAGGATGCGTAACCCCTCTTGGAGAAGTGTATTCTTATGCGAGGCATGGCGGGCGTCCTTCGCGTTATCGCGCCGAAGGCTCGCCAGGGGCGGCGCGGCGCCCTGCGAATTTTTCGTGCCACCCGCAGGCGTTGCAGGCGCCGTCCCGGCAATCCGGCGTGAACTCCCCGCTGAACGCCCTGGCGCGCTCCGACAGCAGGAAGCTCTTCGAGACCCCGACGTCTATCATGTCCCACGGCAGGGGCTCATCCAAGGCGCGGGCCCGGGTGGCGTGCGAAGGGTCGATCCCGAGGCGGCGGAACACTCCCTCCCAGATCCTCATGTCGAAGGTCTCCGTCCAGCCGTCGAATCGCGCCCCACCGCGCCACGCCTCCAGAGTGGCATGGCCAAGCTCCCTGCCGCCCCGCGCGTATATCCCCTCCAGCATCGTCTGGTCGGGCTCGTGGTACGACAGCGAGATCTTTTTGCCTCGAACTCTCCCCTTCACGTACCGGCCCCGCTCCCGCAGCGCCTCCCTGGACGTCTGGGCCTCCCACTGGAACGGTGTGTGCGCCTTGGGCACGAAGCCCGCCAGGGACACCGACACGTCGCCCCTCCTCCCGTGGACTCTCGCGCGGCGGACGGCTCTGTCGGCGATGTCTATGATTCCGTCGAGGTCCGTTTCCGTTTCCGTCGGGAGGCCCATCATGAAGTACAGCTTCACCCTGTTCCAGCCGAACTTGAACGCGGCGTCAAGGGCGGACTCGATGTCGCCGTCGCTCACGCCCTTGTTTATGACGGCCCTCAGACGCTCGCTGCCGGCCTCAGGCGCCAGCGTGATGCCCCCGTGCCTCATCCCCTCGAGCTTGGAGGCGAGCTCCACTGAGAACGAGTCCATCCTAAGGCTGGGGAGGCTGAGCTTCATATTGTGCTCCTCCAGCAGAGGCGAGATCATGTGGAGCAACGCTCCAAGGCCGCTCCAATCGCAGGTCGCGAGCGATAATATCCCGATCTCGTCCCAACCGGTGTGCCGCCTCAAATCCTCTATCTGCCCGGCCACTGAGGCGGCGCTCCTCTCACGGACCGGCCTGTCGGTCATCCCCGCCTGGCAGAAGCGGCAGCCCCGAGTGCACCCCTTGAACGCCTGTACCGCGATCCTGTCGTGAATCGTCTTCATGTTAGGCACTATCATCGTGCGGTGTATGAAACCGTCGTCCAGGTTTTCGACTATCCTCCGCGAAGCCCCTGAGCCTGATTCACCGGGGACGTATACCCCATCTATGCGGGAGAGAGCGTGGAGCTTCTCGTCCCTGGCGCGTCCCTTTAGCTCGCTCATCACCTCCATCAGCTCGGGCACGACGGCCTCGCCGTCCCCGAGGCAGAAGGCGTCGAAAAACATCTCGAGCGGAGCTGGGGCCAAAGCGCCGCCGCCCCCCCCTATCACCAGCGGGTCGCCGTCACCTCGCTCCGAGCTGAGGAGGGGAATCCCGCCGAGGTCCAGCATCGTCAGTATGTTCGTGCTGCAGAGCTCGTACTGGAGCGTGAAGCCCACCGCGTCGAAGTCCGCCAGCGCTCGCCCGCTCTCCAGAGAGCGCAGGGGAACGCCCGCCCCGCGCATCGCCGCCTCCATGTCGGGCCACGGGCAATACGCCCTCTCCGCGTCGGCGTGGTCGAGGGTCTTGATCATCGAGTACAAAATCTGATAGCCAAGATAGCTCATGCCGACCTCGTACACGTCGGGGTATGCCAAGCAGATACGCGCGCGCCGCGCATCCGCGCCGGCCGCGCAAGCCCCCCACTCGCCGCCGATATAGCGCCCGGGGCGTTTTACCGCCGCTAACAGCGGCCAGAGGCCGCCTCTCATTTCGTCCTCAATCATGTTAATCTTATATCCCTCAATCTATAAATTTCTCGATTAAAGAGGAGAGCGCACGCCCTTATCTTTATCGAGTTTTCAATTTCAGCTACGTCAGAGTCGAGAACCTGTCCTTGACAGGGGATATGGCGACGCTCTGAACCAGGGCCAGGGCCAGGGCCGTCATCAGAAGGGAGCTTCCCCCATAGCTGAAGAGCGGCAGAGGCAGGCCCGTTATTGGGGCGAGTCCCATGCTCATGGCGATGCTCTCCATCACCTGAAACCAAAGCCACGCGGCGACGCCTATGCAGAAGAGCTTGCCCCTGACGTCCTTTGTTTGGAACGCCGCGCGGACCACCCTCCAGAGGAGACACGCGAAGAGCGCCACGACGATGACCCCCCCGACGAACCCGAATTCCTCGGCGAACACGCTGAATATGAAATCCGTGTGAGGTTCAGGGAGAAAGTGCAGCCTGCCCTGAGTACCGTGCAAAAAGCCCTTCCCCCACAGGCCGCCGGAGCCCACGGCTATCCTCGACTGTATGACGTTGTATCCGGCGCCCTGCGGATCGACGTAGGGGTCCAGGAAGACCACGAGCCTCAGCTTCTGATAGCTCCTCAGCGTCCCCCAGAGGAACGGTGCCGCCGCCAGGCCCGCCAGGACCATTCCGCCGAGATACCTCCCGGGCGCGCCGGCCACCGCGAGCATGGCGAACATCACGGCGACGTAGACGAGGGAGCTTCCCAGGTCTGGTTGCAGCAGTATCAATACGACGCTCACCCCGAAAACGGCAAGGGCCATGAAGAGGTTTTTCAGGGAGTTCGGGGTGTTGCGCGAGCAGAACCGCGACATCGCCAGTATCAGGACGACCTTGCCCATCTCGGCCGGCTGGAAGTTCAGGGCCCCCAGCTGAAACCACCGCACGGCGCCCTTCGAGATCGTGCCGCTCATGGAGAGGACCACCAGCAGGGCCACCGTGCCGCCGTACATCCAATAGCTGTAACGGACGAAGTCCTGATACCCGGCGCGCAGCACGAAAACGTATACGACCGCGCTCACCGCGCCCCACGTCAGCTGTTTCACCACGTAGACGACGGTGGAAGTCCTGACCCCGATGCCGGCGCTGTATATCGACGCCAGCCCGAGCGCGAAGAGGACGAGAACCGTGACTAGCATCGTGCGGTCGAGACCCCCGCGGATCTCCCCCCAACTGTAGTTGAATTCAAAGGGCATGTTAAGTCAGGGTTTTCCGTGTGTTCTCCGCACCTTCATGACGGGGACGCTCGCGACCAGTGCGAAATAGCCCTTCGCGCTGTCGTTTTCGAGGTCGAGTTCGATGTTTCCCTCGTCGATCTCGACGTACTTCTTCAAAACGGCTATTATGTCGCGCCTCATGTTCTCCATGATGCCCGGCGATATGTCTGTCCTGTCGTGGGCTATGGCGACGGTCAGGCGGTTTTTGGCCATATCGCTGGATTTCGTATGCCGCGTCGTCCTGCCGATGCCGAACAAGTTCGAAAAATTGGAGATAAAACTCATTGCCCCCGCCTCCTAAAAGCCAAAGATGGTCTTGATTTTGCCGAATATCCCGATGCCCTCCCGCGAGTCCAGGTTCATGAACGGCACATCAACCCCGGCGATGCGCGAGGCGATGTTGCGGAAGGCATGGGAGGCCTGCGATGCCTGCGACGTGAGCAGCACCCCGCTGTTAGCGCTCGTTATGACGGCCTCGTCGTCGGGGACGATCCCTATGAGGTCGATCGCCAGCACGTCGAGCACGTCGGAGACGCCCAGCATGTCCCCCCTCTTCACCATGTCACTGCGTATCCTGTTGACGATGAGGCGAATCGGGGACTTGTCCATGGACTCCAAGAGCCCTATTATCCTGTCCGCGTCCCTCACGGCCGACACCTCAGGAGTCGTCACCACCAGCGCCTCGTCCGCTCCGGCCGCGGCGTTTTTGAAACCAGCCTCTATCCCCGCCGGGCAGTCGATCAAAACGTATTCGTAGTCGTTCCTGAGTTCGTCGCATACATCTATCATCTGCTGAGGAGTCACGGCATCCTTGGTCTTGCTCTGAGCCGTCGGTATCATGAAGAGGTTGTCCACCCTTTTGTCGCGGATTACCGCCTGACTCAGCCGGCAGTGGCCGTCTATGGCGTCTACCAGCGTGTATACGATGCGGTTCTCGAGGCCCATCACCACGTCGAGGTTGCGCAATCCCACGTCGCCGTCGACCGCCACGACCTTGCTGCCCATCTCGGCAAGAGCCGCCGCGACATTGGCCGTGGTCGTGGTCTTACCGACCCCCCCTTTGCCCGATGTCACTACAATTACGCGTGACGCCATTCATACCCCTCCCAAGGGATTAATTATTTGCCCGAATGCCCCTCTGTCCACTTAATCAGCGTTTCCCCAACCGGTCTCGTTCTTCAGCTGAGGCCAGTAATCTATCTGGATCCGATCGTCCGCGACGCTGATGATGACGCCCCTGCCCCAGCACTGCGAGCCCCTGTCGAGCGACCCTATCTTCCCCCCGATGCGAACCTGGAGGGCCTCCATCGACCTGGCTACAACCACGGCACGCTCGTTCCCCTCGTATCCGGCGTGCACCAGGCCCTTGAGACGCCCGAGCGCCGTTATGTTCCCCGACGCCATCACCTCCGCACCGCCGTTGACGTGGCCCGTGATGACTACGTCCCCGCGGTGCTCGACTCGCTGCCCCGAGCGCAGGGACCTGTGCAACACCAGCGCCGGCGCGCTCCGGGCATTGTCCGGGATCGAGGCCGAGGGCTCCGAGACCGGCAGGCCGGCGCGCTTCAGCGTCTCCTGTGAGCCGGCGTCGTATGTGACCCACGCCAACACATGAACCCCGGACGGCCAGACGAAGTCGGAGAGGATGGAGCCTATGAGAGGCTCCGGCAAGGGGCGTGCCCCAAAGTCGAGGATCAGGCGCGCGCCCGGAAGGATCCGCCTCCCCTTATTCATGACGTCCATGAACGCTTCGCCGAGGCCGGAGGGGGGAAGCTCCTCCGGTATTACGCATCTTAACACCGAATCCGCCATACCTTTTAATTTTATCACTTTTCCTCACCTATTTTATTTATTATACTCAAGCAAATATGAGAGCATCTGCCCAACCAGCGGTCCGCCCACGGATGAGCCCGATCCCCCGCCCTCGACCAGCACCGCCGCCACGTATTTGGGGGCATCCGCCGGTGCGTAGCCGACGAACCACGCGTGGTCGTCATCCCGGGAGTTTTGGGCGGTGCCGGTCTTGCCGGCTATCTCGACCCCGTAGCCGCCCGCGGCCCTTCCGGTGCCGCGCGTGACGACGTCCCTTATCCCCCTCCTGATGATATCCATGTTGGCATTCGAGACCTTCACGTCACGCCACTCCGGCTTTTTGTCCGCGTTGAGCCTCGGGACGACGAGCCGCCCTCCGTTGGCGAAGGCCGCGTAAACCCTGGCGAGCTGCAGGGGCGTCATCAGCAAAAAACCCTGGCCGATGGAGTAATTGACGGTGTCGCCCTGGTACCACGACTCCTTGAAGCGCGCGCGTTTCCACTCGCGCCCCGCGATGTTACCCCTGGACTCGCCGGGGAGGTCTATCCCGGTTCGCTCGCCTATGCCGAACTCGCCGCTCCACTCGAGGAGCTTGTCCGCGCCCAGCCTCACGCTCATCTGATAAAAAAACACATCGCACGAATCCCTGAGCGCGCCCACTATATCCTCCGTCCCATGCCCGCTCCTGCGCCAGCAGCGGAACGTCTGGGGCCCAAGCTCGAATCTGCCGGGGCAGAACACGGTCGACTTGGTGTTCGCCACGCCCTCCATCAGTATCCCGGCGGCGGTGACGACCTTGAAAGCGGAGCCGGGCGGATACGAGCCCCCGCTGACTCTGTTCATCATCGGGCGGTCGGCGTCGTTTATGAGGGCCGACCACTCCTTGTTCGATATGCCCCACGTCAGCGGGTTGGGGTCGTAAGTGGGGGATGAGAAGAACACCACCACTCCCCCGTCCTTCACATCCATGACGACCATCGCTCCCCGGCGTCCGTTCATGAGGCGAGACGCCTCCCTCTGAGCCGCCAAGTCGAGCGTGAGCCGTATGTCGCCGCCCTTCCGCGGGTCGTTGTAGTTCACGTCGCGGAGGCGCCTTCCGCGTGAATCGACCTCCACCACCTGGTCGCCCACGACCCCGCGCAGCTCCTCCTCGTACATCGACTCGATCCCGCTCTTGCCGACTATGTCGCCAGCCTGGTAATGAAGATCCCTCTGATCCTCCAGCTCGTCCCTCGTTATCTCCCCTACATAGCCCATGACGTGAGCCACCAACGGGCCTCCTGGGTATATCCTTCTCCACACGGGGGACGGGAAGAGGCTCTTGGGGAACGTAGGGTCCATCACCAGGTCGGATACCTGGGCCAGCGTCAGGTTGATCGCCGCGGATATGGCGCGGTACGGCGCGACGTACTGCTTCTCGACGCTCTTCTTGAGCCCTTGCGCCGTCATCGGTATACCGTGGCGCGCGAACACCCCGGCAACCTCGTCGAAATCCTCCTCCTCCCGCAGATCCATGGGATAGGCCTTCATGTCGAATGTCCTGACGTTCACCGCCAGGGGAACCCCGCTCGCGTCGTAGACGTTTCCCCTGGGGGGCAGGAGCCGTATCATGCGGAGCCTGTTGCTGGACGCGAGACTTACGTACTCGTCCCCCTTAACGAGCTGAAAGTAAACAAGCCCCACCACCAGAAGCGACAGGGAGAATATGAAGATGTTTCGCACGTAAATAAGCCTGCGGTCAACGTCGAAGTTGTCAAACGCCTTATACATGCGCATCGTTCTTTCTGAACGCGTACATCGTGCAGAGCACGGCCAGCAGGGGCACACAGAGCAGCTGCTGGATGAGGAACATCCTCGCCGCGGCGTGGCTGGGCACAGCCCAAGCCAGGTAATGGACAATCCCGGACATAATGTGCGTCCCTCCGGCGAGCGCCGCGAAGAGCGGGGCGTTTCTCCCACCGGCGGGCGTCCTGTTCCACATCAGGTAAAGCAGGATGACCGAGACCGCGCCGATCAGGCCGCTCATGCCAGGGAACGCGGCCCAACGCAGATCCCACAGCACTCCCCCAAAAAACGCGAGCCATATCCAAGCCGCCGCGCGCGTCGGCAGCAGGGGGCCCGACACTATCTTGTAGAGCGCTGTCATGAGGTATATCTCGGGCATCAGCATGAACCCCATGCTCAGCACCTGCAACAAGTCCTGTAGCAGCCAAGCCATGACGAAGGCGGTCAATATCCCGCCCCCAACGAGAGTATCTGCACGTTGTAGAGCTGAGTCAGATGAGCTCCTGAGGCGATGCGGCGAGGCAGGAAGCCGTCGCGCCGCTCACCCTCCCCCCATATCATGCCCACCGGAATGCCCGGAGGCAGATAGTCCCCCACCAGGGCGGTCGAGACCAGCATCCCCCGGCTGAACTCCTTGTCCGGGGGCGTGAACATTAGCCAGACGTTGCCCATGTCGTCCCCGTTGATGACGCCCAAGTCCCACGTGTCGTTGACGACGGCTGCCAGAAGAAACGTCGAAGACGTCACCAGCTCGATCCACGAATAGTCCGAGCCGACCCTGACGACCCTGCCTATCATGAAGCCGTCCGACAGGGCGGGCGCCCCGACCGCTACACCGTGGGAGGCCCCCCTGTTCACTCGGACCTCCTTCCACCACGCGTCTGGGTAGCGAAGCGTGACGCGCGCGCCGATCAGCTCAGAGGTCGACGCCGGGGGCGCCACTCCGGCGTGCTGCAACGCGGTGCGCAGATCGAGGTTCTCCATCTCGAGCCGGCGGTTGCGCTCCTGAAGCCCGCGGCGCTCCCTAACCCAACTCCCGGCGGCTTGGACGAGCGCCCGCAACTCAAACGCCGGGCGCTCGGGATACGAGAGCAACACGCCAACCTCGTCGGCCGCGACCTTTGAGAGCGGGGGGAACGTGTGGGCGAACCACATCAGCATCAGTCCGCAAAATATCGCGAGCAGGGAGCTCACGAGAACGGGGTTAAGTTTGCTCACCATCGGGTGAGTGCCTTTCTTTGTCCCGGATTACACCGCCGCGTGGTCGACGGTCACGGCCACCTTGTCGCCGCGGTCCACCGTCTCCAGCAGTTTGCCTAGGCCCAAGGCCACTGAGTACAGCGGGGACTCCGCCATGTGGACCGGCACGTTTATCACGTCCGAGAAACGCGCGCTGAGTCCCCTGAGCTGGGAGCTGCCGCCGGTGAGCACCAGCCCCTGGTCCACTATGTCCTTGACCAGTTCCGGTGGAGTCTGTTCTATGGCGTAGCGAAGCATGTCCTCTATGCGGCAGATTATCGGCTCTATCGCGTCGCGCACCTCGCCCGACGTGACCATGACCACCTTGGGCAGGCCGTCCATCAGGTCCCGGCCCTTGACCTCCATCTCCAGTTCGGAGTCGAGCGGGACCACGGAGCCTATGGCGATCTTGACCTCCTCCGCCGTGCTCTCGCCTATCGAAAGGGTGTAGTTCTGCCTCATCATGGAGACTATGGCGTTGTCGATGTCGTCGCCGGCGGAGCGGAGCGAGTTGCTGATGACCACGCCGCCCAGAGAGAGCACCGCCACCTCGCTCGTCCCCCCGCCTATGTCAACCACCATGTTGCCGCGCGGCTCGTTGATCGGCAGGCCAGTGCCGAGGGCGGCGGCCAGCGGCTCCTCGACCACGAATGCCTCCCTGGCCCCGGCGCCCAGCGTGGCGTCGACCACGGCCCGTTTCTCCACCTCGGTGACGCAGGCGGGTACGCATATCGCGACGCGTGGATGGGCCATCATGCGTCTGCCCTGGTTGGCCGACGACATGTAGTAGCCGACCATCTTCTCGGTCATGTCGAAATCCGCTATGACGCCGTGCAACAGCGGCCGTACCGTATCGATGCCCTGGGGGGTCTTCCCTATCATCTTCTTGGCTGGATTGCCGAACGCTATGATATCCTTCTTTCCCTTGTTTCCCACCTTGCGTATCGCGAGCACTGACGGCTCGTCTATGGTGACTCCGCGTCCCTTTACGTAGACCACCGTGTTGGCGCTGCCAAGATCTATACCTATATCCCGGCTGAAAAGACCGGATAAGAACTTGAACATCCATATAGCCTCGCTTTCCTGTTCAGCCGCGCCGCGCCGCCGTCCTCCGGCGCGGCTGCTGCCCCGTACTTCGTAATAGTACCACAAATTCAACAATGTCTGTGATATATTTAGCGTCTACCGCACAGCTATCACTTCAAGCGGAATACGTGCGGGGCCTTTTGCCGCGCGCGCCGTTTTTAGCTGGCGGGTATTCAGTTTTATCCCTGCCGGGGGATGTAAAGCAGGGTTCCCATAACGGTCGTGATGGGCGCGACGAGAACGAGACCGAAGCTGCCGACGAGAGTGTGCAGAATCTCCGCGGCCACGTAGTTCATGTTGAGTATGTTGGCGTCGGGTATCCCCTGCCCCATGAAAAGCATCAGCATAGCAAGGTATCCGCCGCTGTAGGCGAGGAGAAGCGTCGTCGTCATGGTGCCGATGACGGACCGCCCGATGATGTTGCCGGAAAAAAACAGGTCTTTGCGCGAGATTCGCGGATTGTGCCGGACGATCTCGCTCATGGCCGCCGAGATGTCCATCGCGAGGTCCATCACGGCCCCCGAAGCGGAGAGGACGACACCGGCGATGAAGATGCGTGTGATGTTGAGGTGGGTGAATCCAGAATACAGCAAGGTCTCCGAGAAGGGACGGACCGCCCCGCTGATCTTGAAAGGCTGGGTGAAACAGAGAGTCATGAGCGCGGTCACTCCCAAACCAGTCACCGCGCCCATGAAAGCGACTACGCCCTTTCTGTTGAGCCCCGCGACCAAAAATAGAATGGCCGCGGATAAAACGCAGACGATCACGAAGCTCAGGAGAACAGGGTCCACTCCCTTCAACATGTGGGGAATGGTCAGTTTCCACAGCACCAGCCCTGTGAAGAAAAAGGAAAGTATCGCTTGAAATCCGAAAAATCCCCCGTAGAAAAGCAAAAAAAGCGAAAAAATCATCAAAAGGACGAATTCTATCCATAGGCGGTAGTGGTCCGCGGTGTGTCCCCACGTGATGACGCCGCCGCTGGACGTGATGCTCATCAATGCGTGGTCGCCGGGCTCGAAGACCCTGTCGAGTTCCATCTTCCCCAGAAAGTGATTGCCGGTGCGGATGATCCGCCCCTTCCACTTACCCTCCAGCAGTTCGACCTCGACGCCCTGAGAACCCGAAAGAACCAAGCCGTGCTGTTCCATATGGGAGTTGTCGACGGCGGCGATCCGCCCTTCGACCTGCTCGGTATCCTTGGGCAGGCGATCTTCGAATCCCGTGGGAATAAAATACAGCGCTACGCACAGAAGGAGGACGATGCCCGAAAACGCGATGTCCTCCTTCCGCGCCCCGTGAAAGAAAAAGTGAAACGGCTTCTTCATAGCGGCGGCAAAAGCGCGGCAAAAATTTGATCGAACCCGAGCCGGTGGCTCTAAAGCTGCCCGATCGCTACGACTTTTTTGAAGATGTCCGTGTTGTCGTAGTAGCCGTTGAACTGCTCGTGTCCCACCCCGATGACGGAGACGGGCGTAGGCAGCCCCGTGTGCGAGTACGTCGTCCAGCCGATGCCGGCCTTGTGGTTCAAAATGTGCGTCAGCGTCACGGTGAGGGGTTCGTAAGTCCCGTAGGAAAGATAATAAGAGTCGTCGGTCACCGGGCGCTCCCTGCCGTCTTTCATGGTCATGGCGAACGCCTCTTCCAGGTCCGCTATCTCATAGTCCTTGAGGGCCATGCCCAAAAGCTCGTAGGCTTCGGCGTCCCCCGCTTTGGCGCGCGCATCCAGATTTTCCATTTCCTCCTTGCCGTAACGCTTCAACCCGAAAAAATTTTCCACCAGGGGCAGCGTGTCCCGCAGCTTCGCGTCTGGGTTCGCCTTCTTGAAAGCGGCCAACTCCGTGTTGAATGCGATATAGGAACCTTTTTGAGCCTGGAGTTTCGTCGGAAACGCGTCGTAAGCGGTCCCCGCGAACCCAATCGTCATCCCGCCCGTTTCGTGGTCGCCCGTGACGACGATCAGCGTTTCGTCGGGGTGTTTTTCGTAGAACTCGTAGGCGACTTTCACGGCCTCGTCAAGGGTGAGGACATCCTCGACCGCAGCGAGAGCGTCATTGGCGTGACACGCCCAATCGACCTTGCCGGATTCGGCCATCAAAAAGAAACCGTTGGGATTGTCGAGGACCTCTATCCCCTTCGCGATGAACTCCGCAAACGTGATCTCCCCTTCTTTTCGGTCGATCGCGTAGGGGAGGGCGGCGTCGGCGTCCAGCACGGGGTTGATGGTGAGGACTTTGTCGTCGCCGGATGTTATCTTGTCGAACCCTTCACGGGTGTTATAGACCGTGTACCCAGCCTCTTTCAGTATCTCGAAGATATCCTTCTGGTCGTTTTTGGCGCCCCGAGGCTGCCTGAAGCCGCCGCCGCCGAAGAAATTGAAACGGCTTTCAGGAATTTGCAAGGCTATCTCGTAGTATAAATCGCGGTGAGGCGAGCAGGCGTAGAAAGACGCCGGCGTCGCGTGTTCGATGGAGACAGTGGAAACGATGCCGACCTTCGATATTCCCTTGTCTCTGGCCATTTTCGCCATGGAGACGTACTTTCCCGTCGCAGTCGGGTCCATTCCGACGACGCCGTCCCGCGTCTTGTACCCTGTGGCGATGGCCGTCCCGGAGGACGAGGAATCCGTGATCAGGGAGTTGATGGAGTACGTGCTTGAAAACCCCTGACCGGGGAAGGTGCTCATCAACATGCGCTGGATCGCGGGTTTGAAGTCGGTGACACCGTTGCCCCGAGGAAATTTACCCTCGGCGCGCAAAACTGCGAATTCCAGATCTTTGGGGCTGTTTCGGCTCGCGAGGTAAAGCTCCGCCGCGTTTCTCTGAGGAATTGACGTTCCGTCCCCAATGAGCACGAAAATATACTTTACCCGGTTTTCCGCCGCCCCTCCCGTCCCCCGCCGGCAATGCGAAAAGTATCAGCAAAGATAAAACGACGCGCAATTTTCTCACGATCTTATTCACTTTCCGTCCCTCCCGCACATCGAATAAATTTGTCGCTTAGTGCCTACCGCACAGCCCTAAATTTTCTCGCGGCGATAAACTTTGAAAGTAAAAAACAGGCAAGAAGTTTACGCTAAAAAAAGAACCTCCTTTAGGTTCATCGACAATATCGACAGCGCCGCTCATCGTCGCCTCCAAAAACTTGTATACGCTAATTCAATGCGGAATTCAGGTTATATAGAGTCCCCGTTAGCCGACCCCTCGTCCTCCTCCGGGGCGGGCTCGGTCTGAGTGTCCCGTCCCGGGGATTCCCCTCCGTCCGCCGGTTCCGCCGGTGCTGTCCCGCCGGGTGCCGCGGGCCGCGGGGCCTCCGGGGTTTTGTACGGATCATACGACGCGCCCCAGTCTATCTGGTCCGGCAGGACCGCCGAGGCTCCGCCGGATGCGGGCTGGTCGCCCGTCGGCTGTTCCGGCGGCGGAGGGTCACTGGGTGCTTTGGTCGCGTCCGCGCCCGCCTGCTCCGCCGGTTGAGCGGGCGCGTTGGGCGGTGTCTCGTTGGCCGCGTAATCCCACGTCGGCTCGCCGCCGCCCGTTTCGACGGGCTGGTCGGGGGCGGGGGGGTTCTCCGCGGACATGTCGGGTTGAGGGGCAGGTTCCGCGACCGACGGATCATTCGGCGCGGGGGGCGGGCTCTGAGGGTTTCCGCCGTCCGCGCCGCCGGGAGGCGCTCCCCCACCCTGCTGCGCGTTTTGCTGTTCGTACCACGTGTACCAGTCCTCGTCCGCCGCGACGAGCATGGAGGCGCACCGCACGGCGAAGGACAGGCATAACGCGGCACAGAGTGCGATTAGGATGCCGCGCGCCGTGTTTTTCAATGCCAACCCCTCCAGGTCTGACAGACCAACGAAATATTTAAAGTCATGTTATCAATTTTTGCGCCAAAAACCCCTCCGACACCTTGTCGGCCGAGGCCTTGCCCATAAGCTGCTCCACCAAGCTGAGGGCGAAGTACACAGCGGTGCCCGGTCCCTTCGAGGTGGTGATGTTTCCGTCCGTCTCGACGATGCCGCTCCCCGGGAGGGCGCCGTCGAGCCACTTCTCCATGCCGGGGTATATTACCGCGCGCCGGTCGCGGAGCACGCCAGCCGTGCCCAGGACGGCGGGCGCCGCGCAGATGGCGGCCAGCTTCAGTCCCTGATCGTTCTGACGCCTGACGAGGTCCACCAGACCGGAGTGCTCCGTGTAGGCGACGGTGCCGCCCGGTATGACCAGCATATCGTACTCGTTACCCACGATATCGTCAAACATGGCGTCGGCCTCCACGCAAATGCCGCTGCGCCCCAAGAGCCGCCTGCCGCTTCCCAACGAGACGGTGGTCACCTCGACCCCCGCGCGGCGCAGTATATCCACCGTGCAAACCGCCTCCGTCTCCTCGAAATCGTCTATCATAAAGAGCGCTACTTTAACCTGAGTCAATTTTATCACCTCCTTGGCGCATTTTACATCATTGCTCTTGATAAATCAGCCCTCCTAAATTATATTGGCCCAGATGGCGTTGCCCAGCCTGAGCCCTTTTTTCGAGAGGGACGCGCTGAACTCGTCCGTCGACGCGAGGTCGCCGGGGATGTTTTCGAGGTCCTTCCTGATCGCGTCGGCGAACGCCTCTCCGTATCTGGCCCGGAACCTCCTCCAGTTTATCCCGCGCCTCGTCCGCAGGGCCAGTACCGCCGCCTGGCGAGCCGCCGCCTCGCCCTCGATGCGCTCAGCATAGTCCGTTGGCGCGTGCCCTTGCGCTAGCGCCTCCGCGTAGTCGCGGAGGCGGCTGGCGTTTTTGGACCTGACGCCTCCGACGCAACTCCACGCCGACGGGCCTATGCCGATATAGCTGCCGTCGTACCAGTAGTTGAGGTTGTGCGCGCTCTCGTGCCCGGGCAGGGCGAAGCTCGCCACCTCGTACTGCTCGTAACCGAGCCTCGGCAGGAGCCACTGCGCGTATCTGTACGGTACGTAGCCGTCGGAGGCGCGCGGCGCGTCCGCGTATGCGGCGCCGAACGGCGTGCCCGGTTCGATGCAGAGCTGGTAGACGGATATGTGATGGGGCCCGAGGGCGACGGCGCGCCGCAGAGTCCCGGCCCAGCCGCGCAGATCGTCTGGAGTGCCCGGCAGGCCGAACATCAGATCGAGCGAGACGGAGAACCCGGCGGACAGGCACATGAGGGCGGCCTCCGCGGCCTGGCTCGCGCTGTGAAGCCTGCCCAAGGCCGCGAGCTCGCCGTCGTCCAGGCTCTGAACGCCCAGGCTCACGCGGTTTACTCTCCAGCCGCGCCACAGCGTCAGGTGTTCCTTCGTGAGCGAGCCGGGGTTGGCCTCTATCGTCACCTCCGGCGCGTCGGAGAACTCGAAAAATTTTTCGATCGATTCGATCAGCCCGCCCCACGCGCCCGGTGACAGAACGGACGGGGTCCCCCCTCCGGCGTAGAGCGTCTCGAGCGGTCCCGCCTCCGGCGCGCGCCGCTCCATCTCCGAGGAGGCGGCGCGCAGATAAATTTCCCAGTCGCCCTCACACGCCGCCGCGCTGGCGAACGCGCAGTAGGGGCACTTGGAGAGGCAGAACGGGACGTGCAGGTAGACGCTCGCCGCCTCACTCATCGCCCCCCGACACGTCCATGAAGGCCATGAACGCCTCCTGCGGTATCGACACGCGGCCGACCTGCTTCATGCGCTTCTTCCCCTCCTTCTGTTTTTCGAGGAGCTTGCGCTTTCTGGTGATGTCGCCGCCGTAGCACTTGGCCAGCACGTCCTTGCGCAGTGCCTTGACGTTCACCCGGACGATGACTTTCTTGCCGATCGCTGCCTGTATGGGCACCTCGAAGAGCTGTCTCGGGATCAGCTCCTTGAGCTTCGTCGCCACGGAGTGTCCGCGATGGTACGCGGCGCTCCTGTGACAGATGAAGCTGAACGCGTCCACCGGCTCCTCCTGTATGAGTATGTCCACCTTGACGAGGTCGGAGGTCCGGTATCCGATGTGCTCGTAGTCGAGCGACGCGTAGCCGCGCGTCATGGACTTCAGCTTGTCGTGGAAGTCGAGGATGAATTCGGCTAACGGCAGGTCGTAGACGAGGCGGACGCGCTCCGGCGTTATGTAGTCCATGCCCGTATACGTGCCGCGCTTCTCCTGGCAGAGCTGTATGCACGGGCCGACGTAGCCGTCCGGCAGGAAGAGCGTCACACGTATGAACGGCTCCAGCACTTCCTCCTGTCTCGTCGGGTCGGAGGGGAAGTCCGACGGGCGATGTGCCTCGATGACGCCGCCGCTGGAGAGCCTCACCTGATAGATAACGTTGGGCGCGGTGGCAACCAGCTCCACGTCGAACTCGCGGAAGAGCCGCTCCTTGGCTATCTCCATGTGCAGCAGTCCCAGGAACCCGCAGCGGAAGCCGAAGCCCAACGCCGCGGACGACTCCGGCTCGAAGGTTATGGCGGAGTCGTTGATCCGCAGCTTCTCCAGCGCGTCCCTGAGCGCGTTTATCTCCTCGCGCTCGATGGGGTAGTACCCGCAGAACACCACCGGCTTGACCTTGCGGTATCCGGGCAGCGGCGCCGGCGCGGGGTTCCTGGCGTCCGTTATCGTGTCGCCGACCCCCGCGTCCTCCAGCGATTTGATGCCCGCCACTATGTAGCCGACCTCGCCTGGCCCCAGCGACTCCACCTGCCGCATGGACGGCGTGAACACCCCTACCTCCTCGACCTCGCGGACGTCCCCGGTCGCCATGAACGATATCTCCTTGCGCGCCCTGAGCTCGCCGTCGACGACCCTGACGTAGCTGATGACCCCCCTGTAGTTGTCGTAGACGGAGTCGAATATCAGCGCCGACAGCGGCGCGCCCCGATCCCCGTCCGGCGGCCTTATGTCCGTCACGATGCGCGCCAGTATCTCGTCTATGCCCGTCCCGTCCTTCGCGCTCGCCAGCACGGCGCGCGACGCGTCGAGGCCGATCACCTCCTCGATCTCCCGCGCCGCGCGCTCGGGCTGCGCGGAGGGCAGGTCTATCTTGTTGAACACGGGGATGAGGTCCAGGTTCTGCTCGACAGCGAGGTACGCGTTCGCGACGGTCTGCGCCTCCACCCCCTGGGCCGCGTCGATGACCAGCACCGCGCCCTCGCACGCCGCGAGCGAGCGCGAGACTTCGTAGTTGAAATCGACGTGTCCCGGCGTGTCGATGAGGTTCAAAATGTAGCTCTCGCCGTCCCCCGCGACGTAAGTCATGCGGACGGGCACCAGCTTGATCGTGATTCCCCTCTCCCGTTCGAGCTCCAGT
Organism: Synergistaceae bacterium; assembly: GCA_031269245.1. Lineage (GTDB taxonomy): Bacteria > Synergistota > Synergistia > Synergistales > Synergistaceae > JAIRKI01. The sequence continues at coordinate 7,955 of JAISZL010000093.1, read as the reverse complement.
GTGTCGAGCAATTGCGCCCTCATGTTCCTGCTCTCGACGGTGTGCGTGCTCTCGATCAGCCTGTCCGCCAGCGTAGACTTGCCGTGGTCGACGTGGGCTATTATGCTGAAGTTCCTTATCCTGCTCTGATATCGCGTCTGATCCATGCCTTCACCTCGTTGAAGCTCGTTAAAACCAGCCAAAGCCAGTTAAAAAGTGTTGATTTAACGATAATTTTATCCGATCTCGCCGAATGCGCAATTCCAATCAGCCGCTTTGACGCCGAAAAACGGGATGATTTTTTGGAGAGGGGGCGGTTCCTTAACGACAAATCAAGATTTGAACTGCCCCGTACTCTTGACAAATTGGAAGCCACGTATAAAGCTCTGTTCATATCAATTTAAAATCAAAGGTCTATTAAGGGTGAAGTGTTAAAGCGGGTCTGGGCAGCCGCTAGAGCCGCATCAAAAACAGCCTGTTGACCGCGAATTCGTATAAAAGAACATCTGGGGTAAATAAGCGAGGTTTCACCATGCGGACATACGAAGGCTATTATGAAGAAGGGAGTTTTCCCCTATTGGCCAAATGTCTGGCCTGTCAGGTCGGAGGCGAGTTCTTATCACTATTTTGGACGAGCGGGAACACGATGATGCCACAACGCGCCGATTGGCGGCGATTGATGATTTTTTCGCGGCCATTGACGCCAGCGAAGAAAATGTACCAGAATTCGAGCGCGTAAAATTCAATCGCGAGGTGGATTTATGATTTATGCTCTGGATACAAATATCATATCGTACATCCTTCGCGGCAATGAAGACGTTAAGAAACGTTGGCGGCGCGGGGAATTAAACGGCCGCCAATCCGTGATATTGCTCATCGTTTATTTGGAAATCAAACGCGGTCTTCTGGCGGCAGGAGCGAAAAACAAACTCGCGGCATTTGAGCTGATGACCGCTGAACTGGGCGTAGATGTTTTAACCGTCGAAGACGTAGACCTTGCGGCTTCTCTCTACTCGGAGTGCAAGGGTCAAGGCCGGCTGATGGATGATGCTGATTTGCTCATAGCGGCGCAGGCCATCTCTCGCGGGTGTACGTTGGTAACGAATAATACGAAACATTTTGAGGGCTTGAAGGGGTTGTTGCTGACGAATTGGGTGTAAGATTTTGTCTCTCCGCGAAATAAACGTGGAATCAAGTGGTTTCCTGCTATATTTATCAAATCAGTGTTTTCCAAAACGCAATGACAAAAAAACGATATCCTGCTAATATTGTGCGGTCCGACTCGCGGATGCGCGAGCGGCGCTAGTTGGTTTTGTTCGTGATCATGAACAGGAGTTGCCGCCGTGACGGAGAGGCGTTTTTTCGCGGCGCGGGACATAGCGATCCTGCTGGCTGTGGCCGTGCCCCTTTTTGCGTATTACGCGTATATGAGCCTGGCGCCGTCTGGCGCCGGGGGGTACGCCGAGGTCTCGGTAGACGGCGGCGTTGACGCCGCGATCGACCTGGGGCGTGACGGCGTGTATTCCCCGAGCGGGCGTCCGTCCGTTCGGATCGCGGTTCGGGACGGGGCCGTCGGGTTCGTCAGCTCGGACTGCCCCGACAAGATATGCATCCGCTCTGGATTTCTCAGGATACCCGGCCAATCGGCGGTGTGCCTGCCGAACCGCGTGGCGGTCCGGGTGACGTCCGGCCTCGGCGAGGCGCTGGACACCACGGCGTATTGATTCGAGAGAAAAGGGCGGCAGGGAACTAGTTCCCTGCCGGGTGCGGGTAGCGCCCGCGTTTTTTTCCGCGGTTTCAGGGGGTGAGAATTCAAATCCAGCCGGAACCCGTAGGGGGGGATATATTATGGGGAAAACTTTCGCCGTTCGGGACATTGCGCTGATGGGACTCATGCTCTCGATGATACTGATGCTCGCCGCGGTCGAGTCCATGCTTCCGTCCCTGCCGCTCAACATGCGCTTTGGGCTGTCGAACGCGGTCACGATGTACGCGCTCTTCTTCGTCGGGCGCCGTTCGGCGTTAGCTCTGGCGGCGCTCAAGTCGGTGTTCACGCTCTTCATGAGGGGACCGATCGCGGGGCTCATGAGCCTCGGCGGGGGGATATGCTCGCTCTGCGCGATAGCCGCGCTCGCCTCCGCATGGCCCGGAGCCTCGTACTTCATACTCAGCATAGCGGGGGCGCTGACTCACAATCTCGCTCAGATCGCCGTCGCCTCGTGGCTGGTGTCCACGAACCTGATGCCGGTCTACCTGCCGGTGATGACCGCGCTTGGCATCCCGGCGGGCGCGCTCACCGCGGTGCTGCTCCGCGTCGCGATGCCCGTCTTCAAGAACATCTCCGCCCGGCGGGACGCGCCCGGAGCTGCTAAGAACACTGAGGCGCCTGGCGCGTGAGCCGCGGCGCTTTTTTGTCGATTTTGGCCGCGCTGGCCGCCGCTGCCGCCGCGCTGATCGCCGCCGTCGCTTTTTTCCCGCCTCGCGGCGGCGAAGACGAGGGCCCGCCGAAATTCTCGTCCGAGTTCTACGACACGTTCGACACGCAGGTGACGTTCACGGCGTTCGCCCCCGACGAGGAGAGCTTCGCCCGGTATTTCAAGATCGCCCACGACGAGATGAGGCGCCTCCACAGGCTGTTCGACATATACAACCTATACGGCGGGGAGGCCAACATCATGACGATCAACGAGCGGGCCGGCAAATCCCCCGTCAAGGTGGACCCCGCCATAATGGACCTTCTCGACGCCGCGAAGAGTGCCTGCCGCGAGACCGGTGGGGCGGTCAACGTCGCGCTCGGCCCCGTGCTGGCGATATGGCACGACCTGCGGACGGCGGCGCGGGAGGGCTCGGGCGGCCGAAAGATCTCGATCCCCAGCCGCTCGGAGCTGGCGGCGGCGGCGGTGTACACGTCGGTCGACGACATAGAGGTGGACCGGGACGCGTCGACGGTTTTTCTGCGACATGAGGGTATGCGCCTTGACGTTGGGGCGATAGCGAAGGGCTTCGCCGTGCAGAGGACGGTCGAACTGCTCCGCGCCTCCGGGCTGGAGTCGGGCCTCTTGAACGCCGGGGGCAACGTGGCCGCCATAGGGGCTCCCTTAGACGGGCGCGGCGCGTGGAACATCGGCGTGAGCGCCCCGGTGGAGGGCGGCACGTCCGATCTGCTGGACGTCCTGCGAGTCCCCCGAGGCTCCGTCGTGACCAGCGGGAACTACCAGCGCTACTTCACGCACGACGGCCGCGCGTATCACCACATCATAGACCCGTCCACCCTCTACCCGGCGGAGAACATGCGCGCCGTCACGGTGCTGCACCCGGACTCGACGACCGCCGACATCCTCTCGACCGCCGCCTTCATCATGCCGCCGGACGCGGCGCTCGCCCTGATCGAGGCCAAGGGAGCCGAGGCGATGTGGGTGACGTCGATCGGCGGCGTCGTCATGACCGACGGGTACAGAAAACTCTCCCGGCTGGGCGGGCAAAGTTCGCAGGATCTAAAATAAAGGCCGCGCGGCATGGTAAATCATCGTGAATGGACCGCGATTCACGGATAAACGACACCTTCTATCGTCAATCGCCTTAGAATTCATCGAATACAAGTCTTTTTCCACGACCTTTTTCGAACCTATTGACATAATAGTTATATCGGCATAACATTGAATTATGGCCGCGACGCGCGATTTAAAGCGCGGCTAAATCTTTATTGTTAGGTGTGATACACTATGTTACTGTCGGTGAACGGTAAAAGTTACTACAAGTTAATTGTGTTCCTCTCATTCCTGATGGCGGCGGTTATAGTTACCCCCCCCCTCCCCGGATGGGCATCAATAAGCGGTAATGGCACAGACTCTGATCCGTATGTCGTAGATACCTGGAGTGAGTTGGATACGGCTATCAGAAGTTGCGATTATTTTGGCGCCGCAAGTTCAGTTCCTATGGCGTATATTTCATTTGACGTTGATATTAATGATGCGGTATCAAGTGCAACCTATGAAACGATTAGCACTGATGGCAGGACTCGAGCAGTTACAAAGTTCACTCTTTACGGAAGCGGAAAAACAATCAAACCTGCAAACGTTAGTGATCCTAACACGGGTTTGCGCTTCAACTCTGCCGCAGGCAGTCATATTGTGTTGCGCAATTTGACATTGCGAGATTTTCAAACTGGGGCGGAAGGTGGACAGACCAAAGGTCACCATGGTGATGATATTTATGAATGGGGCGGCGGCGTCAGTGTGCGCAGCGGCACTCTTGAAGTTCAGGATTGCGCCTTCATCAATAATAAGAGCGTCGCGGAGGGCAACAATGGCGGCGGCGGCGCGTTGTATGTGCAGAACAATGGCGTTATCTCCGTGGATAACACTACTTTCCAAGGTAACAACGCTATCACCCGAGGGGGAGCGATCTATGCGAATATCCCGATAACGATTGTAAGCTCTGATTTCATACAGAACAGCGCAACGTTACAGGGAGGCGCTATAACTCTCAGAACCGGGGGCACCCTCAGTGTGACCGGCAACTCCGATTTCACAGGCAACAGTGTGATAAATGGAGCAGGCGGGGCCATCCACATCTTTGGTGTTGGCGGCAACACCTATGCCGCAACTCCAATAGTTGCCGAAGTAAATACCTCTGTAAATTTTTCGGGCAATTCAGATGCGATTGATGGAACGTCATCTGACAATTACGTAGTGAGCATAAATTATCCATTGACGTTCACCGACATCATACAGACAGGAAATAATTTGACTCCTAAATTGGGCAGACTCACCGTGGGTGCAACAAACGTGTCCCCAACATACTTTGCTGATGACAATCGCAGCATACTTACCCCTTATCAGGGTGTGAGAACTGTGGCGAACCACAACACGCTTAAGGAGACGCTGGGCTATTACGATTACGATAGCGCGACTGGCGGCAGGGGTGTTGCTTTAACCGCGGGCAGCGCGAATAGCGGCGATATAGTGGTCATCACCTCCAGCTTCGCGTACGCGAAACACGCCAACAACCCCAGCGCCACGTCCAAGACGGATGTCAACACCAGCGCGACGGTGTTTATCGACAAGAACGTCGCGATATTCGGCAACGGCAACACGATTGACGGCAACGGATACCCTGTCTTTGACGTTGGGGAGAATGCTAACGCGAAAGCGAGCATTACAAACCTCAAGATCAGCGGAGGCGCTTATAACGCGAAGCTCGGCGGGGCGGTCTTTGTCGAGGGCAGCGCCGATCTGACCATCAACAACGTGACCTTCACCGATTGCTTGGCCGGCGGCGGCGGCAACATAAACGGCGGCGGCGGCGCGATATACGTCAATAACCACGGTTCGAGTGTTCTACCCAAGCTTACCGTCACCAACAGCGTGTTCCGCAGGAACAGAGCGCCGAATGGCACGGGAGGAGCCATTAATTCAACGAACGGCAATGTCTCGATAACTGGCGGCAGCACGTTCGACGGCAACGAAGCTGTCCAGGGCGGAGCTATAGGGATGAAGGGCTCTGGCTCGCTGACAATTAGCGGCAATAACAATGTGTTCACTGATAACAAGGCCACATACGCGGGCGGCGCGGTGGACATATATCATGGCGCCGGCTTGACGGTCGGAGGGGGAGGCGTAAGAGCCTTAAACTCCAGTGTTGTCGCAGCCTTATCGGGCAACTCCACATTCAGCGGCAACACAGCGGGTTTCGGCGAAGTTAACTCGAAGGATATATCGTACAGCCGCTACTATGATTCTACTTTCCTGGATGACAGTGCGGCTGTGCCCGTTTGGAGCGGCGAGGCATCTATATACGTCAATGACTTGACGTTCTATGATCCCTACCGCACGAAGCTTCTTGGAATGGAGGATGCAACTCGTGCGTATAATGCGGATGACCTTGCCGCGCTGAAAGCTATCAAGGCCGATGACGCTGGCAGCACGGTGTTCGCCGCTATAAACTTCGAGTATCCCTATAACACCACGGATCCTGAATGGATAGCCAACGGAGTCACCTGGGGCGGAGACGCGGACGATTTGAGAGTCGTCGAGCTTAACATACCCAACAAGAACTTGACAAAGCTCGACGCCTCAGAGCTGACCGCGCTGACTCAGATAGATTGCTCTGGGAATAACCTCACGACTCTTGATGTAACGGGGCTATTGGAGTTGAGTGAGCTGTTAGTCGGAGGTAATCCCGCGCTCGTCACGCTCTCGGGGCTTAGCACGTTGAGCGGCCTCGAGGTGTTTAACGGCTCCGGCGCCAATTTGAGCGAACTCGATTTTACCGGACTGGCGAATCTTTCGTCGGTGCAAGTTGGAGGTAATCCCAACCTCACGTCGGTTAAGATATCCGGTCCCGTGGCTATGGACGAGATAAACGCGTTTGGTTGCCCGTCGCTCGAAACTCTGGACATCACCGGCGTCGAGAGCTTGGATGAGCTTGATATCAGCGATTGCCCGTCACTCGACGAGGTAATCGGGCTGTCTGGGCTCAGGTCAGTCGGCGAATTCAAATATAGCGGTAATTCTTTGCAGGTCATTACCGCTACTGTTGACCCCAACGTGGAAAATGGAACAATAGAGATCTTTGGCCGGGTTCTGCCCGCAATATTCGCGGGGAGCGACGCGGCGATTAAAATCACTCCCAAAATCGGCTACAGGCTCAAGTCCCTCAGCATCGGCGGCGGCGGCGAGGTCGATCTGGATGACGTCGATATAAGTTCCGACGGCACTTACTACATTTACACGTATGAGAACGTCACCGGCGCTTTCCAGGTCTCCGCTGAGTTCGAGCCGATATCCGACGGCGACGGCGGCTCAGGCGGCGGCTGCGACACGGGCGCGGCGGCGGCGCTGATCGCTTCGGCGGCGGCGGTAGCCGTGCGGCGGCGCAAGGGCAGATAGATGGGTTGAAAAAAATTGAGCGTTTTTTAAGAATGGCGAAGTGCAAATAACCCGCCACCGGTTACTTCACTCGCTGTGGAATGCCCCGAAAGGTCTCCCTGGGGCATTCCACTCGTAAGGTACTATAATAACCATCACCTCATTCGTGCGACGCTGTGGCACGAATTGAGTTGGTCGCACTACCGATTGCTGATTCGCATAGAAGATGAGTAGGCGCCAAATAGCCCGTCACCTGTTTTCGACGAAACCTAGAACGAAGCGGATCGCCGCAAACCGGAACCGACATAGGAGCGGATAACCTACACTCGCCGCAAGAGAGAAGGCAAGCGCGAGGAGGATCTGTCGGGGCTTCCGGTCGAAACGGTAATTCACGACATACCCGAAGAAGAACGCAAATGCCCGGAACGCGGCGAAATGATGCACGTCATGGGACACAGCGAGCCAAGGCGTGAGATAGAGATAATACCGGATCGGGTAAAAGTCGTCGAACATATATGGGAGACATGTGCCTGCCGCAATTGCGAACACAACGAGGTAAGCGTTCCTGTCATAGAGGGCGGCGTCGCTTCCCCGTCGGCAGCCGCTCATATCATGATTCAAAAGTATGTGAACGCGACGCCGCTCTATCGCCAGGAGGCAGGTTTTGTCGCGGATGGGTTTCTCCTGAGCCGCCAGACTATGGCGAACTGGATGATATATTGTTCCTAGCGCTGGCTCAAACCGTTGTACGGACTCATGAAATCGTGCATGGAGGAAGAAGACATACTCCACGCCAACGAAACAGTGCCGCGGGTGCTTCACGAACCCTGCGGGGCGTCCAGGACGAATTCCTATATGTGGTTTTACATGACCGGGGTTTTCTATGCCATATCGGTTGTGCTGTATGAATATCAGGAGACCAGGTCCAGTTCGCACCCGAGGAGGTTCCTGGAGGGATTCGACTGCTATCCGCATTGCGATGGGTATTATTCTATTTCTAACTCATAAGGGCGTTAATTATCCAAGGCCAAGAACAAATTGACTTTGTGATGTCAGGATTATTTTCAAGCCTTCGAAGTTCTGAAAGCAGATGATCTTCAAGAACGT
>JAISZL010000022.1 GCA_031269245.1 Synergistaceae bacterium | reverse complement strand
CAATTAGCCCCTCCTTTTCGCCGCGTTGATTTGCTTCTATTATCAATTCTCTTTTTTCGTTCGATATCGGTTTCATTCAATCAACCCTCATGATTCTATATATACCATATATACCATATCCTTATGCGAATTAATAGTGGATTTGCTATATTATTGATGGGGAATACATTGCCTGGAATAGAAACGGCAACGGTTACCGTTTGCCCACCGAAGCTGAATGGGAATACGCCGCCAAAGGAGGGAACAAAGATAATCCCGTCTTTTTGTATGCCGGAAGCAACAGCGCCGATGCTGTAGGTTGGCATAGCCGCAACAGCAAAGGCGTTAGCCACTCGGTTTGAACTAAAGCTCCCAGTAGTTTAGAGCTTTACGACATGAGCGGTAACGTGGGTGAAATGTGCTGGGATTTTCACAAAACCTACAGCACCGCTAAACAAAGCGACCTGCCAGGTGATTTTACTGGCACATACCGGGTAGGTTGCGGCGGATGCTGGTATTTCGGCACAGAATATTTGCGCGCTTCATTCCGTGCATACATCGAACCGGCAAGGCGTTACAGTTATGTTGGCTTTCGTCTTGCGAGGAATAAGCATTAAAAATTAAGGAGGATGAAATGAAACAATGAGATTCTAGGGGCTGAGCATCGGTGCCATCGCGTTTCTTATCATTGGCATTTTCCATCCTATAGTCGTGAAGAGGGAATATTACTCCACAGATAAGATATGGCCGCTGTTTTTGCTGGTCGGGATTGCCGCGCTCTCCTTATCCTGTTTTGTCCATCAGGCTGTCCTGGCGTCAGCCGCGCAAACTTCCAAGAGGCGGAGTTCACATAAAAAATCCGCGCCGCGGCGATTGAGAACGCCTCGGCGCGGATTTTTAATCCATTGGTTTTTTTACCGCTTCTTGTACGTGAAGAAGAGGGTCTGTCCCTCCCTTCGCACCAGCATCACCAGGGTGCTGGGGTCGTTGCTCACGACGCGCTCCCAATCGGACGCGCTGCCGATCTTTCTGCGGTTGACCTCCATCACCACGTCGCCCTCTCTGAGCCCCAGCTCCGCCGCCACCGACCCGTGATCGACATTCAGGACGACCACGCCGCCTTCGGACTCGATGCTGTAGCGCTCCTTGAGCTCCGGCGTTATCTCGCTGACGGACGCACCTATGCGCGAGGACTCCTTGGCCCCTCCCCTCGCGCGAGGCCTGGCCCGCCCGCCATCGCCGCCCTCGGTCTGAGGTATCGAGCCAAGCTCGACTCGAATCGTCTGCTTTCTGCCGTTGCGGTATACCTCCATTGAAACCCTGTCGCCCATGAGCTTGTTGCGAATGTAGAGCACCACGTCGCCGCTCGACTTAATGGTCTGCCCGTCGATCGCGGATATGGTGTCTCCGCGCTTGAGCCCCGCTCTGTCGGCCGGAGACTTACCCACCACGTCGGCGATTATCGCGCCCTTCTCCAGTGGCACGCCGTACGTCTCGGCGAACCCAGGGGTGAGGTCCTGGAGCGCTACCCCGAGCCACCCCCTCTTGACCTCCCCATTCTCGATGAGGTCGTTCATGATCTGCTTCGCCATGTTCACCGGAACGGCAAACCCTATCCCCTGGGCGTAAGGGACGATCGCCGTGTTGATGCCCACGACCTCGCCATTGAGGTTGATAAGCGGTCCGCCGCTGTTGCCGGGGTTGATGGCGGCGTCAGTCTGCATGAACCCCTGGAAGTTGATGTTGCCGGCCTGCAACGTCCTGTTCTTCGCGGATATGATCCCGGCGGTGACGCTGTTCTCGAAGCCGTGCGGGTTGCCTATAGCCACCACCCACTCGCCGATCTCCGCCGCTTCCGAGTCGCCGAGCGGAAGCACCGGCACGTCGTCGGCCCTGATCTGGATAACCGCCAGGTCGAACGTCGGATCCTTGCCTATCAGCTCGGCCTCGAAATGCCTGCCGTCCATCATGGTCACGGTTATCTTGTCCGCGCCCTCGACCACGTGGTTGTTGGTCAGGATGTAACCCTCACTGTCCACTATGAACCCCGATCCCTTACCCCGCATCGGCACCGCCCGGTTGAAACGCTCGAACTCCTGGCCGAAGAACTCCCTGAAGAACGGGTCGTCCGCGAACGGGTTGGCCCTTCGCGTGACTATGGTCTCCGTGTCGATGTTCACCACAGCCGGGGAACACGCCTTGGCTATCTTGACCACCGGGTTGTTCGCGTACACGTCATCCCCCGCGCGTGGAGCCGCCGCCGCTCGCGCGGCCGCGCTGCCCGCGAATGAAAACGACAGCGCCGCCAACAGCGGCAATATCGCGCCTATCAGAACCTTGTTGCTTTTCGACATTTCTACCGCACCTCCAAATCGCTCTGCCACAGGTGAGGTCATTATACTTAAATCCCTTTCTATATCAATATCGTAAATGTACAACATATTACCCGATGACGGGCACATGCGCCGGCCGTCACTTTATGAACCGCTCTACCGGCCTCCTCCCCCGTCAGGCGAACGCGACCTCCAGCTTGTGCCTGTTCTCCGCGTATTTCGGCTCTGACAGCGGAGGACACGCATCTATGTCGGCCTCCAGTTTGTTGAGCAGGGCGGCGAAGACCATGCAGGACTTCTCACCGCACATCCGGCAGTTGGTCTTAGGGAGCAGGTTGTAGATGAAGAACACCGGGACCGGCTTTCGGCACTCGTACATCGGGGTCATCTCGCCTCTGCTGTCGTAGATGTCGTTGACCAGGTCCTTGAACCAGTCCAAGAGCTCGTGCAGCTCCGTCCTGTTCGCGAACTTGGCTATATTTACCTGCTCGCGGATGATGGTGTACTCCACCCTGTCGCTCGTGAACCTTATCGAGCGGTCGTCGTGATTGTAGGCCGCGGTCCTGAACATGGCGTTCAGGTACGGCGTCACGGCGCTCAGGTCGGCGGACGCCCTCGTGTGCGCGATGAACTTCTCCGGCTGCTGTACGCACAGGTCGACGTCGATGACGTCGATGTCTTGCAGGAACATCTCCCCTCACTCTCCGCGCGAGGATATCTCTTTGAGGGCTCTGACGAGCCGCTCGACATCCTCTCTATCACTGAAATAACCGAGGCTGGCCCTGACCGCGCCGACCGGCGCGGTGCCCAACAGTCGGTGTGCGCTGGGGGCGCAGTGAAGCCCGGAACGCACCATGATACCATAATCCCGGTCGAGGCTCATCGAGACCTTGTGCGGGTCGCGGCCCTCTATGTTGAAGGAGACGAGCCCGAGCCGGTCCTCAGTATCCCTCGGCCCGTAATACGTCAAACCCGGCACGGAGTCCAGTCCGTCCAGGAGAATCCCCGTCAGCTCCACCTCGTGCCGCCGGACGGCATCGACGCCCACGCCCATGAGGTACGAGACGGCGGCGCGAAGCCCGGCGATGCCCGCCACGTTCATCGTGCCTGCCTCGTATCGGTCCGGCGGGTCGTCGGGCGGGAAGGGGGAGAGGGACATGCCTCCGGTGCCCCCCTCCTTCAGGGTGGAGAGCACCACTCCCTCGCGCAGGTATAGCCCGCCGGTGCCGGTCGGCCCCAGCAGGCCCTTGTGGCCGGTGAAGGCCAGCATGTCGATTTGAAGCGCGGCCGCGTCGATGGGATAGGCGCCGGCGGTCTGAGCCGCGTCGGCGAGGACCGGCACGCCGCGCTCGTGCGCCGTGCCGACGACCTCGCCCAGCGGGGTGATGCAACCGATGACGTTGGAGCCGTGGGCTGCCGCGACGAGCCGCGTCCCGCCGTCCAGGAGCGAGCGCATCGCGCTCAAGTCGAGCGTCCCGTCCGGCGCGCAGGGGATGAGCTCGACCCGTATCCCCCGCTCCGTCTCCAGCTTTTTGAGCGGGCGGGCGACGGCGTTGTGCTCGTAGCCGGTCGTGAGAACTCTGTCTCCGGGCCTGAGATAGCCCTTCAGCGCCATGTTGATGGACTCCGTGGCGTTGCAGGTGAAGATGATCTGCCCGGGGCGCGGCGCGCCGAGCAGCTTTGAGAGAGCCTTCCGCGTCTCGTAGACGAGCTTGTCGGCGTCCATCGCCCGCGCGTAATTGCCCCGGCCCGGGCTCGCGCCGTTGTGTGTCATGTATTCGATCATCGCGCCGCAGACCTCGTCAGGCTTGGGGTAGGAGGTCGCTCCGTTGTCCAGGTAGATAGGCATTGCACGCCCCCGCTTTTAGTCAGTTGTTCGTTGTCTAGTCATATAGAATAGCGCCGAAATACGTGACGGTGTTTTCTCCGTTGACGTATTGCAGCCCGCATCGCTCGGCCAGTTCGTAGACGGCGATGCCGTAGGACTCCATCGAAGCTATCGCTTTTTCGGGATGCCTGCACGGCTCGCCGTCACTCTTCGCGCACGGCGCGTCGCATACGGAGCAGCCACCGGCCCCAAGTTTGAGTGCGAGTCCCCATGAGACGGGTATTTTCGAGAATATCAATTGAAGCAGCCGGAGGTGCTTCTTCGCCGCTTCACGCATCCCACCGGCGTCGAACGAGTCCTCCAGCGGGGCCACGCTCTGAAAGACGAATGCGCGTCTGTGCTTGCGGGCGCGCTCTATCATATCGTCAATATCCCCGACATCCGGAGGGCACATCCAGTT
>JAISZL010000042.1 GCA_031269245.1 Synergistaceae bacterium | reverse complement strand
CTCTGCCCGAACGCGGTGATGCTCTCCTGCGTCGCGATCGCCCCGTCAGAGGGGCAGAGACCGTTCGCCAAGTTTATGTCAGTGAAAGCGCCGCATGATTTATTCCAAGCTATCACGCGGGCCTTGCCGTCGGACGATACGGTCAGAACGTTGTCAACCTGCACCATGTCTGACCACGTAAGAGTGCCGGGCCTCTGTATATATGTTTTTTCATCGGGGGTAAACCCGGTGGCGCTGTCATAGCTACTGCCCACGTAATAAGCTTTTTTAGTATCGTAAGGCGTAGGGGAATCAAGGTCCCACATAGTGCCGGCAGAATTCGTGGTGTAAATCAAACCAGTGGTCTCATCAATATAAGTCTGCCCGGCTTTCGATATAGGAGGCACCGCCTTAGCCGGATCAGGTTCATACGAAGGCCCGTCAGTAGGTATATAAGGCCATGGGGGAGGCGGCGCCGTCGTATCATTCGTAGGCACAAAGAGACCTCGGATATCGATCTTGTCCACGCCGTTTTCGGCCAGGGCGCCGATATTAGTTGGTATACCGTTATCTTCGTTCACACCCCTTGATATTGTTTCAAACGGAGGATCGGTATCGGTATTCTGCCCCCAATATATGTCGCTTGAGTACATGAGCGTGTCCGAATCCCATACCCATGCGCCAGCATCATATTTATACACATATTCCCCATTAAACCAAGTTTGGCCAGCCGCGCCTGACGGCGGCACGTTAGTGCCAACATACGTAGCCGCTTTGACCTCATAGGAGGTATATTCTTGAGGGCGGCACACGGCGTTCGGTCCTCCCGGGATGCCGCTCAAATCCGCTATCTCCTTTTCCGCCGTGCTGCACAGATTGCTGCGGAAGGCCACCAGGGTCGTCGCCTTGGCCGGAATTTTTTCCTTCGCCTTGATCACGATGTCCCCCATGGTGGAATCCCTCACGCGAGTCAATTCGCCTGACACGGGGTCGATCTGGTTCTTGTACGCGTATCCCTGCACTTTATACCCGAGGCCGGCCATGGTGAGATTTCCGTCCGCGTCGAGCTCGAAGTTCCCGGCTCGCGTGTAGAGTATCCCGTTCCCGCTGTCGACGACGAAAAAACCGGCCCCGCCCGTTATCATCATGTCGGTGTTTACCCCCGTGCTCTGCATCGACCCCTCGGTGTATATTGTCTCGATGGCGCCCACGGACACGCCAAGGCCAACCTGCCCCGGGTTTACGCCGCCGATGGGGACGCCGTTGTCGGGGGCGCTCGGGTTCTTCATGGTCTGATAGATCATGTCGCGGAACTGGACCGTATCCCTCTTGAAGCCAACCGTGTTGACGTTGGCTATGTTGTTGCCCGTAACGTCGAGATAAGTTTGGTGAGCCTTGACGCCGCTGACGGCCGCATATAGAGAACGAAGCATTTTATTTCCTCCCTAGTCGATATATCGCAATCCTTTGCCGTCACATCCGCCAACTTCCGCTTGGAGTCATTCAATATGATTTTTGACTATTTAACCATTCGATAATTTCGTACCAGCCGGCCAACGCTTCTGAGGCGTCCCCGTCTATGCCCCTCGCCTCAGTCGGAACCCTGTTCGTCCGAGACATCGGAGGTCTCGCTCTCGATCGGGAGGCCGATCTGCTCCACGACGTCGAACGGAATATACGCGCCCTCGCTGGTCCCGTCGTTGAGATACAGGTACACGTCCCCGGCGTTTATGTCGACGAACATCACCTGTCCGGTCTGGAAACCGCCGTCCTCGCCGATGTAGCTGACGACCTTGCCTATTAAGCCCACGGCGCTCGTCGCCACGCTCGCCGCGTTGAACGAGATCAGCTTCTCCAGGTTTTTGTTCATGGCCATCTGTTGCTCCAGGCCCGAGTAGGTCGCCAGCTGCGAGACGAACTCCGTGTCCTTCATCGGGTTCGTCGGGTCCTGATACGTCAGCTGCGCGACCAGGAGCTTCAGGAAGTCCTCCTTGCCCAGGCTGTCCCCCTTGGCCTTAGTTACGGCGTCCGTGTAGGTCGACGAATTAGTCACATTTGAAACTAAAGACATTTTCATTACCTCCCCAACCACTTTTTAAGGACCGGCATCACGCCACCCAATGGAGGATTCCGCTCTCAAGATCCAGCCTCATCATCCTCGCGGAGTCCTGAGTCTCACCGTCGTCGGCATCTAACCCAGCAACCCGCCTGGTTCTTCCTTTCGCGCCATGAAGATCTCCACGCCCGCGCTGGTCGTCCCTGTTTTTAATATCGACCGCGAGACTGAAAACATGAATGCCCTGAGCCTGCAAAGAAGATTTCAGCGCGTCGAGTTGGTTTTGCAGCATCTGCCTCAGATACTCGTTGTCGACCTTGAACACCGCCTCCACGCCCTGCGCGCTCGAGTTCAGGGAGACGTCTATGCGGCCCAGCGCCGGAGGCTCCACCACGATCCGCGCCTCATTCATCTCCTCTCCCCTCATGAACTCGAGCGCGGCGGTCAAGCCGTCGGCGAACGCGCCGCTCGGTTCGTTCGGTTCCAAGGCGTATGAGCTCCCGGGTTGAGTCACTCCATGCGCCTGAGCGCCGGCCGGCCTGGCCCGGCCCGAGGCGTCGTCCCCAGCGTTCGCTAAAATGGAGGCGAACGTCTGGGTTTTAGCGGCGCCATCCGCGGGCGAGCCCATTTCGCGCGGCGCGCCGCGCGAAATGGGACTCCCCTGCGGAGATGATTTTTCCCTTCGCTCCGAGGGAGCGGCATCCCCGCCGCTCACGCCGGCGGGGCCGTCATCGTCCATTCGGACCTCCGCGCGGCCGCCGGCATCGACCGCCGCATCACGCGCGCCGTTCGCCTCCTCGGCCAATACCCCTGATGGCCCGCCCTCCTCCGGGGGCCCGTCCGCATTCGGCATCTCGCCGCTCCGCGGGTTCTCAAGGGCTTCGAGGACCTCAAGAACATGGTTTTTCTCCCTCGCGCCCCTGCCGGCCGCCGGGCCCCTACCTTGAGCCGGGTTCGGCAAGGCCGCTGTTTGGCGGGCGTTCAAATCACCCAGCGCCTCGGGAAATCCCATATGCGGCGCGGCGGCATCGGCCGAAGGAGCGCGTTCACCCTCATCCTCCTCCGCGTCGCCAATGTGCCCGCCCTCGTCGGGCAAAACCCGCACGTCAGCGTCCATCGGCGCGTCGGGAACGGCGATATTCAGGACTGAGAGCTGGACCGGCAGCCCCTTGGGCGGCACGCAGTCCCCCTCCTCGAGCGAATCCTCAGCGCCCAACGCCATCGGCGCCGCGTCGCGGACGTGCCCGCCCTCGTCGGGCAAAACCCGCACGTCAGCGTCCAACGCCATCGGCGCCTCCGGACACAGCTCTCCAAGGATCAGATCCGGGTCGAACCTGCGCGCCTTCGGCAAACCATTGTTCCCCGAACCCTCAGAGGTCTCCGAACACTCCGCGTCGGCAGCGCCTCGTTCCAGCACGGACACCAAATTTAGCATGAACGGAGCCGTCTGAATACCCGCGCCGCCCTCATCGAAATCGGGGCGGAGCGCCTCGCTGCCGGAGGCTCCTTCGCGCGCGCCGCGCCTCCGAGACGCCTCCCTGGCGAAAGAGAGCGCCTTGGCGAACGTCTCCTCCCCTTTAGCGCCCGAAAAATCCGGCGCGCCCCTCGTCTCGTGCTCTTCAGCCATCGTCCCTGGCTGAGTTTGTAAAAAATCCCGTGCCGATGAAGTTGTCACTTGAACGGCCATATCATCATCACCCCTAATCTCCGAAAAACGCAGGCTCCGCCCGCACCCGCCAGGGAGCTAGCTCCCTGGACCCTTTTTACGGGGTCAAGAATACTGATCCCCTTGCGGGATTCGGGGCAGAGCCGCGAGGCCCCTCCTGTGGTTCAAGGCATCACCGCTTTTGCTTCACTCTCTGAAATTCGGTCAGCTGTTCCGTCAGCCGCGCCGCCGCGGCCGGGTCCATTCGACCCAGCAAATTGCCCCTAGAGTCCTGAGGCAGACCATCCAATATCGCCACCGCCAAATTTTCGCTCAGACGCTCCATGATAGCGGCCGCGTTTCTCGGGGACATGTCCTGGAAGGTCCTGACGGTCTCGGCGATCTCGTCCCTCTGAGCAGGTGTCACCTCGGGGGTGTTCGCCATGTCGTCGCTCAACGCCTCCAGCTTCGCCGCTATTTCCAACCTCGCCTCGTCCAAATCGCTCTCCTTGGCGGAGAGGTCCGACGACAGTGCGTCGAGGCTGCGCATCCTTTCGTCGAGTGACATCGCCTTGGCCGCCAGCGCGCGCTCCAACTCGTCCAGCTCGATGCGCCTGCGGTCCTCCGCCGAGAGCGAATACACGTCCGGCACGCCCAGCAACTTCGCCATATCCCCGCCTATCTTCGGGATCTTAGGCACCAGCGGATACACGACCGGCCTCAGATCCACGCTGCCGCTCGCCTGCAAGCCCGCCGCAAGACCCGCGAAAAGCAGGACCATCAAAATAAAAAAACCGCAGCCTCTCTTCTTTTTCTTCCTCCTGCCCGGTCTGCCGGAGCCCGGCGCGGACTTGGAATCGGGGGTTGCGGGTTCTTCTTCTTGAAAATCTCTACTCTGAACGTCTGCCATTATCAATCGCCCCTGGAATATTTTCGGTATAACGCGAGCACATTCTTAACATATCTTTGCGTCTCCGGAAAGGGGGGCACGCCGCCGTAAGAGTCCACCCTGCTGGAACCCGCGTTGTACGCGGCGAGCGTCTTGACAAAATCCCCATCGTATTTATCGGACAGCTGGGCCAGATATTTTATGCCGCCTTCGAGGTTCCTCTTGGGGTCGCGAGGGTCGACGCCAAGCCCCTTGGCTGTTCCGGGCATGAGCTGCATCAAGCCGATGGCTCCAGCGCTGGACACTGCGTTGGGGTTGCCCCCGGACTCGTTTTGCATCACGGCCCTGGCCAGGTCGGGATCGACCTCGTACTTGGCGCACAGATCCCTCAAATCGGCCTCCCACATGGCCATTCGCTCCGACAGTCCCTCCGGGACGTCGTATCCGCCGTCTTTACGCTCGTAGGGATCGTCCAAAACCTCCTCCAAGACCTTCTCGAACCTGCCGCCCTTCGCCGCGAGTTCGTCGGGAACGGCCGGCTTCGGATAGACGATGGACTCTATCTCCCTTATGCGTCCCAGCACCCTCGTTATGTTGGTGACCGGCAGTCTCATACGCGTCCCCCTCCCTGCGCGCCGCGCCCGTATCTCATCGACGTTATGTCGTCAAGGTCCTTCTGTTCCCGGCTGAGGACCTCCCTGTCCGCCCGTTCCTCCAGGCGCCCGACGTAGCGCTCCATTATCTGGACGTTTTGGTGCCTGCGCAGCAGTTCCGCCTTAGCTCCCTCTATCTTGAACCGGCAAGCGTCCAGCTCCTGCCTGTCCGAGTCGAGGCTGCGTTCCATGAGTTCTATGTTCTGGCGCTCGAACCACAACTGCTGGGGCGGCACAGCGCCGTCCGTGCCGCCGCAAAAACTTTCCACCGCGCTGTCGCGCCGCGCCTCCAGCGTATTGATCCTGTCCAGGATGGCCCCCTCCTCCTGGAGATGAGCCGCAAGCTCCCCCTGCGTTGCCTCGCGCTCGACGGAGCGCACTCGAAGAACCCTCTTAAAACGGCCTACCTCCCGATTCATGGCGACCCTCCTTTTCAAAAATTACGGATTTCGCTCCGCAAGGCCCTCTCCCGAGCCGCCGTCTAAAACACCGGCTGACGAGGCACTCCCGGCGTCCCCTGAGCCCTCGGGGCCAGCTTGAGCAGCTGCCCTACGGTGTCCTCGAACGAGAAGTTCTCGCCGATGCCCTGCTTCAAAAACGAGTCGACGGACTCTATATGTTCGAGAGCCCAGTCGACCTTCGGGTTGCTCCCCGATTTATACGCTCCGATGTTTATAAGGTCCTGGGCGTCCTCGAACACGGACAGCAGTTCCCTGACCCTGCCGGACGCCGCGTACTGCTCCTCCGACACGACAGCCGGCATCACCCTGCTGACGCTGCGCTGCACGTCCACCGACGGGTAGTGGTATCTCGCCGCGAGCTGTCTGCTCAGGACGAAGTGCCCGTCCAAGATGCCGCGCACCGTGTCGGCGATGGGCTCGTTCATGTCGTCGCCCTCGACCAGCACCGAGTATATGGCGGTTATGCTGCCGCATTCCCCTGCCCCCGCCCTCTCCAAAAGGCGAGGCAGGAAAGCGAACACCGACGGTGTGTAGCCCCGCGTGGCCGGCGGCTCGCCTATCGCCAGCCCGACGTCGCGCTGGGCCATAGCGACCCTCGTCACGGAGTCCATCATCATGAGGACGTTTTTCCCGGCATCCCTGAAGTACTCGGCCACCGCCGTGGCCGTGAGGGCGGCCTTGAGGCGGACCAGCGGAGGCTGATCCGACGTCGCCACTATAACCACGGAGCGCGCAATGCCCTCCGTCCCCAGGTCCCTCTCCAGGAACTCCTTGACCTCCCTGCCGCGCTCGCCCACCAGGGCTATCACATTGACGTCGGCCTCGGTGTTTCGGGCCATCATGCCGAGCAGGACGCTCTTTCCGACCCCCGAACCGGCGAATATGCCCACGCGCTGCCCCTGCCCCAGCGTCAGCAAACCGTCAATGACCTTGACTCCCACGGAGAGCGGATGCGTTATCATCTGCCTCCTGAGTGGGTGGGGGGGAGAGGACGTCAACGGATAATAATCCATCGCCGGCACGGGACCCAGCGAGTCCAGGGGGTTTCCCAGACCGTCGAGCACCCTGCCGAGAAGTGAATTGGAGACGTTCACGCCAAGAGGCCTGCCCATAGAGAGGACGTCGCACCCCGGCCCTATGTCGGAGATGTCCCCCAGCGGCATCAGAAGGACTCTATCGGTCCTGAAGCCCACTACCTCCGCGCGAAGGATCGTGTCGCGGTTGCGAAACCGGACCTCGCAAAGATCGCCTATCTGAACGTCGGGCCCCTGGGACTCTATGACCAAACCCACGACCTGAACGACGCGTCCATTTATGCGTATCAGCTCGGTCTTGGACAGACGGCCCTCGAGAGCGACCAATATGCCCTCCGCCCTGGCATCGCCGCCGTCCGCGGCGGGGTTAAGCCGCGCCGCTTCCGTCTCCGTCGTTTGACTCATCCGACGCCATTATCTCCGCGAACAAACTCTCTACCTCTGACGATATCTGCTCCAACTGAGTCTTCCACCTCGCGTCGTATATCCCCAGGTTGGTCTCCACGAGGCAGCTTCCTCTGTCCACGTGATCATCCGAGAGGAACTCGAAGAACTTCACGCCCCTGACCGAATCCATCAAGCGGTCCTTCAGGCCCTCTATCATCGCTATGTCGCCCGGATTCAGGTAAATCATTATTCTCTCCCTGTCGCTGATCCGCTTTAAGATGTTACCCAGAACCCTCGAAGCCGCGGACGGGTCGAGATCGACTCGCGCGAGCAGCATCTTGCGCAGCATCATCTCCCACAGGCGAACCAGCCGGGGAACGTGCGAAAGCGCGAGCCGCTCCATGGACTCCGCCAGGGAACCGCCCGCCGCGTCCAGCAGGGAGAGGGCGCTCGAAAACCTGCCCTCGTACTCCGCCCTTACATCGGCCTCGGCTTTTTGCAGCCCCTCCTCCCGCCCCTCGGAGAACCCCTCCTTATGGCCGGCCGCCCTGGACGACTCGAACAGTTCGCTCGCCTCTCGCTTGGACTTCTCACTGAACTCCGCCCGCTCATTTTCCAGCAGCGCGCGCTCTGACTCCGACTGTGCTTTAGCGCTCTGAACCAGAGCTCTGGCCTCCGCCAGCTCCGACTCCCTTCCGCGAAGCTCCGACTTGAGTTTCTTTATCTCCGCCTCCGCCGCGGCTAACTCCGACAGACGGCCCTTTGCCGCATCCGAATCGGACGAGGGAGACCCCCCGTCCGGCGACAGCTCCTCCATCTGACCATAACTCACCCTGACCGCGCCGGGAAGGAGCCGCACAGCACGTATAAGACGCTGCTTGGAGGGGTTGAGGCTAGACAACCAGTTCCTCCTCCCCGCTGCGGGCGATGACGATCTCGCCCGCCTCCTCCAGGGCTCTCACGACGTTGACTATCTTCTGCTGGGCTTCCTCCACCATTCGAACCCTGACAGGACCCATGAAATCCATGTCCTCGCGTAGCATGTCCGCAGCGCGTTTGGACATGTTCTTGAAGAACTTCTGCCTCAGATCCTCGGTCGCGCCCTTCAGGGCGAGGCCGAGATCCTTCAGGTCGACCTCGCGCAGCACCCTCTGCAACGAGCGGTCGTCCATGCCTCCGATGTCGTCGAACATGAAGAGGCGCTTCTTGATCTCCTCCGCCAGCTCTGGATCCTGCTCCTCCAACGACTCTATGATGTTGCGCTCCGTCCCCCGGTCGACCCTGTTTATCAGATTGACCACCGTGTCGATCCCGCCGGCTATCGTGAAATCCTGTCCCATTACCGTAGACAGCTTCCTTTCCAAAACACGCTCCACCTCGCGGAGCACCTCGGGTGTTATCCTGTCCATCTTCGCTATGCGCCGCGTGACGTCCCACTGCGCTGAGGGCGGGAGACCTCCGAGGACGAGCGCGGATTGATCCGCCGAGAGGTACGAGAGTATGAGCGCGATCGTCTGCGGATGCTCGTTCTGTATGAAGCTGAGGAGCTGCTGGGGATCGGTGTGCCTGACGAAGTCGAATGGGCGCACCTGAAGGCTGGCGGTGATCCTGCGCAGGATATCCTGGGCCTTTTCCACGCCGAGCGCCTGCTCCAACAGTTTGCGGGCATAATCCACCCCTCCCTGAGTCATGAACTCGTGGGCCATTATCATTTCCTGGGCTTCCTTAAGAACATCGAGCTTGACGTCTGGCGTGACCTTTCTCAGATTCGCTATCTCCAGCGTCAAAAGCTCAATGGTCGTGTCGTCAATGTGCCTATATGCTTTGGCAACAGCATCCGGCCCCAGGGAGACGAGCAATATCGCCGCTTTCTCACGTCCTTTGAGATCGGAGGTCCTACTCATACATCGTCAACCACCCAGTTTTTAATCAGGTTAGCCAGCTCCTCTGGGTTGTTCATGGCGTAGTTCCTGAGTTGTTCCTCGAGGATCGACAGCTCGCCCTGAGACGTCATGAGATCGGGATTCTCAAGAAGCTCCCTCAAGGATGGGGCCTGATCGGTCTCCGCGGCGCGAGCGCGCTGCAACAGGGCCATCCTCCCGCGCTTCCTCAGCCACATCACCAGCATCGCCACGACCGCCATCAGCATTATGACGAACGAACCCACGCCTATGATCAGCTTCTGCTGCCGCTCGGCCGCCAGCCTAGCTGCATACGCATCGGCCACGGACGTGTCGAACGGCATCGACATTATGGACAAGCTGTCGCCGCGATTCTCATCCGCTCCGATGGCGGTGGCCACCGCTCCCCGCCACTTGTCCAGCTCCTCCTGCTCGAGCGTGCCGTCGATTAAGACGGTCGCCGTCATCCTTTTTATCTTTCCCTGAGTCTCCACCTCGGAGGACTCGTGTGTCGAGTTGTCGTAGTTGGTGACGTTGTCGCTCCTGTCATACTGGGCCTGTCCCTGCGCTTGACCGGTATTTACCACATAGCCCGGGATGTTGGTGGTCGTTCCGGGCACGCCGCCGGTGATGCCCGCCGGGCCGCTGTAACTCTCCTCCGTCGTCTGAGTGCTCTGCACGGGCCCGTGAATTTTATCCGGCAGGGTGTACACCGTCCTCTTGGATGCCTGCCGCTTGTCGAAGTCGAGCTCCACCCTCACGGCGGCCTTGACCTTGCCCGGCCCGTAGACCTTCTCCATGGTATCGCGGATCTTCTTCTCCAGCTCCGTTTCGTAATCCTTTTCGAACTGCCGCTGCTTCAGGACTATCTTGTTTCCGTTCTGTATCGTCAGAGTGTCGTCCAGTATGTCCTCGAACGGTATCTGCCCGTCCGCGTCGACCAGCGTGACATTCTCCGGCAGAAGGCCCTCCACGCTGCTCGCGACGAGGTGCACGACGGCGCGGGCTTGATCCTGCCCGAATTCCGCCCCTGAGCGGAGCTTAAGCAGAACCGCCGCCGTCGACGGTCTCTGCTGCTCCAGGAACAGCTTGGCCTCCGGGACCACTATGGACACCCTGACTGACGCCACGGAGCTCATCTCTCGTATCGTCCTGGCCAGCTCACCCTCGAGGGCGCGATAATAGTCCACCTTCTCCTGGAAGCTCGTCCGCCCCATCTTCGCCTGGTCGAAGCGCTCGAAGCCCACTATGCCGCCGGTCGGAATCCCCTTTGCCGCGAGAGCTATACGAGCCTCGTACACATTGGACGACGGGACCAGGATGGCGTTGGCCTGCGAATCGGTGCGATAGGGAATTTTCTGCTCTCGGAGGTATTCGATCACCGACTCCTGGTCCCTGGCCTCCAGCCCTGAAAATATGGGGTCGTAGACGGTCCTCCCCGCTATCATGGCAACCGACAGGACCCCTCCCA
This sequence comes from Synergistaceae bacterium, assembly GCA_031269245.1. Classification (GTDB taxonomy): domain Bacteria; phylum Synergistota; class Synergistia; order Synergistales; family Synergistaceae; genus JAIRKI01. The sequence continues at coordinate 13,987 of JAISZL010000042.1, read as the reverse complement.
GGACGAGGACAGCAACCGCGATCAGCGACACCTGCTGCCATCGCTGCAGGGCAAACCAGAAGGAGCTGAAACGCTCGCTCATCTGCGTCAATTTTTCACGCATCTTACAAACCCCTTCAGCTATCAGACTGACATGCGCGCTATTTGCTGATACGCATCGACAAGCTTGTCGCGGATCTGAACCATCAGGCGCAGCGCGAGCTCGGCCTTCTCAACCGCGATGGATACTTCGGATATGTCCTCGACCTCCCCCAAAGCAAGGCGGTTCGTCAAATTGTCCGCTTCCAACTGCGCATCGTTGACCTTCATAACGCTTTGTTTCAACACATCCATGAATGGCTGGGCACTTACATCCTTGTCGTGCCTGGACGTTGGCATCGCTTTTAGAGACAAGTCGAAATCATCTGACCTGTTAAGCGGTTTTACGCGGGCGCTGTCGATCATCCAATATCCTCCATTCCTTGCAAAAAAAAATAAAAACCAAACAACGTCAATAGAACAAGTATATCTCAACGAGGCATTCTATTACGCGGGTTTCGCGTATTCACCCGCTTAGCTTTATAAGAACATATACCTTCACCCATTTACATAAGCATCTTCAAATTACATATTCAACCCATTGCAGCTTCTACGGTCTTTACCTAAAACTAATTATTATCTTTTTACCTCTGTTTTAATAATATGTCAATGGCGTCATGGCATCAATATGACTTTAGGCTCTATTTATTAACACTATCTTTACAATAAGCCGGCGAACCCCCGAACGCCGCTTTGACGCGATGATACCAATTCGCGATCGATAGTCCGTTGTTAATGGTGTAAAATTTACATTCAAGCGCGTTACGCGCGCGCTGACGTGTTATTTGGCGAACGGCGCGCGGCTATGGGGGGTACGAAGTATGGTTGCGGCGTTTGTCACTAACGGAACCGGCAAATTTTCGAGGGAGCTCTGCCGTCTCCTGGCGAGGAGGGGTTTTTCCGTCAGCTTCACCTACGGCGGGCCGGAGGAGGAGGCACGGGCCATTGAGGGTGAGCTTCGGGCGCTCGGCGCGGTGTCGATATGCCTGCCCGTCAAGGACTTCAGCGCACCGGAGCTGTCAGGCGCCGTCATAGAGACGGCGGAGAGGCTTGGCGGAATCGACTCGCTGTTTTACGTATTCGGCCATCGCGACGAGGAGGGAGAGGATGACAAGATGCTGCTCGACCTCGACTACGTGGAGTGGGACAGCGTCATGGCCGGAGGCGAGAGGGGATTTTTCCTGTCGTGCAAATACGCGCTGCCCTACCTGGTGAGTAGCGCGCGCGCGCGCGTCTGGGCGCTCGACGCGTTCCAATACGGGGCGTCCTCTCAGAACCTGGCGGAATACGTTTCGTCGCTCTCCATCGAGAACATGGTCGCGTTTATATCGCGCGAGCTCTCGAACTACGGCGTGCCCGCTTTGTACAGGCGAATCTCCGAGGACGAAAACTGGGCCAGCGGAATCATGGAGGAATCGGGCTTTCCGCCATTGCGGCGCTGATGCGACAAAACCTTCAAAAGGCATCGCCCAGTCCTGGAGCGGCCAGTCATTTGCTTGCGCGCCAACAGCACTTTAAGTTATAATGCTTCGGTAATGTTCGCGAAATAATGTCATAGAACGGAGTGACCCTTATGGGTGAGGATTGGAGACACTTAAAACTTGGCGACCTGCTTGTCGATGCGGGAGCGATCTCCAAAAGCACCTTGGAGGCGGCGCTCGAGGAGCAGAAGATCTCGAGGATGCGGCTTGGCGAAATCCTGCTGAAAAATGGCTGGCTCACAGAGCGCCAACTGGCGGATGCGTTGAGCAGACAGCTGAAGTTGCCGTTTATATCGCTTTCCAAGTATAAACCGTCAAAAGAGGCTGTCAAGATAATTCCAGAGGCGGTGGCCCAGAGGCTCGAGGTAGTCCCTCTAGCGATACTCGAATCCGGCAAGATAGCGATAGCGATGTCCGACCCGTTGAACGTCATAGCTGTTGACGAACTGAGGATGATCACCAACGCCGAGTTCGACATAAACGTCGCCACCGCGTCCGACGTGAGGCGCGCGCTGATGAATTTCTACAAGGTCAGGAGCAGCCTCGAGGACGCGATAGGCGAGGTCGCCGCGGCTGAGGACGATTTCGCGAGGGCGATCGTCACAGCGGGGTCGACCCAGGACGTAGTAGGAGTTTCCGCTGACGACGCGCCGGTCGTGCGGCTCGTCAGCAACATTTTGGAGCAGGCCGTCAAGGACCAGGTGTCGGACGTCCACGTCGAGGTCTACGAGAAAGTAGCTAAGGTCCGCTACCGCATAGACGGGTCCCTGTTTGAGTACATCGAATATCCGGCGCCGTTGCACCCTGCCGTCATATCGAGACTCAAAATAATCGCCGGCATGGACATCTCCGAGCGCAGGAAACCGCAGGACGGCCGCATCGTCGTGAAGGTATTGGACAGGCGGATCGACCTCCGAGTGAACTCCCTCCCCGCGATATACGGCGAAAAGGTGGTCATGAGGCTTCTCGACCAGGGCGCGTCGAAGGTCGGGCTGACGAATCTGGGACTCTTCGACGACGATATCGAAAAGATGACCAGGAACATCCACGCGCCGCACGGAATTTTCCTGATAACGGGTCCCACCGGCTCCGGAAAGTCCACCACGCTCTACTCCCTCCTGGAGATACTCAACACCCCTGACGTCAACATCATCACCGTCGAGGACCCCGTCGAGTACACTGTGGCCGGGATAAACCAAGTGCAGGTCAACGAAAAGGCCGGGCTCACCTTCACAGAGGCGCTACGCTCGATATTGAGGCAGGACCCGGACAAGATAATGGTCGGCGAGGTTCGGGATTTCCCAACGGCGGAGCTCGCGATCCGAGCCGCTCTCACGGGGCACCTCGTGCTCTCCACCCTGCACACAAACGACGCCCCCAGCTCGATCGTGCGCATGGTCGACATGGGCATCGCCCCGTACCTCATATCGACGTCGCTCGTCACCGTGGTCGCCCAGAGGCTGCTGCGAAGGCTGTGTCCCAAGTGCAAGGCGGAGTACGCCATGCCCTCCGCGATAGCCAGCGCGCATGGGCTCCCCGACGGCGTCAGGGTCTACGCCCCAGTCGGATGCGACGAGTGCCGCGGCACCGGGTACAAGGGCAGGGTCGCGATCGTGGAGATCATGGAGGTAAACGAACGCCTGAAGGCGCTCGTCAACGACGGAGCGTCCGTCCCCACGATCCGGGACGCGGCCATGGAAAACGGGATGCACCTGCTGGTTCAGAGCGCCATGAGAAACGTCCTGTCGGGCGTCACGTCTATAGAAGAAATGCTCGCTCTCAGCGTGCATAACGAATGAGGGGGTAGAGTGATATGCCCGCCTATTCCATACACGTCCTGCTTTCGGAAGTACTCAAGAAAAAAGGCAGTGATCTCCATCTCAGCGTAGGCATCCCCGCCGCCATCCGAATGGATGGACAGCTCAACTTCATAGGCGATCCCCTGACGTCAAGCGAGCATTTGGAGATGCTGTCGCAGATACTCTCGCCCACCCAGCTCGAGACGCTTCACAGGGACAAGGAGCTCGATTTCAGCTTCTCGTTTCACGCGTCCGAGGACGTATCGTCCCGTTTCCGAGGCAACTGCTCGTATGAGAGGGGGAATCTATGCACCGCCCTTCGCGTCATCACGTCGAACATACGCACGACGAAACAGCTGATGCTCTCACCCGCCGTAGAGGACGTGGCAAACCGCATAAGGGGGCTCTTTCTCGTAACCGGCCCGACCGGCTCCGGAAAGTCGACGACGCTCGCCGCCATAGTCCAGCAGATAAATATGACCAGGTACTGTCACATCATCACCATAGAGGACCCCATAGAGTATCTATATATGTCCGAACGCTCGATAATACACCAGAGGGAGATCGGCAGCGACACGAGAAGTTTCCAGGAGGCACTGAAGCGCGCGCTGCGCCAGGACCCCGACGTGATACTCATAGGAGAGATGAGGGACCTGGAGACGGTCTCAGCGGCCGTCACAGCGGCAGAGACCGGGCACCTCGTCTTCGGGACGCTTCACACCCCCGACGCGTCGCAGACCATCGACCGCATGATAGACGTGTTCCCCCCTCACCAGCAGCAGCAGGTCAGAATGCAGGTGGCCAATATATTGGTGGGCATTTGCTCGCAGCAGCTCCTTCCGTTACCGGGAGGCGGGCGAATGGTCGCTACGGAGCTTCTGATAGCCAACCCCGCCATCCGCAACTGCATCAGGGAGGCAAAGACGTCGCAGATCAAAGGTGTCATGCAGACGGGGGCGGCGCTAGGGATGCACACGATGGACCAGGACCTCGCGAGGCTGGTGTCGGAGGGGTACATAGCAAGGTCGGACGCGTTCACGTATTCGTACGACACGAAGGAGCTCGAGCGCCTGCTCGGGTGACGAGGCGGGGACGGAGGGGCACGCCGCGCTTTCCGCATTTTTTTGCCGGCGGTATTCTTCATAAAAGACTGATTTTTCACGGGACAAAAGACACAGCCGACGCCGTTTTCGCAAGGCGCCGGCGTCCTTTTGCGCTCAACTTTTTTTGAAGGCCGGGGCATTGAACTCGTAGAATAAATTATATCGTGGTATTATTATGCTACTTTTCAAGAGGAGGTTTGTCTATGGCACAAGTGGTGGACACGAGCGATTTCAGGCCGGGGCTGAAGATCAAGTGGGAGGGGGGCATGTGGGTAATCCTCGAGTGCTCCCACCATAAGATGGGCCGGGGAGGCGCTATCGTCAGAGGCAAACTTCGAAATCTGGACACGGGGTCTTCGGTCGAGCAGTCGTTCAAATCCGGGGAGCGCTTCGAGCGAATAATCTTCGACGAGCGCCCTGCCCAATATCAATACCATGACGGGGACGACTACGTCTTCATGGACATGGAGTCCTTCGACCAGGTGTATCTGTCCAAGGACGTACTCGGGGAAACCGCGAAATACCTCGTCGACAACATCGAGGTCAGTTTCGAGATGTACGAGGGACGGGTCATGGGCATTGAGCTTCCGAAGTCCGTCGAGCTCGCGGTGACCGACACGCCTCCGGGGTTCAAGGGCGATACGGCGTCAGGAGGCGGCAAACCGGCGGCGACGGAGACGGGCCTGGTGGTGACTGTGCCGTTCTTCGTTGAAAACGGCGAGACAATAGTGGTCGACACCCGCACCGGGGAGTACTTGGAGAGGGCTAAAAAGGGCTAAGGGACTCTGATTGAATGGCCCCAGCGACATAAATAAATGAGGAGGAATAACTAATGAGCGCACGTGAGAAAATCGCCTATTTACGCGGATTGATCGAGGGCCAGAATATGAAAGAGGATCCAGCTTCCGCAAAGTTTCATGAGGCCCTTCTGGGAGCGCTCGACTCCATAGCCGAGGAACTCGACGACATCGCCGAGTCGCAGGGGGACATCAGGGATTACGTGGAGGATCTCGAGGACGATATCATGGAGCTTCACGAGAAATTGGACCCTGAGTTCGACGACTCATGCGACTGCGGCTGCGAGGAGGACGAGTTCGGCGACGACGAAGAAGAGGAGTATCAGTCGGCCACGTGCCCGGGTTGCGGCAAGGACTTCTTCTATCAGCCGGACGCTTACGACGACGACGAGGACCTCCTCTGTCCTCACTGCGGGGAACCCTTCAACAAGGGGAAAATCATATAAGGACTCGCCGCCGGGTTTATCGGGCGTTGCGCTCGGGTTGCCGCGCCAAACGTTTTAGCCGGTGAAATTGTTTAAGCTATGTTTATCCGATTTCCCGCGTGTTAAAATATCGAAACACCAAGTGCCGGACACTGATCCGGCTCAATGCTGGAGGGAGGCAATAAGAGTGGAGTCTAATGATCAGACGGAGAGGGATGTCAACGACGAACAGGAGAACACCGAGCCGACTACGACAGCCGACCAGGCGGGGCTTGATGGAAAGATCCGCATCTCGGAGGATGTCATATCCCAACTGGCGGTGAAGGCGCTGCTCTCGGTGGACGGCGCTCAACCGGCGAACCCGGGCCTGATGGCAAACCTCCGCATGGGGCGTAAGGCCTCGAACGGGGTCCGGATTACGATTTCCGAAGGAGATGTCCCTGAGATCCAGGTCGACACGTATATCTCGGTGAAGTACAGCCTTAGGATCCCTGACGTCTGCTGGGACGTGCAGGAGGCGATCAAGGATCAGGTGGAGCGCTACACCGGCTACTCCGTGAAAGCCGTTAACGTCTATGTGCAGGGCATCACGTTCGTGGAGAAGAGCGCGCCGGCGGACGCGGCGGAGGGGTTCGCGGCGGACCCATCGATATCGAACCAGGCATGATCCCGGCCCATGTCCGTGCGTCCTGAGGGGGTGGCACGATGCTTTTCCTGTGGACCATAACGAAGCGCGGAAAGATATGGCTTGATGGAGACGCGTTCAGGCAGATAGTGGCGAAGCGTTTGCCGGTTGATTTATATTGCCAGGAGGTGTCCTTCGACGGAAATCAGAGCCTCATGAACATATATATTACACTTCCGGAGAAGGACGACCCTCAGAAGAGGCTCGCCCTCATGGACAAGTTCGAGGAGTTCTTCAAGCCCGTCGGGATAGCGGTTCATATCCATTGGACTCGCAGGTCCCCTGACGAGATGGACAAACTGCCGCTTTGGCGAAAACCGCTCGCGTGGGCACTGGGCGCCGGGGGTGCGGCCGCTCTCGCGAACCTCGGAGTCAGAGGCTTGGCATGGGTGGCCGGGTCGACTTTCTTCGGCTACGTCGTCGCGTGGCTCGCGTTGTCTGAGGATGGCAACAAACTTATCTCGAAGCTCGTAAGCGATTTAAAAGATTTCAGGAGATGATTTTTTGGGCAAGGCATCATTGCCGCAACGGAGACGCAGGGCGAGGGAAATCGCCCTGCAATTAATGTATGAGCTTGATTTGCGCCCAGATCTGTCGCCGCGCGAGGCCATAGATATGTTCCCATTCGATGAGGAGCACGCCGACGCGGTGAGTTACGCCAAATCACTCGTGTTGTCCGCGTTCAGGCACGCCGACGACATAGACGAGATCCTGCGCGAGCACATCGTGGGATGGCGCACTGAGCGCATGGTGGCGGTGGACAGGGCGGCGATACGGATGGCTATATGCGAGGGGCTGATGGAACGCTCAGTACCAGTCGCGGTGGCGATCTCAGAGGCGGTCGAGCTGACCAAGATGTTCGGCACCGTCGAGTCGAGCAGGTTCGTGAACGGGGTTCTGGGCCGCATCGTCCGGGCGGAGGGCAACGCGGGCGAGATCGCGTCGGAGAAGGGAACGGAAAAAGATGCGTGACGGGGCCTTCATAACGCCGCTTCCCCAACCACAGCCCACAAGCATACAAACCGTCGACGAGCTGTCCGGCGCGATAAGGCTCACCATCGCTTCGTCGGGCCGATTTCGCAACATCGCTGTGCGAGGCGAGATACAGGGCTTCAAACGCCACAGCAGCGGGCACGTGTACTTCACGCTCCAGGGCGCCGAATCCAAAATATCCGCGGTGCTGTTCCGGTCCCACGCGGCGTCAGTCATTGCGTGGCCCAAGGATGGGGACGAGGCGATGGCCACGGGGAGCGTGGAGGTCTACGCAAAGGGAGGCACGTACCAACTATACGCCGTCCGTCTGATGCCAATCGGCCTGGGCGCGCAGAAAAGGGCCAGGGACGAGCTTCAAGCCCTTCTTGAGAGGGAGGGGCTGTTCGACGTCCGGCACAAGCGGGCCATCCCGAAGTACCCCTCCAAGGTCGCCGTCGTGACCTCCCCGACTGGCGCGGCACTTCAGGACATACTGGAGGTATCGCTGAAGAGAGCGCCTCACGTCGACATAGCAGTCATTCCAGCCACAGTGCAGGGCGTCGACGCGCCGGAGCAGGTGGTTCGCGCGCTCTCGATCGCTGGTGCCGCGCGTGGCCTCGACTGCGTGATATTGGCTCGCGGAGGCGGCGCCAAGGACGACCTCTCGCCGTTCGACGACGAGAGGGTCGTCAGAGCGGTGCGAAGCTGCCCGATACCGGTCGTCACCGGCGTCGGGCATCAGATCGACAGTTCACTCGCCGACATGGCCTCGGACGCGGCTCTGCCGACCCCGTCGGCGGCGGCGGAGCGAGTATTCCCCGATTCGGAGGACATCAAACACAATCTGGTTCACGCAATGAATATCCTGAGCGCGCGTGCGCTCAGGTCGTGCGACAGGTTCGGCACGGCACTCGAGAGAAGGGGCGAAAAGCTATCCTCCGCAATGACTCGCATGATATCCGGGCGCCAGGACCTTTTGGAGGGCGCGTTCGACAGGATGAAAATCCTCTGCGGGGGTAAGATGGATCGGTGCGAGGCCGCGTTAGCCTCCGCAGCGTCGGCCCTCGACGCAATGTCCCCTCTCGCGGTCCTTGCGCGGGGCTACGCTATATGCAACGGCCCAAGCGGCAGGACGATCAGAAGCGTTGGCGAGGTGAAGCCCGGCGATCCCATCAGTATCCGCTTCAAGGACGGCTCCGTCGACGCCTCCGTGACACGAACGTCCTCGTGAAGCCCAACCTCGCACGGTGCACGCTCACCCCGCATCATTTGCGTAATCCCCGTTCAATGCCTCTTCGCCTCGGCCAAGCACTTGAACGTGACCTCTATCATCTTCTCGATGTCCAGCGGCTTCGCAAGGTGCGCGTTCATGCCGTGGCGCATCGAATTGTCGATGTCCTCCTTGAACGCATTGGCCGTTAAGGCGACTATCGGCACCGTCTTGGCGTCGGGCCTGTCAAGCGCCCTTATCGCCGACGCGGACTCGTATCCGTCCATCTTAGGCATCTGAACGTCCATGTAGATGATGTCGTAGGTGTTGGGAGGGGAGCTCTCGAACATCCTGAGCGCCCTCTCTCCGTCCTCGGCCTCGTCGATGTCGATGCCGGTGGGCGAAAGAAGGTCGATCACTATCATCCTGTTTATGTCCACGTCGTCCGCAAGAAGGGCGCGTTTGCCCAGAAACTGGTCATGACCGTCATGGGCTGTGTCGATATCCATCAAGTTCACCCTCAACTCCGGCAACCAGAGGCTGAAGCTGAACACGCTGCCGACTCCGACCTCGCTCTCCACGACTATGTCTCCCCCGAGCAGACGGACGATGTTCCTGCTGATGGCGAGGCCAAGGCCCGTGCCTCCGTACTTTTTCGACACGGAGGAGCTGCCCTGCTCGAAGGGCTGGAACAGGGAGGCCATCACCTCAGTCGAAATGCCTATTCCCGTGTCCCTCACCGCAAACCTCAGCAGGACCTTACCGTCCCTGGCGTCCTCCAGCCCTATGGAGAACTCTATCGTCCCGCACTCCGGGGTGAATTTCACGGCGTTGCCGAGCAGGTTTATCATCACCTGCCTCAGACGGAGCGAGTCGCTCATCACGGTCGTGCCGTCCGGCACGCCGATTGATATCTCGAAGTCGATGTTCTTCTCCTCGCATCGAGGTCTGATGATCGTAACTATCGTGCCGGCGAGTTTTTTGACGTCGACCGCCTCCTCGGTCAGCTCCATCTTGCCCGCCTCTATCTTAGATATGTCGAGCACGTCGTTGAGAAGCCCCAGGAGGTGGTGCGAGGACGTCTCGATCTGGCGGACGTTTGCGAGCACGTCCTGCGGCGAGGTCTCTTCCTTCGAAAGCTTTCTCTTGACGATGTTGGTCATGCCCATGATGGCGTTCATGGGCGTTCGGATCTCATGGCTCATGCGGGCCAGGAACTCGCCCTTGTACTCGTTGGCCCTGTTGGCGTTGGAAACGGCCCGCTCGAGCTCCATCTTAGTCTTGCGCAGCTCGTTATGCTCCAGCACGATCTCCGTGAGGTCGGTGCTCTGGATTATGTAGCCTATCCGATCGTCGTTTTTGTCCGTCAGGTAGGTGGCGGATCCCCTGACGTACCGATCGTTCACGTGCATCGCCTCTGCCTCCCTGCCCTCGCGTAGCGCCGTTATCGGGCAGTACTTGCTCCCACAGGGGTAGAAGCTGTTCTCCCCGTAGGGCTTGCCTAGTACATCCGACAGTTTCTTCCCCTGCGGCTCCAGGCCATAGTCGTTCATGTAGAGTATGTTCAGGTTCATGTCCATTATGGTGAGGGGCGTGCTGACGCTCGCCACGATGCTGTCGGCCATGTCGTCGAAGGAGTCCGCCAGGGTGCCCAGCTCGTCCTTGACTGGTGAGTTGAAGCGGAAGTGCCTTTCGCCCGCGCGGAAGCGCGATATGCCCTTTATGAGGCTGGTGATGCTCCTGGTGAATACGGAGGCCATCCAGATCGCGATCAAGACCACCAAGACTATCATCGCCGCCGCCGATGCAACCAGTTGGTAGGTTGTGTCGGCGAGATTGGCGGAGATCGCGGCGTCAGCCTGCCTCGCCGCCTTGTCCAGGTCCTTGTTGGCCGACTGTATGACCTTGCTCAAGGCCCGCTCCGTCTCCTTCGCCGGGCGATGAAAGTCGTCCAGGCCGGCGCCTATGGTGACGAAGGCAAACCCGCGCCTCGACTTGCCGTACTGGCCGGTGTAGTATGGGATGGTGGCGGCTGTTGTGAGTTTCGTCAGCCCACTCCACAGGATGACGAACGACCCGGAGCCTCCCTCGGCGGTCAGGTCGAACCAGCCGGTGCACTGAGGCGCGAAATTGAGATACCGCCCGTCCAGCCCAACGAAGCCCTTGTCCGTAAGCGCCTTGGCCGGTCTCTTGTTAACGGATTGCTCGACGAACACCGGCTGGTCCTCTATGAAATCAACGTAGCTATTCCCGCTCGCCTGCCAGGCCTCGTAGATGCTCTCCTCGAGCCACGGGACCTGCGGATAGCCCGTCTCGGGGTCGTAGCCGACGATTGAATGATGCCGCGGGTGCGCTATGCTCCTGCACTTGTAGTCCCATATGAAGGCGTAGTTTCCCTCATACGCGCTCGGTATCTCCGTGTAGCGGTCGCCGGTCGGAACGATGTGGTCGGTGAACTCCATGATGTGGTCGTGATCGAGCGCGAGGGTGACGTAGCCCACGATACCGCCGTTCTCGACGACTGGGGTTGCCCACCGCACAAGCCCCTTGAAGCGCTTCCCGTTTGGATTTTCCCTGCCGGCGTAGGCCTCCTCCTCGGGAGCGAAGTCGATCCCCAGCCTATTCGCGTTCTCCGGGGTGTACATGCCTATCAGCTTGGACGGGACGTACGCCCCTATCACGTCGGAGACGTATATCTCACCCGGCTTGAGCCGCTTCAGCTCGGCGAAGTACGTCTCCGCGCGCACATACGTATTCCGGCGGTCGGAGACGTCCTTAAGCGACAGGTCCATCAGATCCGATGTAGTCGTCTTGATCGTCTCCTTTCCGTTGAGGTCTACAAACGTGGCCTCCAGGTAGTAGGGACGGTTCTCATATTCGAACGAGTCCGGGGGGCGATAGTGGAAGCTGTTGTCATTCTCCCGGTTCGAAGATTCCGCATCAGGAGGGATTGGAACGTTCACGAGCACGTCGGGAACCCACGATTTTTGATCCGGAGCGAGCTTCCATTTTCTCTTTTTGATGAGCAACCCCTTGCGGCTTCCAAGAAAAAAGCGAAACAACTCCTCCGACTGATTTACCGACGCCAAATATCTTATGTCGTCATCCCGCGCGTAGAGGAATTCAGCTATTCGCCGCGCCGTATCGGTCGTAATGCGCTCGATGTCCTCGGTTGCCCTGCCATCCAAGGCCGCGACCGAGTCCCGCACGGCTACGCTCCCGGTTTTCGACAACGCCTCGTTTGCGCTCAACCGCAACTCCTCGGTCCGCCTGTTCAGCTCATCGCCAAGAAGTCGCGCCTGCCTCCACGCTATAAGGGCGAGCAAGACCATAGGGATAACTTTTATGATCACGAAAATAATTATCAGCTTGCCGCGCATCCCAAGCCCCATCTTGTTAAGCAAACTCTCGATGCAACCGCGGAATGACTTTGTGATGTCCCTCATATTTATTTGACCTCACCAACGTATAAGAAAGTAAATACATGCTTCATATGCCTCATATCAATTAAGCTATGTTTACAGGAACAAAAGCTTTCACCAGCGAGGTGTATATATTATGCCGTTCAATACGGAAAAATACCAGATCAAAATCAACGAGGATAAAAATTCTACTCCGACGGGAGGAGCTATTCTCATACCAGCGTTTTTGGGGGAAATTCGGCTTAAGAGCCTGTCTAAAAACCCTTGTCTGTGGTGTATTATATAAATGGTCAAAGCATACGCGGATGGGAGAGGGTAAATGCACGCCAGGCATATGACAGTGATGTAAGCAGGAAACAGTTTGCCGCGATTTCGCGGGAACTAGAATCCACAAAGAAGAAGACGCGACCGCGTAAGGTTGATCTTTATGAGATTTTTTGCGCAATATTGTATCTGTTAAAGAATGCTTGCGCGTGGCGAAATTTGCCCCATGATTTCCCAAACTGGAAACTTGTAAACTATTACTACCGCATATGGACAAAGAAAAACGAAAAAGAGGAATCGGTATTGGATTGTATTCTTGCCAAGCTTGTAGAGATATACAGCGGGCAGAAATCCACAGCCAAGTATGCGGAAGTAGAAATTGCTAAACGACCAGAATCGCATAAGTTCGTTATAATGCCCAAGAGATGGATTGTAGAGAGAAGTTTTGTGGTTGGCTTGATAAATGCGGATGAATGTGGAAAAAACTGCGAACATCTCATTGAAACATCGCTGAATATGGTTAGACTGGCGTTTGTGTCTTTGTTATTAAAAAGATATTAGAAGGGCTCTAAGGAACGGAAAAGGCTTCAAGGGCTATTCCCCTGAAGCCTTAGTATCACTTGGCAGTCCCAAGGGGATTCGAACCTCTGTTACCTGGCTGAGAACCCGAGTATTTCATTCCGACGCGATATTGCTATTTCTATATAAATACCATTATTATTAGCAATATCAACATATTATGCCGTTATTTCTTTTCTCTCTTTTTCGATTTTTTTCGGCGTGATATACTGTCTGTGGTATAAATATGGTATAAAGTAAATGGGGGTTATATGATGCGTTTTACTCAAATGAAAGTCGCAAAAATTGAAGCATCGGATAAACCACGTTGGATTTCGGACGACGAAATTAGAGGATTAAAATTATATGTAGGCAAGGAATCGAAAATCTGGTATTACAACTATCGGGGATCTGACGGAAAAAAGGCTTTTCGTAAACTCGGTTCGGTGGACGCGCTAACAGTAGCGCAAGCGCGTGAGATGGTGAAGAAACTTGCGGGACAGGTAGTCCAAGGCGAAAACATCCGCAAGGAGAAACCGATCGAAAAATTGACGCTCGGGGATTTTTTGACGAATACGTATTTCCCCCTCCGCTGTAACGAGCTGAAAAGCGCAAAAGAAACGGCGCGTAAAATCACGTCGAACTTCAAAAAATTCTTCAATAGGCCAATCGACGAACTTGACGGCGATACCTTTGACAAGTGGATCAAACAGCGTATCGAGTCCGGCGCGAAAGCCGCTACGGCCAATAAAATTGTGGCGGCGTTGAAAGCCGCGTTAAATTGGGGCGTAAAAACGAAAAGACTTGCGACAAACCCGATAGAACACGTTGCCAAAAGAAAAGAACTGGATTCCGAACAAAAGGTACGCTTTCTAACGGTCGATGAGCGCGAGCGGCTCGAAAACGCCCTTATCACGCGCGAAAATCGTATACGCGAACAGAACGCTGAGAAAAACGCAGTCGAGTTTGCCGATTATCTCTATCCGGCGGTTTTATTGAGCTTGAATACAGGTATCCGCCGTAATGCGCTGTTCAATCTAAAATGGTCGGACATAGACCTCCCTCGGCGGCATATATAGCGAATCCATTATTAATTAGCATTATATCCATCATGCGAAAACCAGTTTGCGATATCTGATTTCGTAAAGCAGCTGAGAGCCGTTTTCATGCTTTTAACCATCTCGTCATAAGTT
>JAISZL010000004.1 GCA_031269245.1 Synergistaceae bacterium | reverse complement strand
GTGGGAAAGTGAGAGGAAAATCAGAAGAATAACCGGCCTGATTCTGTATTTGGAGAGGAGAGGCCAAGGAGCGGCCTCTCTCATGGTGATGTGTGTTTTAAGCATCGACTATTTCTTCGTCAGGTCTATTCCAAGGGCTCTCACGATGCCGAAGAACACCTCTGTATTGTCCATGACCCCCCTGAAATAATCCGCGCCGGGCCCAGCGGCCGAGAGCGGCACGTCATCGGCGGTGTGAACCTCCTGGGACTCGCTGACGGGTATGTTGCCCATGTACATCACCCCGCCGCGGGCCCGCGCCTCATTGGCTATGGCCGCGCCCCCGGACATTATCGCCGGTGATGCCGGTTTTTTGCGGAATTTGAAATCCTCGTAGTAGTCAGGATGGTTGGCATACCCTATGGCGAGCGTCACGTCGGGTGCGGGGTCGTCAGGGAAGCCGTCGCCGTCGGCGTCCAGGAATGTCGGGTATATCGAGTTGGCGTAGGTGCGGACAGCCTCGCGGCCGGTTTTGCCGTCGCGCTCGTGGTATGTACCCATTATGCTGACCCCGTGGGAGTGGTCAGCCGTCGCCAGGATCAGCGTAGACCCATCCTTTGCCGCGAACTCGCGCGCCGCGGCTATCGCCTTGTCGAACTCTATCGTGTCGTAGGCGGAGCGTTCCCAATCCATCGCGTGAAGCTGCTTGTCGATGCACGCGCCCTCAACCATCAGGAAGAATCCGTTTTCGTTTTTGCTGAGCGCGCCGATGGCCTTCCGCGTCATCTCGACCAGGCCCGGCTGGTCGGTGAAACCGCCGAGAACTCTGGGATCCTTCAATATCTCCCTGTCCAGGTATACGTTCATGTTGTCCAGGTTGAAGAGCCCCAGTATCCTGCCGCTGTCGATGGACGCGAGCTCGCCGCGGGTCCCGGCGAACGCGTAACCCTTCGACTTGAACTCCTCCACCAGGTTGCGGTCGTCCTTGCGGCGTGAGCCCGGAGAGCTCTGAGGTATGAACTGCCACGAGCCACCACCCATGACGACGTCGGCCTTCAGCATCTCGCCGGCGATGAAGTTCTGCTCCGCGCGCCGCCTCGTATGAGCCACCATCGCGGCCGGCGTCGCGTCGGTGACGTTAGACGTGGTCACCAGGCCGACGGACATGCCGCGCGTGCGCTTCACCAGCTCCGCTATGTTCTCCACCTTGGGGTGGGCCAGTGGATCGGGGTCGGAGTTCTCATAGACTCCCATCGCGTTCACGACGGACTTGTGTCCTGTGGCGTAAGCGGACGCGCTGTTAGCGGAGTCGGTGACCAGCGAGTCGTATCCCGACGTGTTTATGAGCGCCGTCCCCTCGTCCAGCAGCTCCATGTCTAGAAGCCCGTTGTACTTTCCCTGCGTTATCCCCTTGGACAGTATGCGCGCCATCTGCCGGCTGGGAAGCCCCATGCCATCGCCTATGAACAGGATTACGTTCTTCGCCGCCTGCGGCTGAGGGGCGGCGACGACGTAGCCCACGCTCTTTTTGTACGTCCTGCCCCCAGACGTGGCCAAAGCCTCCACCCTGACGGCCCCGGCCTTGTTCAGGGCAACGCCGTCAAATCGGCAGCCGCTCAAGGCCTCACCGCGTTTGACCGTCGGCTCCCGGCCGAAGAACTTCGCGGCGTCCGCTCCGTCAATCAGAAGTTTGATCTCGCCGTCGCCCGCTCCGCGAAGTTCGACCTCCAGATCGAACTTCTGTCCGGCCAAGAATTTGGCCCTGTCGATGGGAAGCACTACGAGCTCGGGCTCGGCGGCCGGAGCGGGCACGGGAAGCGATGCGAGCGACGGCACGAGGATACAGATTGCGAGCGATGATCTCCATAACGACATGATAACCAACAC
Source organism: Synergistaceae bacterium (assembly GCA_031269245.1). Taxonomy (GTDB): domain Bacteria; phylum Synergistota; class Synergistia; order Synergistales; family Synergistaceae; genus JAIRKI01. The sequence continues at coordinate 48,640 of JAISZL010000004.1, read as the reverse complement.
CTCCATGATAGTTTGTTACGTCATGTTACCAATGTCTCATGTCGGCAAGATTACGCCAAAGTTAAAGTTGCGTTAAGGAGGCACTGATAAAGCTGGCCGCGTCCGAGGCCGGCATGACCACCCAGGCCGGTGAGCGATTCAGTTTTATCATCCAGATTTTTTCAGGCAATTACACTTTGCGGCCTCCATCCCCCGGATATATCATAATTTTTAAAATATTATCCGCAAAAGGGGGCGGTGTTATGCGGGTTTACAGAAACTTGAGCATAATGACGAAGGTTCTTCTCTTAACCACGGTCATGGTCGTCTTGCAAATGACCATATTTTACATGGGGTACATGACCAGTGAAAAAATCGAGACGAGCGCGAACCTGATATACAAGGATTACGCGAAGCCGGCGATGAGGATCCTGGACGCCAAGTATATCGCGGGCGAGATCAGGCGCTGTGTCACCCGCATGCTCGATTATGAGGCGGAGGGCAGGAAGAGCATAGCCGATAGGATAAAGAGTGACAGGGCCACGCTCTCGGAGCTGTTCGAGAGCTATGATAAGAGGATAGTTAGCAGCGAGGGGAGGGTCATTTTCGATAAGATTATTAAGAGCAGGGCAATCGCGGCGGCCAAACAGGACGAGGTCATCGCCACCGCGATGGCCGGCGACGAGGATGCCATAAAGAACATGTACCGCAGGGTGAACATCCAGGGGGACATAACGCTCAGCCAGAACGAGTACATCGGCAACCTCGACGACTTGGCCAGGCTGCTCGTGAAGTTCGCGGACGAGGAGAGCGAGGAAGGCGCCAATAACGCCAAAGCGGATCAGCTGGAGGCGCTGGTCGTGTCGGTGGCGGCGCTGGTCATCGGCCTCGTCCTATCCGTGCTGATAGCCAGGACGATAACCGGGCCTGTCAAGAAGACGGGGCAGAACATAATGCAGTTTGCGCAGGGAGATCTCTGCGGACAATTCGACACGGACGGCAAGGACGAAATAGCCGTGATGGGGCAGTGCCTGCAGGGCATGGCGAACAACCTGACCCAGATCATCGGCTCCGTCAAGGAGGCAAGCGGCGACATCAACGACACGGCACAGGACTTCTCGTCTCTGGCTGAGGAGACTAACGCCTCGGTCGAGGAGTTCAAGGCCAACGTAGACAACATGAGCGTCAACCTGGAGGCGCTGGCTAGCACCGGCGAGCAGGTCAACACCTCCGTCCAGGAGGTCGCGTCGGGGGCGCAGGCTACGGCGGAGCGCGGAACCGACATCGCGCGCAAGGTCGAAGAGGCCATGTCGGCTGGGGAGAGCGGCATGGCCTCGGTTCAAAAAGCCGTGGAGGGCATAGACGGCGTCGCCGGCAACGTGTCGGAGGCCGCCAAATCCGTCCAGGAGCTGGGGGAACGCACGAGGCAGATACAGAGCTTCGTGACTCAGATAGGCAGCATCGCCGACCAGACCAATCTGTTGGCTCTGAACGCGGCTATAGAGGCCGCCAGAGCGGGCGACGCCGGCCGGGGTTTCGCGGTGGTGGCGGAAGAGGTACGTAAGCTGGCCGAGGACAGCAACTCCGCGGCCAAAAACATCCAGGAGCTGGCCAAGACCATAACCGCCGACCTCGACCACGTAGTGAGAATCTCCCTCGACAACGCGCAGGCATCGGAGGAGGCCAAGGAACTGTCGCGCGAGACGGAGGATATCATAAAGAACATGCTCTCGTTCCTGAAGGACATAGCCGGGGCCACTCAGGACCTTGCCGCTATATCGCAGGAGCAGGCTGCCTCGAGCGAGGAGATCGCTGAATCGGTGGAGAGCATAACGGCAAAGGTCAGGAACACCGCCGAGGCGGGGGAGTTCATCCGCTCCGGGATTGGAGACGTGGCGGTGGCGGCCGAACGCATGGCAACTGGCGCCAACGACCTGACGTCTCTAGCGGATACGTTGCAAGGTGAGCTGAATTTCTTCAAGATAAACAACGTGTCCGCGCGTAACACCAAGAAAAACGGCCGCCTTGCTTTGAGGGCGCGGGGATAATCCGAAAAACCAGGTCCTGAACCAGACGCGCCGGCACGAAGCGGCGGCCTCATGGTGAGGCCGCCGCTTCGCTGAGACGTCACGCTATCGTGATTTGGGGATCCAGGTAGACGGACTGCACCGCCCTTATGAGTTCCGCACCTTCGCCGAACGGCTTCTGAAACGCCTTGCGCCCTAAGATGAGTCCGCTTCCGCCGGCACGCTTGTTTACCGCCGCCGTGTACACCGCCTCGGCCAGATCGTTATTCCCCGAGGCGCCGCCCGAGTTGATGAGAGCGATCCTGCCGGAGTAGCAGTTCAGGAGTTGGTAGCGCGTCAGGTCGATCGGGTGGTCGGTGGATAGTTTGTCGTACATTCGCGGGGATGATTTGCCGAATTTGAGAGCGGTGAAGCCGCCGTTGTTCTCCGGCAGCTTCTGTTTGATGATGTCGGCCTCTATTGTCACGCCGATGTGATTGGCCTGACCCGTGAGGTCTGCCGCGAGATGGTAGTCCGCGTCCCGCGCGCTGAATGCGTTGTTGCGCAGGTAGCACCAGAGTATGGTCGCCATGCCCAGTTCGTGGGCGCGCTCGAACGCCTGGCTGATCTCGACGATCTGGCGGCCGGACTCCTCGCTTCCGAAGTAGATGGTGGCGCCGATTGCGGCGGCCCCCATGTTCCACGCCTGTTCAACGGACGCGAAGAGGATCTGGTCGTGTTTGTTGGGGTAGGTGAGCAACTCGTTGTGATTTATCTTGACGACATAGGGAACCCTGTGCGCGTACTTCCGTGCGGTCATGCCGAGCACCCCGAGCGTGCTGGCAACAGCGTTGCATCCCGCTTCTATGGCCAGTTTGACGATGTTCTCGGGGTCGAAGTACATCGGGTTCGGCGAGAAACTGGCGCCGGCGCTGTGCTCGATGCCCTGATCGACCGGAAGGATGGAGACATAGCCGGTGCCGGCGAGGCTGCCCGTGTTGTAGAGGGCAGCCAGAGAACCCAGCACCCTGTTCGGCCGGTCGGAGTACGCCCACGCCCTGTCGAGGTAGTCGGGGCCGGGAAGGCATAACGTCTCCTTCGCTATGGCGCATTTGTGGTTCAGGATGCTCTCGGCTTTGTCACCCAGCAGATCAATTGTATTTGGCATGATGATTCCTCCCTGTCTTTTAATGGTTATCTTACATTGCGAAATGATATAGTTGAAATTATATACGTGAATCGGCCTTTTGCGAAATTGAGCGAAAAGCATTGTGAAGAAAAAGGTAAACTATGCCGCAAGCAGTTGTATCCAGCGTTAACGTTTGTGTTTTGTGCTATAATCAATAAAATTTTTAAGAAGGGAAGTGCCCGCTTCATATGCGAAGTTATATACTTGCGATAGCGGTGGCGATGTTGCTTGCGGCAATTTACGCGTTTCAGAATGCGGCGGAGATATCAGTCAGTTTTTTTATGTTCGAGAGAAGTTTTCCACAGGGGGTTTGGGAGGCCATTCTCTTCTCGCTGGGCGCCGTTCTGATGTGGCTCTTTTCCATTTTAGCCACGTTCGAAACTTACTCCAAGAACCGAAAAACAACTAAGGATCTCAACAAAAGGATAGCGGACCTCGAGGAGGAGAAAAAATCCCTGCTGGGGGCACTCCAGCACGTGGCTCCGCCAGCCGGCCACGGCGCTTCGGACGAACACGCTTTGTCGGAGGCGAACGCGCCGCTGGAGGGAGTCTGCCAGGCCGAGCCATGTCAGAGCGAGCGCGCTCCGTCCGATGGGCCGGATCTGGAGAAAAAGGGAACGGGTCCCGTTTGATCCCCTCGTGTTCTGAAGAAAAACTGCGCTTGTGGGAGCCGAACGGCTCTATAGGGGGCATCGCCAGGGAGTTCCGCTGCACGGACTTCATGGCGTCCCTGCTCTGGATGCGGGGGGTGGGTGAGGGCTCCCATCAGGACGAGAGGTTGAAGTGGGTCAAGCCCGATCTCGGCTACTGGATGGACAGGATCGACCTGGGGAGCGGTTCCGCCGCGGCGCGGGAGATATGGTCCACCGTCTCGGAGAACAGCAATATCGTCGTGTACGGGGACTATGACGTCGACGGGATAGCCTCCACCACCTTCATGATCGAGCTCGCCATGCTTCGCGGGGCGAGGGTGCGGTATTACATCCCGCACAGGTACAATCAGGGCTACGGATTTCATGGCAGTGTGGTTCGGACGCTTGCGAAGTCGAGCCGCAAGTGCGACCTTCTGGTGGTGGTCGACTGCGGCACCCAGAACGTTGAGGCCGCGGAGCTCGCCAGGTCGTTCGGCATACCGGTGATTATTTTCGACCATCACCTGGCTAGAGGAGCGCTGGCGACGAGCGATGCGCTGATAAATCCGCACGTCGACGGGAACGAGGAGGGGCGCAAACTCTGCGCGGCCGGTGTCGTGTGGAGTTGGGCCTGGAAGAACGAGCTCGCTCCCAAAGATTGGCTGACGGACAACCTCGACCTCCCCGCGATGGCGACCATAGCCGACTGCGTGCCCATGTCCTCCCCGGTCAACCGGGCTATTGTGCGTGAAGGCTTGAAAATTCTCCGCTCAAGCAGGCGTCCAGGCCTGCGGGCACTTATGCGCGGCGTCGACCTCGACGTGCTCTCGCTGGACACCGATGCGCTGTCGATGCGCATCATACCGTGCCTGAACGCGGCGGGCAGGCTGGAGCTGGCGGACCTGTCGATGAAGATATTCTTCCCCAACAGGGACGTGCAGCAGCACGCCCAGGATCTGATAGATTTGAACAGGCGAAGGCGCGACCTGTCGACCAAAATAATCAGCGACATAGAAAGAGGCAAGGTCGGAGGCGAATCCAGGCACGTCCTCTACGGGGAGGACTGGCCCGCCGGGGTCTTGAGCAGCGTAGCGAGCCAGGTCTGCTGTTCGAGGAACACGTCGGTTGTCCTGGCGGCCCCGGCCCACACACCCCTCATCAGGGGCACGCTGCGGGTTCCGGCCGGTGTCGACGCGGAGGCGATACTCTCCTCGATCTCCGGTGACCTCATGAGCTGGGGAGGCCACAGGATGGCTGCGGGGTTCAGCGTGGACTCGGTGAACTGGCCGTCCGTGCAGCGCAAATTGGAGGACATACTGTCCGACATAGAGTGCGTTCCGGAAAAGGAGGATATCCTCCGTTGGTCCCCCGCCGAGATCGACCTGGTCTCCTGGCGCGACGCGGAGCGCCTCGGCCCGTTCGGCGTGGGCAACCCGCATCCAAGGCTCTATTGCTCGCACAGAGGCGATATCTGCGCCGAGCCGATGGGCAGGAAGGGCAATCACGTGAAGATATTCGTGGAGGGGCGCGAGCTGCTCGGGTTCTCCGGCGATCACCTGCTGAGGAACGAGGTTTCTCCGTCAGGCTGGGTTTACAAGCCTCGCGTGAACTTTTGGAGGTCGAGCGAGAGCCTTCAGCTAGTGCTCGAAAAAATAGTCGTGGGGGCAGCGTAGAAACGGACATGGACGAAGAGGACACTCCGAAAAGCTCCGGCGAGACGGCGGAGGCCGGTAAAGATCCGCAGCCGCTGAAACCCACAAACGTTCATGGCGCGGTGAAGCTCAACATGGACCGCGCCATGAGGGCGCTGATGGAGAGCTACATCGGCAGGATCCCGGCCCAGCAGCGCGCGGCAAGCGTCAGAAGATCGTGGCAGGAGCTTTGGTACAGGGCATCCCGCTATCTGCAGAAGGAGGATCTGATGCAGATGGGGGATGCCTTCGTGTACGCCGCGGAGTCGCACGGGAGCCAGCTCAGGCACAATGACGACCCGTACATAGTTCACGCGCTCGGCGCAGCGAGCGTGCTCTCGGACATGCAGCTCGACGTCCAAACCCTCATAGCGGCGCTGCTCCACGACGTCATAGAGGACACCGCCATAACTCCGGAGGATCTTGGAGCCAAGTTCGGCCCGGACGTCCTCACCCTAGTCGACGGGGTGACGAAGCTGGGAAGGCTTCCGTTCAAGAACGTGGAGGAGTATCAGGCGGAGAACCTGCGCAAGATGTTTCTCGTCATGGCGAAGGATATCCGCGTCGTTCTGATAAAGCTGGCTGACCGGGTGCACAACATGAGCACGATAACCGGCCACAAGCGTGAGAAGCAGATCGCCATCGCCAACGAGACGCTCGAGATATACGCCCCTCTGGCCCACAGGCTCGGGATCTACCATATAAAGAGGGAGCTCGAGGACATGTCCTTCAAGGTGATAGACCCCGAGATGTACTACGACATCCGCAGGCGGGTGCGGAAGAAGATGCCGGAGAGCGAGAACGTCCTCAAGAAGGGCATGGAGATTCTGCGCGAGCGCCTTGGTGCCGAGGGCGTCCGCGCCGAGATACTAGGGCGCCCCAAACACTACTACAGCATATACGAGAAAATGAACCGCAAGAACCTATCCCTGGATCAGATCTATGACCTCCTGGCACTCCGCGTCATCGTGAACACCCTGGCGGAGTGCTATCAGGTGCTGGGCATCGTCCATACCCTCTGGAAGCCCATACCGGGCCAGTTCGACGACTATATCGCCAACCCCAAGGGGAACATGTACCAGTCGCTGCACTCGACGGTCGTCGGGCCGGAGGGCGACCCACTGGAGGTGCAGATACGGACGTGGGAGATGCACCGCCTCGCGGAATATGGGATCGCTGCCCACTGGCAGTACAAGGAACAGAAGAGCAAGGTCACCGACATGGACATAAAGCTCTCATGGATTCGTCAGGCGCTTGAGAGCCAGAGCGAGTCCGAGCCGTCTGATTTTCTCGATCACCTGAAGACGGACGTCCTTTCGACGGAGGTCTTCGTGTTCACCCCGCAGGGTATGGTTATCTCAGTGCCCGCCGGGTCGACGCCGATAGACTTCGCGTATGCGGTGCACACGGAGATCGGGCACAAGTGCGTCGGCGCGATGGTCAACGGGCGGATAGTTCCGATGGACTACATACTGCAGAACGGCGATATCGTGAGGATAGTGACTTCCCCTCAGGGCAAGCCATCGCGGGATTGGCTCAAGATAGCCAAATCCAACAGGACCAGGAACAAAATACGAAGCTACTTCCGCCAGATAGACAGGGCGGAGCGCGACGGGTATCTCGACAGGGGACGCGAGCTCCTGGAGAGGGAGATACAGCGCAGGAACCCCGGGAAGGGGCTGTCCCTCGACAATTTCACCCACGCGTTGAACCGCGTGGCCAACGACCTCGCGTGCTCCAGCGTGGACGACCTGATAATGTCCGTCGGCAACGCTCACCACAGCGCGCAGGGCGTGATAGCGCGAATGGACGGCTATATAGCGCGCGACGAGGAGTCGGCCCAGATGCCGTCGAAACTCACCGCGAAGATCCCGAAGGAGGTCGATTCCGTCGTCTCAGTAGAGGGTGCCGGCGGGGTGCTGGTCTCGCTCTCCATGTGTTGCTGTCCTGTGCCGGGGGACAAAATAGTGGGCTGCGTCACGCAGAGCAGGGGCATCACGGTCCATCGCCACGACTGCGCCAACCTCGAAAAGGCGCCGGTCGAAAGGCGCGTCTCGGTCAGTTGGGGGAAGAAACGCGACGCGAGATACACGGCGAGGATAAGGGTGGAGGCCAACGACAGAGCTGGGGTATTCGCGGACCTGGGGGCTGCGATAAGCCAGACGGACGGGATGATAGCCAGCATAAGGGGCGCCGTGGTGAACGGCACGAGAACCAGGTTCGTGATAGAGCTTCAAGTGTGGGATCTGGAACACCTGTACCGCATCATAGCGAGGATCAACCTTATGAGCGGGACCATCGAGACTACGAGGGGATAGGGAGCGGGGCTTTCGCGTTGAGGATCGTGGCGCAAAGAGTTTCATCGGCAAGCGTGACTGTGGATGGGGATCTGGTGGGGAGGACGGGGTTGGGCCTCTGCCTGCTGGTAGCGGTGTCGCCCGACGACACCGCGCGGGAGGCCGCGTGGGCGGCGGACAAGATGGCGCGCATCCGCATCTTCGACGACGAGTCGGGCAGGATGAACAGATCCGTACTTGACGTTGGCGGCGGCATTCTCCTGATATCCCAGTTCACCCTGTACGCGGACTGCAAAAGAGGTAGGAGACCATCTTTCGCGGCAGCGGCGCCGCCTGGGCATGGTAACGCCATCTACGAGATGCTGGCGAAGTTCCTGCGTGACGCGGGTGTTCCGGTGGAAACCGGGATATTCGGCGCCGACATGAGGGTGAGTCTCACGAACGAGGGGCCGGTCACCATTATTCTCGATACGGACGACATGCCTAAACAGCCGATAATATAGAATAAAACTGCTGGAGGCGGGACAATGCGGATAAAACTTTTTCAGCTTGGCGTGCTATGGACGAATTGCTACGTCCTCTGGAGTAGAACGGGAGACGCGGTCGTGATCGACCCGGGGGGCGCGACGGAGGAGGTCAGGGATTTTATCGAGGGTGAGCGCCTCGCGCTGCGCAGGATAATCCTCACGCATGGGCACGGCGACCACTTGATGGGACTAGGCGAGATCAGGGGGATGGCGTCGGACGGAGTGGCAATCCACTCCGAGGATGCCTCATGCGTCACCAGCGCGGCGATGAACCTCTCGAACGACATGGGGCGCGCCGTCGCGTTCGGCGCCGCTGAGACGAACCTCAATGACGGGGACGTCATCGAGGTCGGAGACATGAGGATCCAGACGATACACACACCCGGCCACACCCCGGGCGGCTGTTGCTTTTACGCCACCGAGGACGGGGAGGAGCTGCTTATTTCAGGGGACACGCTTTTCGCCCGCAGCATAGGCAGGTCTGACCTGCCGGGAGGGGACGAGGGGACCTTGATTGAGTCGCTCAAAAAGCTGGAGAGCTTCAGCGACTCGCTGAGGGTATATCCTGGCCACGGCCCCGACACCACTATAGGGGACGAAAGACGTCTCAACCCCTTCTGGCCTCGCTGACCGCGGTTGTGCCGGCAAAATTTTTTAGTTCGAGATGAGCTCAGCCGATCGGCCTGACATAGCCCTCGACCTCTATATAACGACAAACTCGCCCGGTGAGATCGCCGGCTGGGTTATCCCGTTCTTGCGCGAATTGCGCCCCAGGGCGCGGGGCTGCAGAACCACGCTCGTCATACTTCCATGCCAGTACGCGAGCGGCTCGGAGCTCTCCTACGGCGCGGCCAGCGGGGCCGATCGCTGCGTTACGGTGGACCGCGCGGGCGAGTTGGCGAAGGCCGACGCAAGCGCGAAAGTATCCCCGAAAAAGAAAATGGTGCTGCACATGGGAGGGGACTTTTTCTTCTCCGTCTTCCTCTCGAAGAGACTCGGGGCCACGCTCTGGGCGTACGCCTCACGCCCCCGCTGGTCGCGTTTCGTGAGCAAATTCTTCGTGCCTGACGATGCCGCCTTCGAGCGTTTCAAGGCGTCAAAGCTATCGCCCGACAGATACGAGCGCATCGGCAACCTGATCCTGGACAGCGTATCACTCGGCGAGAGCGAGGGTGAGACGAGGAGATCTCTCGGCATAGGACCCGACGAGCCGGTGCTGACATTCCTTGCCGGAAGCAGGCCGGTCGAGTACTCCAGGGGAATTCCCCTCTTCGTATCCATCTCTCGTTTGATTCTGGAAAAATTCCCCGGCGTGCGGGTGCTGTTCCCGTTGGCGCCCACAGTGCGGGAGGATATTTTAATGGAATCGCTGAAGGACGCCGGCATCTCTTGGAGGGGCAAGGAGCGGGTTCGAGAGATAGAGCTTGGCGGCGGGAGGTGGGGGACCGCGCTTCGAGGGAGGACGCTCGAGGCGCTGAACTGCTCACAGCTCGCCATAGCCGTACCGGGGACGAACAACCTCCAGGCGGCCGCGCTCTACATACCGTTTATAATGATACTGCCGCTCGACTGGGCGGACGAGTACCCACTGGACGGTATACCCGGCATCTTGCCGCTCTGGCTTCCCGGCGTAAGGCGGCTCAAGAGAACCCACATAACCCGGCTCAACGACAGGACGAGTTGCGTCAGCCTGCCAAACAAACTGGCCGGAAGGATGATAGCGCCGGAAGTGAGGGGCATATTCAAGCCAGAAGTCGTCTCGCGCCTCGCCATATCGCTCCTTACGTCCCCGGAGAGGCTGAGGGAGATGTCACGCGCCTTCTGGGACCTAACGCATGAACGCGGGGCATCCGCGCGCTTGGCCGAGCGCGTAGCGGAATGGGCTCGCTGAGGGCATGACGACGAGCAAGGTTTTAATTATTGTTAAGGAGGAAAATCCGTGAGCCCGAGAAACCCCGAGATAGAGGAACGGATCAGGAGTGCCGCTCAGAACACCGACAAGCTCATCCTAAAGCTCGACACTCTGACCAACAGGATCGACACAGCCAGGGCGAACGAGAACCAGGAGTTGGTGGAGTATTACGAACGCAAGTTCGCCGAGGCGTCCGTGGAGTTCATGGACGGGGTGGAGACCATCTTGGACGACTGGTACGAGCTGAACGGCGAGGCGCGCCCGAACGCGGACAGGGAGGTGTTGGGACCGGAGATGCTGACGGAAATTCACAACACCGTCGTGGCGATAGTGCAGGGGCTGCCCCTGCCCGAACACCACGCCGCGCCAGTCGCGGACGCTACGGCGCTTGAGGACATCTCGCCGAACGCGCTCTTGCGCGCGGAGGACCAACAGACACCGGGGACTGGGCGCAGTGGGCGTGGGAACAGGGTGGATCTCAAAGGCTGACCGCTATCGAGCCGACAACGACAAGCGATGCGCCCGCGCTTTGAATCAGCGACATCCTCTCCTTGAACGCGATACGCGACAAGATCGCGGTGATGAAGGGGCTCGACGCGGTTATAGGGGTGACGACGGACACGGGCAGATTCGCGATACAAGAACCGTAGAGTATGCCGCCCAGTACGAGCGCTAACAAGGCGCTCAATATCAACGCCATCAGGGATTTGAATGAGATTTTCTCGATTGGCCTGATGGTGTTGGGGAATTTCCGCTGTTGTATCCACCTCATTCCCCACGCCAGGATGAAGAACGTGACGCTCCTGACGAAGTAGTTCTCTATCGGCGTCCATCCGCCGGCGTCCATCGTCAGCTTGATCAGCGGCATGTTGATGCCCCAGCATAGCGCGGCGAAGAGCGCCAACGACACCCCCTTCGCCAAATTGCGCCTCGCCTTGGACCTCTCCGCGATGTCGACCAGCCCGTAGTTGGGCGCCTGTTTCATCCTCACCGCCCTTGACGCCTCTATCTCTATGACGGCGAGCCCCGCTATTACCAGGATTGTCCCGGCCCACACAAGGGATGTGATCCTCTCGCCCAGGATCAGTATGGAGAAGCACGTGACCACCAGCGGGTAAGCGCTGCTCACAGAGACGGCCAGGCTCGCGCCTATCAGGTTTATCGATTGCGTGTACAGCAGATCGCCCAGGAATGTGGAGAGGCCGACGCTCGCGAAGGCGTACATCAGGAGCTTTGGCGTCAGGTATGGCATCCTGCCAGGCTGCGCATACAACATTATGATCGACATGCCGACCACGAACGCCGCGGAACGAATAGCCGGCACTTCGCTCGGAGAGCAGCTCTTCAACCCCTCCTTCATGAGGACGGGAGAGATAGCCCACAAGAAGGCGATGAAGAACGACAATAAGAAACCCCACACAGGCATCGCGCATACCCCTCCCCCGCAAATCCAAACGTGCTTGGTCAAGGAATCGCTGGTTAAACGACCTAAACGCCATTCAAGCGTTTTAGGGAACATGCCGCGGCTTGATTTGACTCTTTGCCGTTCAGACCCTTAGCGGCAAATCAGCGTTTCCTTGACTTGTTACAGCATACTCTCGCATATCGCCAAAAGCAAATGAATTATGGCCTGTCTGGTAAGCGCGGTCATTTTTGAGCGGCGTCAGCCCGCTCTTTCGCCCGAGATGATGGTCTCGATGTCCCCTGCCGGTCTCTTCGATGACAACGCGAGATTTATCGTTTTATTTTTCCCCGGGGGATGTAAAATATATTCGCTCCAAAACAATACTACCCAATAAGGAGGCAGGGGGCATGACTGGAAAATTCTTCAAGGCGGCGATGCTCGCGGCGGTGATTTTGGCTATTTTGGAGGTGGGCGCGCTTGCGGATACGAGTTCCGCGACGGATGAGCTCTTCTTCTACAAGAACGGCAGGATGTACGTCCTAAATCGGGCGCGGTCGTCCTCGGGCGAGAGGTATGAGGCTACGGGCGACCCATCGACCTGCTTCTCGAGCAACGGGGGATACTCGGTCTTTGCGATCGAGGGTCTGGAACAGACACGCTACGTGTTACTGAGGGACTCGCTCGGCGAGGGCGGGCTGATCCTCACGGCGGACGGCAAAAACTATGCGATGAGGCAAGTTGTGTCGGCGTCGGGCGCGAAATACGAGGCGTTGGACGACCCTGCCACCGTCTTCTGGAGCAAGGGCCCAGCGGCCATGCTGTCGATTGAGGGAAATGACTACTCAGACTACGAGGCGTGGATGGAGAGAGGCGGCATATGGCTGCCGGACCAAGACCTGCCGGCCGAAGTCGAGTGGAGAGCCAAGAGCATCGGCGGCAGCGATGTCATCGATGGCTCAAACGTGACAGTCACCTTCCACTCCGACGGGCGCATTAGCGGAAACGCGTCGGTCAACAGCTACAACGTCGCGTGGCTGAAACACGGCAGCAGGATCATCATAGGCCGAGGAGTGACGACACGGATGGGAGGAAGGCCTGAGTTGATGAAGCAGGAGGACGAGTTCCTCGATCTGCTGTCGCACGTGTCGAGGTTCAGGATTCAGAGAAACGAACTTACGCTGATAGCGAGGAATGGCGCTGAGATCATCCTGACGAAGCAGCGCTGCCGCTGATCACAGCACAGCCAGCCTGGAGTCTGCGCAGATGAAACGCGGCTGCGAGGCTCCGGGCGTTTTTCGCGCCGTGATTCAGGAATTATATATTTGTTCTTTCAATACAAACTGATAATCGCCAAGCAGTATAGTGGGTTTAAATCGCATATAATTTGTCGCCCTAATGCGTTTTTTAATTTCAGCTTGATCCATCTCAATGGTGATTTTGTATAACTCATTTAATTCTTTTCTTGAAAAAGGTTTTCTCCCCCATTTTTCGGACGATGCGGGGAGATCTTCACCCATGATAATTTTCCCGATAATCTCATAGAATAAAGTCAACTGGAAATCATATGTCCGTGAAAGCAATGAATGGACGTCATCTGTGGGGAATACGGGAAAATATTTGACGGCAATGATATCACCAGCGTCGATATTTTTATTCATGCGATGGCAAGTGACCCCATATTCCGATGCATTTTCATATAAAGCGAAATTACAGCAACCAACTCCAGGATAGGCTGGAGATGCTGGATGAAAATTAATAGCGGCTTTTTTCGCTTTTTTTATCATATACTCGGGGATCACCCATCGAGACAAGTACGATATGATATAATCGCCTTCCCACCAGCTAATATCCTCCGGCAGAGAGTCGCCCCATTTACCTAGAAAATGCGTCACATTTTCAAAGTTTTTTTGCGTAAAAGTCAGTGCCTTACCACAATATTCGTCGTTTTTTTTGCCAAGAAAAAGTATAGATTTACTGGTTGGTTGGTTGGTTGGTTGGTTGGTTGGTTGGTTGGTTGGTTGGTTGGTTTCATAATTTACAAAACACCTTCCTCATCTCAAATAAATACTACATTGTTTGGTCTTGCTTGATGATTTTAGGAATCGTGTATAAAACTGATTTTATGCATTATAGCACTCGGCGCGGGGTACGACTGAAATTTTCAGGGGAAAACCTGCCGCGTTCACCCACGCCGGGGCAACAGCGAGAGCCTTGGCGCCTTCCCGTCCGGGGAGCTTCTGTCTTCAGCACGCTTTCAATATGCCGTCCGACAGCGGTGAGTATGCGATACATTCAGTTTGTGCTCGTCGACGATGATGGAAACAAACCGCCTCTGAATATTTTCGAATATATCAGTTCAAACACAGCTGTGCCCTCACGCGCATGGATGTTTTAAAAAGGTAAATGGACATACAAATAGTAATGTAGATTTTTGAAACAATTTTTATGCTGATATTCCTCGATACCCTTGATTTAGGGGAGATATCATGGTAAAGTGGCTAAAAGTAGCAATCAATGTCATAAAGTGGTTGAAGGGGATGCGAACGGTCGTCAATGTTGCTTCAGGGCAGTTACACACACAAGCTCGACGCAAAAGGAAGAATCGTGCTTCCCGCCCGTTTTCGCGACGAGTTGGGCGATCATGTGGTGGCGGCCCTTGTGGGGAGCAGCTATATTTCCGTGTACCCAAAGAGCGAATGGGAGATCACCGTCTCGAGACTGACCGAGGCTTCCATGTCGAACCACGAGGTCAGCGCTTTCCGGAGGGCGATCATCGCGTCCGCGCATAGCATGGAGATAGATTCGATGGGGCGCATCCTGCTCCCCCAGCAGTTGAGGAGCCGAGTGAACATCGTGCAGGACGTGAGCGTAAATGGGAACGTGGAAAAATTGGAGATATGGGACCTGGGCGTGTGGAACGAATTCGTAAGCGAGATGTACCCGATTCCAAATGAAGTGACGAGGCTGATACCTGGATTATGAGCCCTCACGTTCCAGTAATGCTGAACGAGGTCATGGATATTTTCATGTCGCGCGTCCCCTTGGACGCCGGTGCGTTTTTTATCGATGCGACGCTCGGCGGGGGCGGCCACTCGCGCGCCGTCCTGGAAAAATATCGCGGCATGCGCCTTGTCGGCTTCGACCAGGACGAGAGCGCGCGTGAGATCGCGAGAGAGCGTCTCGCTGAATTCGGCGACAGGGTGCGGATAGTCGGGGAGAACTTCATTGAGATGTTCGAGTCACTTGAGGACTCCGAGAGGGACGAGGGCGCCTGCGCCGCGCTATTCGACCTCGGCGTGTCGAATATGCAGCTCACGACTCCCGAGAGGGGTTTTTCGTACCAGAGCGACGGACCGCTGGACATGAGGATGAACGCATCGGGCAGCTCACTGAGGGCATGGGACATTCTAAGGGATTGCGACGAGAGAGAACTGACACGGATATTTAGGGATTACGGAGAGGAGAGGAACGCCTTCACAATCGCCCGCGCCATCACCCGATCGAGGACCACGGGGAATCTCCCGGCGACCGGCGCGGAACTGACGGCACTCATACGAAGGACGCTGCCGGCGCCAATGCAGAGAAAAATGGGTACGCACCCGGCGCGAAGGGTTTTTCAAGCGTTGCGGATAGCGGTGAACTCCGAGCTAGACGTGATTCCCGAGGGGCTCATGGGCGCATACGAATCCGTCAGGGGAGGGGGCGCGATAATCGTCATTTCCTATCACTCCCTGGAGGACAGGATCGTGAAGAGGACGTTCCGACACTGGACGGAAGAGGGATACGGGAGGACTCTTACACGTAAGCCCGTTATCCCGTCGGAGAAGGAGCGAGAGTCCAACAGAAGCTCTAGAAGCGCCAAACTGAGGGCGTTTGTCATAGACGATATGAAAAGGGCCATCCGGGCATAAGGGGGGGGGTAGTCATGAAAGCTCCTGTACCAAGGCACGAAAGAGCGAGTTCCCAGTCGATGATTTGCGCGGCGATTCTGCTGGGCGTTCTGTTGTCAGCCATGTCGCTTGGCAGCATGCGCCTTTACGGCCTTTATTTGGAACACAGGCTTGCGTCCGTGACAAAGAGGATCGAGGCTGTCAGCGGCAAGCTCGCGTCGCTGGAGGAGTACCACGCGGCGCTTCTCTCGCCGTCGCGAATCTACAACTACGCCAGGACGGAGTTAAATATGGTCGCGGCGAGCGACGTCCAGACGATAAAGCTCGACGTGCCCGCAAGCTATTTCGACGCCGGCTCGTCCGTGGCGAGCTCCGCAGAGGGCTCGCGAAAATTCGGCGGACTGCTTGGGTTTTTCACCGGCATAGCCAATGCCCAAAATTAAGAACCATCTCCCTCGCGAATCATGGAACTCGAAAACGGCTTGGCTGTTGGCGTTTTTAGTACTCCTGGTCCTGGCCGCTCAAACCGTCAGGGTCCACGCTTTTCCCGACCCGCGCGTGATGAGGCAGTCGCAAAATCAGTACTGGGCCAACATAGACGTCTCGACGTCTCGCGGGGACATAAGGGACAGGAACGACATCCCCCTGGCGATCTCCGTCCCGTCGGTGAGTTTTTTCATCGATCCCGCATATTGGCAGACGGCGAGCGCGGACGTGCTGGAGGATTGCTTCGGGCACCAGGTCGCCCGGAAATTCGCGAAGCCCCTGCGAGGCCGGTTTCATTGGGTGGCAAGAAAAGTGCCGGCGGACACAGCCCAGCCGCTGATCGACAAAAAGGCTCCCGGGCTTTTCACGGTCAGGGAGAGCAGGCGCATGTATCCTCACGGGGAGCTCGCGTCGCACGTAATAGGTTTTTGCGACATAGACGACTACGGGTTGAGCGGAGTCGAGATGGCGTGGAACAAGGCGCTTTACTCCCCGCCGCAGAGGAGGAGCTTCGTTAAGGACGCTAAGGGGAACCTCCTCGACCTGATAGGCAGCAACGCTGGGACGCTTCAGGCCGGCACCGGCTCCATTCAGCTCACGCTGGACTCCAAGATACAGCAGATAGTCGAGTGGAGGCTGAAGGAGGGAGCGGAGTCGAGCGGGGCGAAGTGGGGGGCGGGAATCTGCGTGAACCCCCAGACGGGCGAAATATTGGCCATGGCCAGCTACCCTTGGATCGATCTCAACGACCGGAAAAATTTCGGCGACGCCGAAACGCTGCGTAACAACGTCATCGGGAGGGTTTACGAGCCCGGCTCCACCTTCAAACCAATTGTGCTCGGCATCGCTAAGGAGATGGGCCTCGCCTCGAACGGAGACCGTTTCCACTGCAGCGGCAGGGCCGCCATAGCGGACGGGGTGATAAAGGACGTCAGCGCGCACGGGGATTTGACGTTGGAGGGGCTACTGATTAAATCGTGCAACATCGGCATGGCGTCTATAGGGAACAAAATGAACTCGCTCAAATCATACGGCATGTTGAAGCAGTTTGGCTTCGGGGTGAAATCCGACGTCGAGATAGCCGGAGAGGAGGAGGGGCTCATGAGGACCCCGGAGGAGTGGCTGGGTATGGCGAGGGCCAATATCGCGATAGGCCAGGGCCTGGCGGTCACGCCACTGCAGCTGGCGATGGCTATAAGCGCCATCGCGAACGGGGGGGACCTGCTGAAGCCGTACATCATAGCGGAGGTCAAGAACGCGCATGGCGAGGCAATATACAAGGGCAAAAAAAGGGTCAGAAACACGGTTTTGAGCCCTAAGACAACCGCGTGGCTGCGGGAGGCCCTCTACAAGACAGTGGAGACGGGCACTGGAAAATCCGCCAGGGTCGCCGACATCGCGCTCGCCGGCAAGACGGGCACGGCTCAGATCGCGGTCAGGGGGGTGTACACAAAGGGGCAGTACGTCAGCTCGTTCGTCGGGTTCTGGCCTTACCAGAAACCAAGCTACATACTTCTCGTCGTGCTCGGCGAGCCGGGCAAGGGGAAGTATTACGGAGGAGAGATAGCGGCGCCGGTATTCAGAGCCGTTGTGGAGGACATGTCCCAGATCTACGTTGCCGCGAAAAAATAGCGAAAGCGAAAGCATCCGGGCAAGCCGTGCGCGGTTGCCGTAAATGAGGTAAAACGGCCCCGCCCATTCTAGAATGGGCGGGGGATTAGCCATTAGGGCAGCGTCAGAGCGATACGTCGGCATATGGCGATGGGCTTGCCGAAGGAGGGTTTGGCGTGAGGCTGAGCGATCTGTTTCACAAAATGCGAAAGGCGGAGAGGACTCTCGAAAACGCGTCCAGGGCCGATCCCGACGTCGCGAGGTTAAAATATGACAGCAGGACGCTGTGCCCGGGCGACGGGGGAGTGATATTCGCGTGCGCGCCAGGAGAGAACTCCGACGGGCACGACTTCGCCGGGAGCGCCATATCGTCGGGAGCGGTGGCGCTGCTCTGCGAGCGCGGGATGCCGTTCGACGTGCCGCAGATAATTTTGCCGAACGTGCGGGCGGCTATGGGCGAGGCCGCCGCGATTTTGTACGGCCGCCCGTCCGCCGGAATGACCATGATCGGGTTGACGGGCACTAACGGGAAGACGACGTGCGCGTATTTGATCAGGTCGATCGTCCGAGCCTCCGGCCAGACCACCGGGATGCTGGGGACCATAGTGTACGATGACGGCAGGGAGGAGACGTTCGCGGGCCGCACCACTCCAGAGGGCCCCGACATCCAGGAGATGCTCTCCTCCATGGCGGGGAACGGCGTCGAGTGCTGCGTCATGGAGGCATCGTCCCACGGGCTGGACCAGGGGAGGCTGAGCGGCTGTCTCTTCGACAGGGCCGGATTCAGCAACCTCACTCCAGAGCACCTCGAATATCACTCCGGCATGGAGAATTATTTCGAGGCGAAGCGCCTGCTGTTCACCGAGTACGCTAACAGGGGATTCATAGGGGCCGTGAACGCCGACGACGAGTACGGCCTGAGGCTGCTCGGCGAGTTTCAGGATAGCGCACGGCCCTTCTCCGCCGCTCTCCCCGGCACCGCGGTGCGCCCCGGAGTCTACAGCATCGTGCTGGCATCCCAGTGCCTGACCGGCATGTCGCTCGACGCGAGGTGCCCCGACGGGAGGGAGTTCAGCGTCACATCGCCGCTTATCGGCCCGCACAACGCGTACAACATAATAGAGAGCATCGCGATAGCGGACTCGCTGGGTATAGACGCGGAGGCGATGCGGCGGGGCATCGCCGAGTGCCCGAGGGTTCCCGGGCGCCTGGAGCGGTACTGCCTATCGAACGGAGTCACGGTGTTCGTGGACTTCGCACACAGCCCGGACGGGATGAAGCAGACGCTCGACACCCTTTCGCGCTTCGCGCGCGGAGGCCTCAGGGTGCTGTGGGGGGCCGGAGGTGACAGATCGCCGCTGAAGCGCCCCGAGGTGGGGGAGATAATGGCGCGTTACGCCGACCACGTGATAGTCACGACTGACAACCCGCGAAGCGAGGACCCGGCGGACATCGCGAGGGACGTGGAGCGGGGGGTGCGCGCGCGCGCCGGCAGGGCGAAGTCCGATACCATTCTCGACAGGCGCGATGCTATATACTTCGCCCTCGACTCATCGGAGCCGGGGGACATCCTGCTCATAGCCGGGAAGGGACCCGAGCGTTTCGTCGAGTATAAGGACCGCAAAGTGCCGTTCAGCGATACGGAGTCCGTTTTGGAGTGGGCGGGCGAACGCTCCCTGGAGGTGAGTGGTTGATGAGCCGCGAATTTTTCACGATAGCGGAGGCCGCGCTCGCCGCCGGTTCGGATTTTTTTCCGAAGCAATACGCCGATATCCCCATGTCGCAGGACTTCAGGTGCGACAGCAGGAACGTCGGGACTGGCGACGTCTTCGTGGCCCTGCCGGGCGAGAGGGACGACGGACACAATTATATAAGCGAGTCAGCGCAGGCCGGCGCGTCGTGCGTGATGCTCGACTCCTCATACTTCGATACGCACAGGGAGGAATTGCTCGGTCTCGGCACGATCCTGATGCCGGTCCCAAATTCGTCGCTCGCCCTGTCCAAACTGGCCCGCGCGTGGCTCGACCTGGTCTCCCCCAAAGTCGCGGGCATCACCGGGAGCGTCGGCAAGACGACGACGCGCGAGTTTTTGCGCGCCTCGGCGGGCGGCTCATTCCGCACCCACTCGGCCGGGAAGAGCTATAACACCATGACTGGGTGCGGGATGACGATACTCTCCATGCCCGGCGACACGGAGGTTCTGGTCCTCGAGCTGGGCACTAGTCACATCGGCGACATAGAGGAGCTGGTGAGGAACTTCCCCGTCACGCACGGGATAATAACGGAAGCCGCGCCAGCGCACTTGGAGGGTTTGAGGGACCTCGACGGGGTGGTCGAGGCGAAGATGGAGATCGTCAAATCCGGGAGCATTGAATTTTTGTCTTATAATTCTGATAACGAGAACTTGGCCGCGGCCGTCTCCAAATACATGAAGGGGCTCAGGGACGGCGGAGGACGCGTCAGAGCGGTGGGTGTCGGATACTCGGACTCAGGGGTGCGGATCATGAACGTGAGGCAGAGTGTGAGCGAGGACATGACGCCTAAGCTGTCGATGATCATTTCGCGCGGGGACAGAAAATTCCAGTGCGAGGCGCGGGTGTTCGGAAGGCAGCACGCCAGGAACATAGCGTTCGCCTACGCCGCGTCGTCTCAGCTCGGGGTCGGGGACGATGATTTCATCAGCTCCGCCGCGTCCTTCAGGATACCTTCAGGGAGGGGTGTGCTGTCACGTGCGGTCGGAGGCGGCATATTGGTTGACGAGACGTACAACGCCAATCCGGCCTCCGTGTCGCACGCTCTGAAGAACGTGCTCGAACTGGAGTTGGCCCCGGAGTTCAAAAGGATAGCGATTCTGGGGGGAATGCGTGAGCTTGGGGACGCGTCGCCCCGCTGGCACGAGATCATAATGAGCAGGGCGGCATTGCTCGACGAGGTCTACCTGATAGGCGGCGAATGGCCTGAGACGTGGAGAAAACACGACTCCATAAAGGGCATGTGGGAAACCGCCGGTGACTTCATGGCGAACTTCGGCTCCGGCGGGGTTCCGAAGTCCATAACACTCATAAAGGGATCGCGCTTCTACGGCCTGGATCGCCTTATCGAACGCTTCGAGGAGAAGCGCCATGACGATTAAAATCCTCTGCCTCTCGCTGATATTTTTCGCGGTGTCCCTCTATTGCCAGGGCATCCTGATACGCGGCATGAGGAGGTTCAACATGGGCGAGGCCATAAAGAACTATGGCCCCGAGGCGCATCTCAAGAAAAGAGGCACGCCCGGCATGGGGGGGATCATAGCGCTCCTGCTCTCGCCCATGATGGCATGGGCCGCTTGCGCTTCCGGCGCATCGGACGCCGGGGAGATGCTTCGCATATGGTCCTACCCGGCGCTGGCGGCCTCCGTCGGTCTGCTGGACGACATATTGAAGTATCGAGGCAGGTCGAGTGAGGGCTTGAGCAGCCTCCAAAAATTGGCTCTGCAGACGGCCGTCTCCATCCCGTGGGCATATTTCGCGTCGCGCGGCGGGGTCTGCCTGACACCGGACATCACGGTGCCGCCCGAATACGGAGTCCCGCTCCTGACGTTCC
This sequence comes from Synergistaceae bacterium, assembly GCA_031269245.1. Classification (GTDB taxonomy): domain Bacteria; phylum Synergistota; class Synergistia; order Synergistales; family Synergistaceae; genus JAIRKI01. The sequence goes on along the minus strand of JAISZL010000004.1, from coordinate 27,430 downwards.
TGGGGGTCGGCATCCAGAACGCGGTCAACGTGACGGACGGGCTGGACGGCCTCGCCGGCGGAGCGGTGGCCATATCTCTTATATCCGTGCTGATGTGGTCGCGCTCGGAATCGCTGACGGCATCCGCGGCGCTGGGGCTCGCGGCGGTGACGGCGTTTTTATGGCACAACTCGAACCCGGCGCAGCTGTTCATGGGAGACGTCGGCTCCCACCTCTGGGCCGGGTTGATCCTGAGCCTGTGCGTCGAGGGGGATTCATTGATTTTCGTCATACCGGCGGGATTTTTGTTCGGGATAGAGCTCGCCGCCGTTGCCATTCAGATAGCGGCTATCAGGGGATTTAAGAGAAAGGTATTCAAGATGAGCCCGCTGCACCATCACTTCGAGCTGGCGGGGTGGAGCGAGCCGTCTATAGTTGTCAGGTTCTGGTTGGTTCACGCGGCCGGTGCGACCGCCGCGGCTATCTTGATATTGACCGTTTTGAGGGGGGGAGTCGCGAGTGCTCGCTGACGGCGGCGGTGTATCCAGTGTAACGGTGCTTGGGGCCGGGGTGAGCGGGCTATCGCTCGCCCTCATGGCTCGCAGGTTGGGCTGTGACGTGTTTCTCTCCGAGGCGCGCGAGATCTCGCCGGACGCGCGGGAAATCCTCGAAGCCTCCCGCATCGAATGCGAGTCGGGGGGACACACCGACCGCATCTTCGAGCGAGACACCGTGGTGCTGGGCTCGGGTTTCCCTCCGTCCGCGGAGATAATCGAAAGAATGTCGCGGCGCGGCGTCGTCCCGACGGGCGAGATAGACTTCGTCATGCCGCATATAAGGGGTAAGGTCGTGGGGGTCACTGGCAGCAACGGCAAGACGACGACCACGTCCCTCATAGGCCACCTGTTGAAGTCATCCGGGTACAACGCGGCGGTTGCGGGCAACATCGGGCGCCCGCTCGCCGATGCGGCCGGCGCCGAGCTCGAATTCACCGTGGTCGAGCTCAGCAGCTTTCAGCTCCACTGGGTTCGCTCCGCCCGTCTCGCTGGGGCCGTCGTGACGAACCTCGCGCCGGATCACATAGATTGGCACGGCTCATACGAAAAATACGCGGCGGCCAAGGCTCGCATACTCAGCATGGTGAGCGGGGGAGGATTTTCCATCGTGCAGAGGCGCGATATCGATGCCCTGGGTGCGGCGGGAGAGGGTGTATTCGCGCTGAGCTGGGACGAGGAGGAGAATGACCGCGCCATCACGCTGAGCGAACGCGAGCGCGCGGTGAGGATGGACGGCCGCGAGCTGTTCGGCTTCGACGACGTGAAGCTGATCGGCTCTCACAACCTGGAGAACGCGGCAATGGCCGCGGCGGCGGTGAAACTGCTCGGGCGCGGCGGCGCTGGACCAGCGAGCGCCGCGCTGCCGACGTTCACGCCCCCGCCGCACAGGTGCGGTCTCGTCGCCGTGTCGAACGGTGTCAGGTACGTGGACGACTCCAAGGGCACAAACATAGCCGCTGCCGTCGCGGCAATGACCTCCATAGAGGGCCGGAAGATAATCATACTCGGCGGCAGGGGCAAGGGAGAGGACTACGGAGAGCTCGTTCAGCCCCTCCGGGAGAACGCGAAACTCGCCATACTGATAGGGGAGGAAGCCGACGCGATAGAACGCGCGCTGGAGAGCGGCGGGTACGACCGCTGCCGCAAGGCGGGGGACATGGAGTCGGCTGTCAGGACCGCCGCCGGCGCCGCCGAGCCGGGTGACGTCGTGCTGCTCTCGCCGGCCTGTACAAGCTGGGACGCGTACAGGAACTACAATGAGCGGGGGGACCACTTCGCCTCGCTCGTTGTCAAACACGTGAAGGGCGAACTGATATGAGGGCGGCTGAAGACACGCTGGGCGAGAGATGCGGCGCGTTCAAGACGGACCCGTTGCTCTGGCTCATACCTCTCGTACTGAGCGGCATCGGCATTTTGATGGTTACGTCCACCACCAGCCGCGTTTCGTATGAGCTGTACGGGACTTCGTTTACCACCGGGATGCGGCAGCTCAAGTGGCTCGCCGTCGGCGGGGCCGCGATGCTGGCGACGTACAGCGTACCCGTTAGCTTCTGGCGCAGGATAGGCGGGGCCCTCTGGCTTCTGTCCCTGCTGTTTGTGGCGGTGACCCTGGTCCCGGGCATAGGTACGGCGGTTGGCGGGGCCAGGCGCTGGATCAGGATGGGAGGTGTGTCGGTCCAGACGTCCGAGGTCATGATCTTCGCGACCGCGTTGTTCATAGCGAAGTTCTCGCATAAAAACGAGCTGAACCCTCACTCGTGTTTCGCCATGACGCTCTCGATCCTGTGCGTCTCCTCGCCGCTCCTCCTGCTGCAGCCCGACCTCGGCTCCACCATTCTCATGATGATGATCTGCATGGGCATGTACGTCGAGCGCTTCGGGTGGAAGCTGCCCCTGACCGCCGGAGGGATCTGCGCGGCGCTCTTGGTGCTGCTCATCGCGGTTGAACCCTATAGGCTGCGCAGGGTGAACGCGTACTTCAACCCGTGGGAGGACCCGCTCGACTCCGGGTTTCAAACCATTCAGGGGCTAATCGCTTTCGCCAATGGAGGCATCCTGGGCTCCGGCCTCGGGCACGGATTCCAGAAACTGCAATACCTTCCCGCCGCGTCCACCGACTTCATATACGCCGCACTTGGGGAGGAACTGGGGCTTCCCGGCACGCTCGGGGTGCTCACGCTGTGCCTGATGTGGCTCGGACGGTGCCGCTCCCTCTACAATCACGTGGAGGAGGGCTTCGACACGGCGCTAGCGTGGGGGATATCCCTCACCATAATTCTGCCGTTCTGCATAAACATAGCCGGGGTGACGAACATGATACCCCTCACCGGGATGCCGCTCCCCTTCATCAGCTACGGGGGGAGTTCCCTGGTCATGATGTGGATGAGAGTTGGCATACTGCTGCGCCTGTGCAGGAAGTGCCGGGAGGAGGAGGCCTGAGGTGCGCGGACGGCCTCAATCCCCCGCATCACTGTTGCTGGTCGCCGGCGGAACGGGAGGGCACATCCTGCCAGCGGTGGCGTTCGGAGACTGGGTGCGGCGCGAGCGCGCGGGCGTCAAGGTGAGCTACATGTCAGGAGCGAGGCCGGTGGAGCTCGAGATATATCGGGCCCACGGCATAGAGCCGTTCGCGGTGAGGGCTTCGGGGTCGCCGGCCGGCGCGCCGCGCGCGGAAAAAATCTCCCGTTGGTTCGACATGCTGGCAAGCGTCCTTCAGGCGTGGCGATACATTAGGAGAGGGTCGCACGACCTGTGCATCATGTTCGGCGGCTACGTCTCGATACCGGCTCTGCTGGTCTGCCGCGTCAAGGGCATCCGCTCCGTCTTTCACGAGCAGAACGCCCGCGCGGGCAAGGCCACCAGGCTCGCCCGCAAGTTCGGTGTGCCGGTGGCGTCGGGGTGGGACGAGTGCTGCCCGCTGAAGAGAGGTGGCTATGTGAAGGTGGGCGTCCCGATAAGGCGATTCGCGGGGATCGGAAGAGACGAGGCTCTTCGGGTCCTGGGGATAGATCCCGGCTGGCTCGAAGGCCCACTCGTCTCGGTGCTGACAGGCTCACTCGGCAGCGGACGGCTCTCGGCGGTCCTGAGCAAGCTCTCCCGCATGGAGAAGTTCGCCGCGTGGCGGTTCGTCGTCATAAACCCGGAGGTCAGCTCCCCGACGAAAATTGAGCGCAATGTGATGCATATTCCAAGGATGTGGGACATCTCTCCTCTCTACGAGGTCTCCGACATGCTGGTGACCAGGGCGGGAGGGTCCACGCTGTCGGAGGTCGAGGCGCTCTCCATCCCATCCGTAGTCGTGCCCTGGAGGGCGTCGGCCGATGACCACCAGATGAAAAACGCCCTGCAGATGGCCGCTTCCCCCCTGATCAGGGTTTGGGATGAATCCTCGGAGTCATTGAGCGATTTGGCCGGTAAATTGAGTGATCTCAGCGGAATTCATCTAATGGAAGCTAATCATACTGTCAAAAGGTTGTATAATGCGGGTAAAGTTCGCGAAAAAACATGCGGTGTTTTGTGGGGTTTCGCGGCTGATCCCAGGAAAGGAGAGGTTAGTTTTGGGGGCAGAGGCCTTCATTGACATAAAGGGGCGAAAACATATACATCTCATGGGCATCGGCGGCGCCGGAATGAGCGGGCTGGCGCTCCTCTTGAACTCCATGGGGCACTGCGTGAGCGGATGCGACGCCCTGAACACCTTCTACGCTGACAAGGTGCGAAAAGAGGGGGTCGAGATATCCCTCGGGCACCATAAGACGCATTTGGACCTGTACTCCCCGGACTTGATCATCCACACGAGCGCGATCGCCCAGGACCACCCGGAGCTGATCGAGGCGAGAAAGCGCGGGATAACGGTCGCGAGAAGGGCGGAGGTCCTGAGCCTGATATTCAACAGCAGGAGGGGCGTGGGAGTCGCCGGGACCCACGGCAAGACCACGACGTCGTCTATGATCTCGCTGGTCGCCGAGCGGGCCGGGATGGACCCGACCGTCGCCATAGGCGGGGAGATATCCGACATCGGGTGCAACGCGAAGCTGGGGAGCGGGGAGTACATGGTCGCCGAGCTCGACGAGAGCGACGGGTCGTTCGAGTTTTTCTCCCCCGACGTGGCGGTGATCACTAATGTCGACTGGGACCACATCGACTACTATCCCACTTACGACTCCGTGATAGACGCGTTTGACAGGTACGCTCGCGGCAGGAAGGAGACGTCGTCGCTCGTCGTGTGCGCCGAGGACAGCGGCGTGCGGAGGCTGCTGGAGTCTGGGAATCACGGCGGCGCGGTGACATACGGCTGGGGCGTGGAGTGGAACTGGGGCGCCACGAACTTGAGGCACCTGCCCGGCGGGGGGGTGGAGTTCTTCGCGAATCGCGACGGCGCGCATGTGGGCGACATCAGCCTGAAGGTGTCGGGCGAGCACAACGTCCTCAACGCATTGGCCGCCATAGCGGCGAGTGACAGGATGGGCGTGCCCTTTCAATCGGCAAGGACCTCCCTAGGGGATTTTCGCGGCGCGAAGCGAAGGCTCCAGTTCATAGGCGATGTTGGCGGTGTGCTCGTCTACGACGATTACGGGCACCATCCCCGCGAGATAGCGGCCACGATGGGAGCGGTGTGCCACGCGTTCCCCGGGCGTCCGGTGCGGCTTGTCTTCCAGCCCCACAGGTACACGAGGACGGAGGCCCTGTATCGCGACTTCGCGGGCGTTCTGCGGAACGCGGCGCACATTTACCTGCTTCCGATATATTCGGCCGACGAGCCCCCGATAGCCGGCGTCTCGTCCTTCCTGATAGCCGACGAACTCTCCGCGATGGGCCGGAGCGACGCCGTGGTGTGCGGGGACTTCCAGGAGGCGTCCGAGCTGATATGCGGCGCCGCGAGACCGGGCGAGCTGGTGCTGACGATAGGCGCCGGCAGCATAGAGACGCTGAGCAAGAGGATATTGGACGGGCTGAAGAAAAAAGAGCTAGTGGCAAATGTCGAAGGCGCGGCCGCCGGGTAGCGTACGCCCTTTCGTCCTCCACAGCCGCCCGCTCGCGCCCCTGACGACATGGGGCGTCGGAGGGGTTGCGGAAACGCTGCTCGCCCCTCGTTCCCGCGACGAGCTGATTGACGCGGTCAGGTGGGCGCAATCCGAAGGGGAGGGGTTTTTCACGCTGGGCGGCGGTTCGAACGTCCTGATAGGCGACGGGCCTATCAACGTCCCGGTGTTGCTGACCGCGGGCGTGTCGGATATCGAGCTTCGCGTAGAGGGCGCCAGCGCGTTCATAGATTGCTCCGCGGGGGCAAAGCTGTCTAACGTCCTGGGCATAGCCATAAAAGAGGGGTGGAGCGGTCTCGAATTCGCGGCCGGCATACCCGGCACAGTGGGCGGGGCGATAACGGGGAACGCCGGCGCGTTAACTGGGTCCGCCGCGTCGAGCGTGGTCAAGGTGAGGACTCTGGAGGAGGACGGGGAGACAGTCGAACGGGACTCCGCCGACATGGGGTGGAGCTACAGAAGATGCGGCCTGATCGAGGGCTCCGGCAGAGTGGTAACGGGCGCGTCGTTCAAGCTCTCGGTCTCGACGGGGGAGCGCGTGCGGGCCGGGGTAAAAGAGGCGATCGAGGCAAGGCGCCTCCAGCCCGTCGGATGCCGTACCGCGGGTTGCGTATTTAAAAACCCTCAGGGGCAAAGCGCGGGGATGCTACTCGACAAGGCCGGGTGCAAGGGGCTGGTGCAGGGAGACGCGCGCGTCTCCTCCGTTCACGCCAACTTCATAGAGAACGCCGGGGGCTGTTCGGCGCGGGACATCGTGAGGCTGGCCGCCATGTGCAGGAAGATGGTCTTCGACATGTTCGGGGTAACGTTGGATTTCGAGATAAAGACTTTGGGCGTCGAAGAGGAAATGATATATGCCGGGCTTTAGAGGACGAGGATGGAAGGTTTATATTTTATTGTTCAGCGCGCTGTGCGGGGTTCTTTACTTCACGGAGGGGCGATACGAGTTCTTCAGGCTGAGGGACCTAGCGATAACGCCGGCGAACGTTCTGTCGGACGATATAATCTGGCGGGCCGTCCCCGGAAACGCGAATGTTTTTTGGCCTTGCCTGCTGTTTCGCGGGAGGGATTTCGTGCGCGGGGTCGCCGATTACTACCCGGTCGACGTAAAACTCAAGCTGGCCGGGTGGGGGCGATACAAGGTGAGCGTCTCGCCGCTGGACGTCTTTCTGGGCGTGTCGTGGAACTCCAAGTTCTGGTGGCTGTCCGCGAACAAGAGGATGTGGCGGGCCGATCTGCCGTCAAGCGCGTCAGTCAGGGGACTCAGGTTTCCAAACCGCCCCATACTCGCGTGGGACCCCGAGATGGCGATGCCTATAGACCCAGAAAGGCAGATGGGCGACGTGTACCCGTCGAGCCTTCCGATGGCCAAGATAGTGAAGTGGTACGATACTATCGAAAAAATCGCGTGGAACGAGGAGATATACTGTCTTCTGGCGAAGAAGGCCGACGGCCGCCCCGTCGTGCAGATACTCCTAGGCTCGGAGGAGCGGATAACGGGCGAAATCATAGTGAAGGACGATGCCTCGGACTGGCTGCCGCTCGCGGCGGCGCTCGAGAAAATCTACCCGGGAAGAGCCGGGAAGGTGCCGCCGGGGCTGATTATAAACGCTACGTTCACCGACACGATATTTACCGTGACCAACAGAGGGGCGAAGTGAAGGCGCGCGAATTTCAATGATTATAACGATGGAAAATATTTTTATTGATAGGGGGACCCCGCATTGTTTAAAAAAACTTCAACTACGTCCGGCTACAGGGATCCGGAAGTTCTAGTGGGGTTGGATTTAGGGACGAGCAAGGTCACGGTGGTGGTGGCCGAACGAGACGGCCCGACGGGAGAGGCCCAGATAATAGGCATGGGCCAGGCTCCGTCCCACGGAATCAGGAAGGGACTGATAGTGAACTTGGATCAGTCCGTCCGCTCACTTAGACAGGCCATAGTCGACGCGGAGAACATGGTCGGGCTCGACCTGTCCGACGCGACCGTGTCGTTCAGCGGGGGCGACGTGAAAAGCGTTAGGACGAAGGGCATGATATCGCTGGGCAGGGCCCCCCGGACGGTCATGCAGTTCGACATCGAGCGCGTTATAGAGGCGGCGCAGGCGAACGTGGCCGTTCCAAACAATCAGATGATACTTCACACTATACCAGTTGAGTATTCCCTGGATGGAAACTCCGGCATAGACGACCCTCTGGGCATGACCGGGATGAGGCTGGACATTGATCTGGAATCGGTGATAGTACCGACCGCCACGGTTCAGAACGTGTACAACTGCGTCGAAAAAGCTGGGCTGGCGGTCAATGGATTCGTGATAAAGCCTCTCGCGTCCGCGCTGGGCGTCCTCACGCCAGAGGAGAGCATGGCGGGCGCCGCTGTGGTCGACATAGGCGGTGGTACGTGCGGCGTGGCGGTGTTCTCCGGTGACAGGCCGAAGCACCTGGCAGTCGTGTCGGTCGGCGGGGACCACATAACGAACGACGTGGCGTCGGTCCTGAAGATGCCGCTCAACAAGGCGGAGGAGATAAAAAAAGAGGTGGACTTGATGCCATGCGACGAGGATCTGGATGGCGCCAGCCCGGATTTCGAATACATGGGCAGGAACTACTCGTACTCCATGAGGGAGCTCACCGACATAGTCCAGTGCAGGGTCGAGGAGCTGTTCTCCACTCTCGTGGGCAACGAAATCGCCATGTCCGGGGTGACGATGCTGCCGGCCGGGCTGGTGATCACAGGCGGGGGGGCGAAGAGCGCTGGTATCGATCAGTACCTCTCGGGCGTCATGAACATTCCGGTGCGCGTGTCGCTCCCTCTGGACTCCAACCGAATGCCCCCGGGGAGAAACGGCCCCGAGTTCACCTGCGCGGCCGGAATAATCCGATACGCGCTCGAGCAGGAGCGCGACCCCTTCCGCTATCTGGAGCAGTCGCTCGACCAACTGAAGAACAGCGGCATCGTAAGCGGAGGCAAGGCGCAGAGGAGCGGCGACCAGAGCGAAGAACGAGACAGAGAACCTCTCTTTGGCGGAAAGAACATAACCCAGTACCTCAAGGATCTGCTGAAGGAGTTGTTCTGACGCGAGCTTGAGCTGAGCAGGGCGTAATTCGGAACAGGCCGGGATATGGAGATTCATTCCGCTTATTTGCCCCATTTGGCCGGGTAGGAGGAGATCTGATGCAGGGAGTTTACAAGATGGACGGGGACAAGTCGCATCACGAAATAATAAAGGTAGTGGGAGTGGGCGGCGGGGGGAACAACGCACTCAACCACATAATGAAGGGTGGGGTCGGAGGGGTGGAGTTCATCGCCGCCAATACAGATCAAGCGCACCTTGAGCTATCCGAAGCGCCGTTCAAGATAACCCTAGGGAGGGAGCTGACCAGGGGGCTTGGCGCCGGCGCCGACCCATCCGTGGGCGAAAAGGCGGCCAACGAGTCTAAGGAGGAGATAAGGGCCGTGCTGGAGGGGGCCGACATGGTTTTCCTCGCCGCCGGGATGGGCGGCGGCACTGGGACCGGTGCGTCTCCCATCATAGCGCACATAGCGAAGGAGACCGGCGCGCTCGTGGTGGCAGTCGTGACCAGGCCGTTCCAGTTCGAGGGCCGCCGCCGCATAGCCAACGCGGCCGAGGGCATACTCCGTCTCAAGGAACAGGTCGACGCGCTGATAGTCATCCCAAACGACAGACTCCTCTCGATCTCCGACAAGAGGACCACGCTCAACAAGGCGTTCGAGATGGCGGACAACGTGCTCCACCAGGCCGTCCAGGGCGTGACGGACCTCATCCTGAAGCCCGGCCTCGTGAACGTGGACTTCGCTGACGTATGCACGATAATGAGCAACTCGGGGGCGGCGATCATGGGCATTGGAGAGGGCTACGGCGAGAACAGGGTGTCGACAGCCGCGCACAACGCGATCAACAGCCCCCTGATGGAGGTCCCGATGATAGGGGCGAAGGGCGTGCTCTTCAACGTCTCCGGCGGCGCCAACATAGGCATTCACGAGGTCGAGGAGGCAGCCAACATCATAACGGACGCGAGCGACCCGGACGCCAACATAATATGGGGCCAGGTGTTCGACCCCGACATGGAGGACGTGGTCAGAATCACCATCATCGCGACGGGTTTCGACGAAAACAAAATCGCCGAAGCGGAGTCGTCCCAGGTCATACCATCAACAATGGGCGCTCCCGGCGGCAGGACTCTGTCGCGCCCAGCGAGAGTCTCCTTAACGGAGGCCACGGTGGGGCCGCAACCGGCGCAGACGCCGAAACCGAGCCCGGCCATCCCATTCAAGGCAAGGCCGGAAACTGGGGAGGCGGACGCGCGGTTCTCCGGCGCGGGGGCCGATGGGGAGGACCTGTTCAGCGCTCAGGGAATTCCGAAGGACCAGCTGGACTCTCCGGCATTCTACAGAAAGAAGAAAAAATAATCCGCCGACAACGCGCCGCGAGGAGCGGCGGCCTGGAGGAGCCAGGTTTCAGCGGAGGGAATCTTGACATCATGAGGTGAGAATTTGGGCAACAGGGCGACGACGTGGGCCACCTGGTCCGGCTACAGGGCTGACGAGATACCAACGACGAGCTTGCCGGCGGGGGGGGATTCGCCGTGCGCGCTCTTCTTCCCGGCCGATTACTCGGTGGGGATGGCGAACCTTGGATTTCATTATATATATAGAGCTCTTCGCGAGCTCGGCGTCGCCGCGGAACGTTTCTTCGCGTCGCCGGCGCCGCACCGCTCAGTCGAGAGGGACACGCTGCTGGAGAGGTTTCAGGTCATTTTGAGCGGCATATCCTACGAGGCCGACGCCCGCGTCTTGGTCAAGTGGCTCGAGTCCGCCGGGATACCCCCATCCAGGACCGAGCGGGCGAGCCGCGGCGGGGCTCCTCTGATAGGTTGCGGGGGCGCGGTAACGTACATAAACCCGTGTCTGCTATCGGCGATCGCGGACTTCGTAGTCCTGGGAGACGGGGTGGGCGTTGTGCCTCACGTCGTGGAGGTCGTCAGGTCGCAGCGTTTGAGGGACAGGGTTCTTTCCCTGCTCGCGGAACACCCTTCGATATACGTTCCGGCGATACACGAGAGCGGGGTTCACCTTCTGGAGACGTCGAGGCGCGGCATCGACCTCGACTTCGGTCACGGGAACTGGGTGACGCCTCGCACGGTTTTCGGTGCCGCGTTTCTGGTTGAGCTTCAAAGGGGCTGCGCGAGAGGGTGCGGATTCTGTACGCTGCCCGCGTGTTTCAGCCCTCCTAGGCAGAGAGATCTGGATCTGGTGAAGCGCGACATAGACGAAGCCGCGCGCGGGAGCGAACTCGGCAGGATAGGCCTCGTTACGCCGGAGGCGGGCGATTATAAAGATCTGGACGAGTTGCTGGACTTCGCCGGCGAGAGGGGAATGGGAATTTCGTTCGCGTCCCTCAGACTGGACGGGATGACGCAAAAGATGGTGCGCGCGCTCGTCCGAGGCGGAAGGCGCAGCGTCACGGTCGCTCCCGAGAGCGGTGACGACCGGCTGAGGGCTCGATGCGGAAAGAGTTTCACCAATGACCTCATAGTCGAGACGCTCCGAATGGCAAAGGGAGAGGGAGTGAGGAGCGCGAAACTGTACTTCATGATGGGGCTGCCCGGGGAGGAGGATCATCACCTCCTGTCCATCTCGAATCTCTGTCTGAGGGTGAGGGAATCGACTGGTCTGCGGGTGACGGCGACGATAGCGCCGTTCGTGCCAAAGCCGGGAACGAGGTGGGCCGATGCTCCATTCGGCGGCGAGGGGGAGGGGAATGCGTTGAAAAAATTGAAGCGCGGGCGCGACGTCCTGTTGAAGTCATTCCACGGCTCGCTACGCGGGATAGCGGAAATCGCGAGCATCAAGGAGGCGTGTCTGGAGTACGCGCTCTCCTGGGCGACGCCTGAGACGTCCAGGCGTTTGGTGGATGGGGCGCCGCTGGGTTTTTCATACAATAGGCTATTGTATGAGGTCAGCAGACCGGAGGCCGCGAGTGAACTGAGACGCCTGGGGTTGACGCGCGATATCGCAAAGCTTAAATAAGGAGGTATTGTCATGGCAGCCACGTCAAGAAGAAGCAGAAGTTACAAGGATAGGGGATCGGGTTTCACGTTCGGTCATTTCGCTCTGCCGATCGCGGCCGTGATAGCTCTCGTGTTGCTGTTCGTCGGGATAAAGCTCTTTTTTCTGATGCCCGTTGACAGAATCGAGGGGATCGAGGTCATTTCCCCCTCAATTGCCGAGGAGAACGCTCAAAACTCCCTTACCGCGGCACCCATAGCCCCGGAGCCCGAGTTCGCGGAACGGGAGAGTGCGAGTCCCGCCGGGCCGGCAGGCCATACGGCGGCGGACGGCAAGGCTGGCGAGTCGATGATCCTGGCGGGGCCGATAGCCCCAAACGGGACACCGGTCAGGGCGTCGTCGAGTACGCAGGCGAAGGGCGTTTCAGCGCGCCCCGCAGACGCGAAGGAGAAGACGCCGGCCGCGTCCAATCCGGCGAAACAGCGGCAGACCGCCAATGCTGCCGCAGGCGCGAGCGGTAAATGGGCGGTTCAAATAGGCGCGTTCGTGAAACGTGAGGGCGCGTCCACGCTCCAGTCCGAGGTCGAGAAACAGGGTTACGCCGCATCGATAAGCAAGGTCGACTCGTCCGGCAAGACCTTCCACCGGGTGCGGGTGAGCGCGGGGAACTCCAGGGAGGCCGCGGCGGAACTGGCGGCTGAATTGGAGAGAAAGGGATACCCAGTGGCCGTCGTCCCGCTGCCCTGACAGATGCGATTTGCGATCAGCCGCCCGGCGTTACATGATTCGAACGATGACGGCGTCAGCGCGTTCGGCCGCGCGCGCGCCGTCAAGGCACGATTGGAACTGAATTGATATAAATCACCGCGATGAGGGAGTCGACGAGGAACATGCCGGATGCCATCGAGTATCGAAAATATCCGCTGGACGCTGGCGTCTCCGATGGAGCGCCAGTTTTTTTGCGCCGGAGCGCCGCGTCCCATGCCCTTTAGAGACGGCATAGTCGACCGGAGGGGACGGCGCATAGATTACGCGCGCATATCCGTGACCGACAGGTGCAACTACCGTTGCATCTACTGTATGCCCCCGGAGGGAGTGCCGCCGCTCTCTCATGACGACATCATGAGGTACGAGGACATACTGTGGCTAGCCGGGATACTCTCCGAGCTGGGCGTCAAAAAGACGAGGTTCACCGGGGGCGAACCGCTGGTGAGGCGCGGCATGGCGGGATTTCTTAAGGACTTCCGGGACGTCTTCCCCGAGATGGCGCTGTCCGTCACAACGAACGCCTCGCTGGTGGCGCAAAACGCGCGCGCGCTGGCCCAGGTCCCTCGCCTCGGCATGAACATAAGCCTCGACACCCTGGATCCGGACAAGTTCAGGGAGATGACGAGAGGCGGCGACATCATGGACGTCATGTCGGGGATCGCCGCGGCGCGAGATATTGGCATATCACCGATAAAGATCAACGCGGTTCCGATTCTGGGCTTCAACGACTCGGAGCTGCCGCGAATAATAGAATTCGCGTGGGACAACGGCATCGTACCGCGGTTCATAGAGTTCATGCCGCTCTGTCACGGCGTGTGGACGCGAGAGAGGTTCATGGGGAGCGGCGAGATATTGCGCGTCCTCAGGGAGAAGATGGGCGAGTGGGCCCTCGTCTCGCCGTGCGCGAGTGCGGACGGGGATGTGCCCAGCGGGCCCGCGAGGTATTACTCGAACGCGGCGAGCGGGCTAACGGCGGGGATCATCGAAGCCGTGTCGAATCACTTCTGCTCGCGTTGCAACAGGCTCAGGATAACGTCGTCCGGCGGCATGAGGTCGTGCCTTTTCAACGGCGCTGAGACGCCTCTCTTTGACGTCGTCAAATCTAGGGACACCGCGTCCGCCAAACGGGAGATACTGCGCGGCATAGACGCTAAGCCTCTGTCGTGGAACGACGTGAGGAACGGCCGGGGACACATGTCCGGCATAGGGGGGTAGGAGTATAATGACGACGGATTGGACGCACTTCGACGGGGAGGGCAGGCCCGTGATGGTGGACGTCGGCGGTAAGAGCGCCGCGACGCGCAGAGCCTCGGCGGAGTGCTGGGTCGACCTGACCGAAGCGGTTTACGAGGCGGTGCGCGGCCGGCAGGTGCTAAAAGGGGACCCAATATCCGTGTGCGAGCTGGGCGGGATAATGGGGGCAAAGCGGACGCCGGAGATCATACCTCTCTGCCACAACATAAGGCTGGAGAGCGTCAAGGTCCGATGCGAGCTTCGTTCGGACGGCTCGGACGAGACAGCGCGCCGAGGGGGGCGGCCGAGGCGTTTCCTTCGCATCGAGTGCGAGGCGGCGGCGAAGGACGTGACCGGCGTCGAGATGGAGGCACTGACCGGGGCCAGCGTCGCCGCTCTGGTCTTTTACGACATGTGCAAGGCGCTGGACAAGGGGCTGGTCATAAGGGATCTGAGACTGATCGAGAAATCGGGCGGGAAGAGCGGGGACTGGAGCGGACCTCGCTCAGAACTCTTTCAGGAGACGAGGGGGGAGTGAGGTCATTGAAAATTCTGGGGTTGCATGATGCCGCGTCCGACGAGTGGTGCAAGCTCGCCTACATGCACAGCAACGCGAGCGGCGAGCTGTGCGTGAACGGAAGGCCGGCCGAGGCGGCGATCCGCTTCGCCGGGGAGAGCCGCTCCGCCGGGCACGAGGGTTTCGCAGTAGTCGTCGCCCCCGGTCCTCCAAGGCCCCGTTCGGTCTTCGTCGCAATCAACTCCGGCGAGACGATGCTCTGGGCGGACGAGAGCTCCGGCATCGCGTCCGTCCGCCCCGGCTTCGTGTGCGTGTCGGACAGGATTGAGTTTCTGCGCCCGATCAAGGCCGGGATTCTGACGATAAGCGACAAGGGGTCGCGCGGCCTGAGGGAGGACGCGTCTGGACCGGCGCTTGCGGATCTGGCCGGGACCTTGGGGTCTGAGGTAGCCTGCGCCGACATCGTGCCCGACGACCGCGGAACCATCGCCGCCAAGCTGATGGAGTGGGCCGACGAGAAGCGCCTGCACCTGATATTGACGACCGGCGGGACCGGGCTGTCGAGGAGGGATGTGACCCCGGAGGCGCTCATGGACGTGCATGACAGGGTCGCCCCGGGCTTCGGCGAGATCATGCGCTCTCACGCGATGCTGTACACCGAGCGGGGCTACCTATCCCGAAGCCTGGCGGTGACTCGCGGAGGCACCCTGATAGTCGCGTTCCCCGGCAGCGAAAGGGCCGTCAGGCAGTGTTTCGAGGTCCTTGCCCCTGCTCTCAGGCACGGGGTCGAGACGCTGAGCGGCTGGGACTCGGAGTGCGGACACGGCTGACATGAAAGGGGTCGGACGTTGCGTAATAATCACCGGCCTGTCGGGGGCGGGAAAGAGCACGGCGCTCAAGGTATTGGAGGACCGCGGGTTCTATGCCGTGGACAACCTTCCGCCCGCCCTGATGCCAGACCTGATGCGGGCGCTCTCGAGGAACGGACCCGCAGTCTCCGTGGGCGTGGCCATAGTCATAGACCTGCGGGGAGAGGGCATCCTCGAGGACCTCTCGTCGTCGATCGAGAGCATCGAAAGTGCCGGCGTCGAGTCGAACCTGATCTTTCTGGACGCGTCGGACGATTGGCTCGTGAGGCGGTACGAGACGACCAGGAGACGCCACCCGATGGGGGAGGGGATCACCATACTCGAGGGCATAGCGCTCGAGCGCTCGAAGCTCGGCGCGATCAAGGCGCAATCGGACGCGGTGCTGGATACCTCCTCACTGTTCCCCGACGACCTGAGATCGAGTCTGCTCTCCAAGCTCGACCTCAACGAGGGCTCGTTCACCGTCATCATCAGCTCGTTCGGCTTCAAAAACGGCATCCCGAAGGACTGCGATTACATGTTCGACGTGAGGTTCCTGCCGAATCCGAACTACGTGCCGACGCTCAAGAACCTGTCGGGGAGGGATGCGGCGGTCAAGGAATACCTAGAGGACCTGCCGGAAAAACGCGCCCTTATGGAGAGGCTGGGCTCGCTCATGCGATTTATACTCGCGCAATACGAGAGAACGGACAAAAAACAGCTACACGTCGCCATCGGTTGCACCGGGGGCAGGCACCGCTCGGTGGCCGTGGCCGAATCCCTAGCGCGCCGCGTCTCCGACATGGGGTACGTTGCCGTGATGAATCACCGCGACATAGAGCTGGAGGGTTCGTGATGGACAGCGCGCCGATTCTTTTGGCCGCTGGGTTTCTGATAGGGTGCGCCGCCACGGCCCTCTTCCCGCTGAGGAAGGGCCCGCGCGGGCGGCCGCCGGGAGGGAGCTCTCACAGGCGCAGGGACATAATGGGGAGCATCGTCGAGTCTGGATTGCTCCAGGGCCCGAACTTCGTGTGCGTGGGAGGGGGAACGGGACTGTCGACGCTGCTCTCGGGGCTCAAGAGCTTCTCGAGGAACATAACGGCAGTCGTGGCGGTCACGGACGAGGGAGGAAGCTCCGGGCGCCTGCGCCAGGAGTGGGGGGTGCTGCCGCCAGGCGACGTCAGAAACTGCCTCGTGGCCTTGGCCGAGGACGACAACTCGCTCAACCGGATACTCAACTTCCGCTTCGACAGGGGCGAGCTCGAGGGACACAGCCTGGGCAACCTCATACTGCTCGCGGCCTGCGAACTGACCGGCGACTTCAGCAGGGCGGTCGAGGAGCTCAACAGGCTCCTGGCGATCAGGGGCAGAGTGCTGCCGGTAACGACGGAGACGGTGGTGCTCCACGGCGAGACCTCCGACGGTAAACCGCTGAAGGGGGAGCTGGAGATATCGGACAACGGCGGAAAACTGAAGCGGATGTGGCTGGAACCGACCTCCGCCAAACCCCTTCAGGACGTCATAGACGCCATCCCGGACGCGGACCTGATAGTCCTCGGACCGGGCAGCCTCTTCACGAGCATACTGCCCAACCTGCTGCTGGAGGAGGTCTCCCTGGCAATCCGCGACTCCAGGGCCCCGAAGGTATACGTAGCAAACCTAATGACACAGAGGGGCGAGACGGAGAGGATGAACATATCCGCGCACCTCGACTGGATAGCGAGTGTTCTGGGCGAGATGCCGGACTACATAATCGCGAACCACACGCCGATACCCGGCGACTTCCTCGAACGCTACAGGGAAGGGGGGGCCGAACCGCTCTACCTCTCCAGGGAGGAGGAGCTCTACCTGGAGCGCGGCGGCCGCCGCATAGTATACGCCGATCTGGTCAACATCAAGGACAACAAGTATTTGAGACACCACTCGCGCAACCTGGCGGAGATCCTGATGCGAATAGCGAAGGACGATAGCTATCCAGACCGAGGGTAGCTGCCGCTCATGGAGAAGATAAGCACGGTCCTGTGGGACGAATTCCTGGGCCTTCCAACCGCCGACGCGGCGGAGGAGCTGTCCGGCTTTCTGGAGACGCTGCCCGTATCGCATGAGGACGGCTCGGCCGTCATGTGCATAAAAAAACTCGTCGCGGCCCGCAGGGTGGTCAAGCTCTGGAAGGACTTGAACAGGGGGGAGTTTGATGGGAAAATGTCATGCGACGGTGGCTCTCTCGAACTCGACAAATCACGCGGAAGGGTGCTGTTTCGAATTCCGGCCCGCATGTACTCCGAGCTGGTCAGAGCCGGAAGGTCCGAGGCGGTCGCAGGTTCCCGCCCTACCCTCGTAAGGTGGGCGTGGTTCCGGGGCGCGTGGGGGGGGAGCGGGGCTATATATCTGCCTCAGAGCGGTTACTATATGACTCTGCGCGCGGCGAATCGGGGGAACCTCGGCGGCAGGATCCGGAGGGTCCTGGGGTCCGCCGGCATCGCCCCGAAGGCGAGGGCGGGCCGGAGCGGCGACGAGTACACGATACGCGACCAGGAGAAGATCGTCACGTGCCTGTCCAAGATGGGGCTGGTCCGAACGTCACTCCTGCTGGAGGAGACAGCCATCATGCGCTCCCTTCGGGACCGGGCCAACAAAATGGTCAACTGCGACTCGGCCAACATCGGCAAGAGCCTCAGCGCGGCAAGGGCGCAGATGGCGCTGGTCGAGACGCTGGACGCGCGAGGGCTGTGGGACCGACTGACTCCGGCGCTCGCGGAGCTCGCGGTCGCGCGAAGGGAGAACCCAAGCGCGTCGCTCGGGGAACTGGGGCAAATTCTGTCGAAGCCGGTCAGCAAAAGCACAGTCGAGTATAGATGGAGAAGACTTGAATTCCTCATAACGGGGGATAATTACAGACAATGCGAAGGGGATGATTGCCATGTACCTTGGAAAGGCAGACGTAAACACCTACGATAAGGGGGTGGAACGCGAATTTCTCGTATCGAACGGGGTCGGGGGCTATGGGTCCTCCACGGTGGTGGGGGCGAACACGAGAAGCGAGCATGGACTGCTGGTCGTTCGCCCCTCCGATTCCGAGCACCACGCGGTTCTGGTGAGCAAACTCGAGGAGACTCTGTACGCTCACAACAAGAAGTACCTGCTTTCGACAAACCGCTACAAGGACCTCATCTACCCCGACGGTTTCAGATATGTCCAGGAGTATCAGGCGACGCCGTACCCGAGTATGCTCTTCGTGATCCACAGCATATTTTTGAAGAAGTCCATTTTTATGCCGCAAAACGGCTCTTCCACGATAGTCAAGTACGAGCTCGTCGCATCCCCCGAGCCCGTTCGCATAGACATCCGCCCTCTCTTCGCGCACCGGACGAACAAGGACTCGTGCCACAAAAAAGACGACTCCGCCTTCGAGTCGGCCGTCCTCCCGAACGGGGCGATAAGCGTCAAGGGCAGGGGGTACGTCAGTCACATATCGTTCGCCGGCGGCGCGGACGGCGTCGAGTGGTCCCCCAAACCACTGTGGTTCGAAAACATAATATATGAAAATAACTCGCTCCCCGACGAGCGCGAGACGGACTCGCTCTGGTCGCCCGGCTTCGGCGCGATGGAGATGAGGTGTGGGGACGTGGCTTACGCCGCGCTTTCGGCGGACGCCTCATCGTACTCCGCCTCCGACATAGAATCCCTGGAGCGGGAGACCGCCGAAAGGCTGGGCTCGTTCGTAAAAACCGCCTTCACCGGCGCTAACGTCAGCGCGCTGCAGGACATGGTGCAGTCGTCGTATCATCTCGTCGCCGACAACAAGGGGGCTGTCCCGGCTATATTGTCCGGTTTTCCCTCGGTCGAGCGGCGCGCGCGGGACACGTTCGTAGCGCTCCCAGGGCTGACGCTCGCGACGGGCAGGGCTGCCGCCGCTCGCGGAATACTGGAGAGCTGGCTCGACCGGGCGCTCTCGTCCGGCGGGCTCATGCCGTCGTCGATTGATTCTCGCGGCACCGCGTCGTTCGGGGACATAGACGCCGGCCTCTGGTTCATGTACGCGGCGCAGAAGTACTCAGCGAACCAGGGGCTGGGCTTCGCCTCGGAGAAATACGCGGCCATGAGGACCGTACTGGAAAAATACATCGAGGGCCCCGCAGAGCTGGGCGCGGTCATGGATCCGTCCACGAAGCTGATAAAATACTTCAACAAGGAAGGCGCGCGCCACTGGATGTCCGGCGACGTCAACGGGGAGCCGCTTGTCGATCGCGGGGGATACCTGGTCGAGATGAACGCGCTCTGGTACAACGCGCTGCGATTCATGGAGTCGGTCGCCTCGGCCGCGAAGGACGGGAAGGCTTCGGCGGGGTACTCGTCTCTGGCCGCCGAGGCCGCATCGTCGTTTAAGTCCGTGTTCTGGAACGAGTCCAAGAAATACCTGTACGACTGGGTCGATCCGTCCAACGGCGACCGCGACGATTCGATACGCCCGAACGCGATATTGGCCGTGTCGCTGCCCTTTGCCGTCCTGGACGACGAGCTCGGCAGGATTGTCTTCGCGACATCGTGGAACGAGCTCTACACGACCTATGGCCTGCGCACCCTGGAGCCGCGCCACGACAAATTCAAGGGGCGCGCCGAGGGGCGTCTCGACCAGAGGAAGAAGGCCCGCTTGCGCGGGATGGCGTGGCCGTGGCTCCTGGGCCAGTTCATAAGCGCCTACATGCGCTACAACCCGGGGTCGACCGAGATGGGCTGGAGCTTCCTCCGCCCGTTCTCGTCGCACCTGCGCATGGGGTGCCTCGGCGGTGTCGCAGAGTACTTCGACGGCGTCATGCCGTACAAGCCGCATGGCGATGTGCTCTGCGCGATGTCTCTGGGAGATCTCCTGAGGGTCGCGCACGAGAACCTGAGCCAGTAAACGATGCCTCGGGGTTATCGAGCCCCTCGGCATCGTTCGGCATCGGCAAAAATTTCGGTGCCGCATTGACCGTTCATGCCTTTTTTGCTAGTCTGTCATGGGTTGGGGATTTCTTTAATGGCTGTATGATATGGCATGAGGCGGAAAAATCCTTCAAAAAACATTACACTCCAAGGAGGTCTTTACAATGGCAAGGAGCAAGGTAGCTATCAACGGTTTTGGCCGGATCGGCCGTCTGGTCCTCCGCTCGTTCTTCTCGCGCGGGGAGCGCGGTTTCGACGTCGTGGCGGTGAACGACCTGACCCCGCCGGACGTGCTGGCGTATCTGTTGAAGTACGACTCGGTGTTCCGCAGGTTCGACGGGACGGTAGAGCTGTCGGGGGACACGCTGGAGGTAAATGGGCACAGGATAAAGGCGACGGCCGAGGCCGACCCGGCAAAGCTCCCGTGGAAGGACATGGGCGTTGACATCGTCATAGAGAGCACGGGGCGTTTCACCGACGGAGCGAAGGCGAGGGCCCACATAGAGGCTGGGGCCAAGAAGGTCCTCATCTCCGCGCCGGCCACAAACCAAGACGTCACGATAGTCATGGGGGTCAACGAAAAATCCTACGACCCGGCTCGCCACAACATCATATCCAACGCGTCCTGCACGACGAACTGCCTGGCTCCGGTCGTGAAGGTGCTCCACGAGCGCTTCGGCATAGTCAAGGGTCTGATGAACACGGTTCACTCGTACACGAACGACCAGGTCACGCTCGACTTCCCGCCGCGCAAGGGGATGAGCGCCATAACGCGCGGGAGGGCGGCGGCGCTCTCCATAATACCGACGAGCACAGGCGCCGCGAAGGCCATAGCCGAGGTCATGCCCGAGCTCAAGGGCAAACTGAACGGCTTCTCGCTCCGCGTCCCCACGCCGGACGTGTCAGTGGTCGACTTCACCGCCGAGCTGGCGCGCCCGGCGACGAAGGACGAGATCAACGCCGCGGTCAAGGAGTACGCGGAGGGCCAGCTCAAGGGGATACTGGGCTATGAGCCTGACGACCTCGTGTCGATGGACTTCGTCGGTGATCCCCACTCGTCCATATTCGCGCCGAAGCACACCACGGTGATAGACAACATGGCCAAGGTGCTGTCGTGGTACGACAACGAGTGGGGCTACAGCGCGAGGGTGGTTGACCTCGTCGGCCTCATCGTCGAAAAGGGGCTGTAAGCATTGAAGCTCAGGACATTCTCCCCATCCGACGTGTCGGGTAAAAGGGTCCTTGTCCGCGTCGATTTCAACGTGCCGCTGTCGCCTGACGGCCGCGTCTCCGACGCTATGAGGATCAACGCGCACGTTCCCCTGATAAGGGAGCTCTCATCCCTGGGGGCGCGCGTCACGCTCTGCTCCCACCTCGGCAGGCCGAAGGGCGCCGTCGCTCCGAAGTACTCCCTCGAACCGATTGCGGACGCACTGTCGGAGACGATCGGCAAAAAGGTCACGTTCGTCCAGGACTGCATAGGCGAACAGGTACAGTCCGCCGTCGGCGCCATGTCCCCCGGGGACGTGGCAGTCCTCGAGAACCTGCGTTTTTACCCCTACGAGGAGGAGAATGACGCGCCGTTCGCCGAAAGACTCGCCGCGCCTTTCGAGGTGTTCATAATGGACGCCTTCAGCGCGGCGCACAGAGCTCACGCCTCCACGAGGGCGGTAGTGACCTTCCTGCCGTCGTTCGCTGGGCCTCTGCTGATCCGGGAGATTGAGATGCTGAGCTCGGTCCGCGACAACCCCAGGCACCCGTTCGTCTTGATACTGGGCGGGGCAAAGGTGTCCGACAAGATCGGCGTGATCGAGAACATGCTCGGCTCGGCGGACTCAATCATAATCGGAGGCGGAATGGCTTTCACCTTCCTGAAGGCAGACGGGCATGAGATAGGCCACTCGCTCTGCGAGGCTGACAAGCTCGACTTCGCAAGGGAGATGTCGGAGCGCGCGCGAAAGAAGGGCGTGCCGTTGTTGCTGCCAACGGACGTCGTCGCAGCGGCCGAGGTATCCGCCGACTCGACGCCAACCGTGGTCGCGGCCAATGCCATACCGCATGACCTGATGGGGCTGGACATTGGCCCCAAGACCGCAAAGGCGTTCAGGGCGGAGCTGAGGAAGGCTGAGACGGTTCTGTGGAACGGCCCGATGGGCGTGTTCGAGCTGTCTCCCTTCGCCGCCGGGACGGCCGCCATAGCGGACGAGATGGCCGCCGCCACGAAGGACGGCGCGCTTACGGTCGTAGGCGGCGGCGACTCGGCGGCGGCGATAGCGCAGTTCGGCCATGAGCGCGACGTGACTCACGTCTCCACGGGCGGCGGGGCGTCCCTCGAGTTCTTCGAGGGCAGGGTCCTGCCCGGCGTGGAGCCCTTTATCATTTAGGAAAAGGCTGATTTATCGTTGAGGATATGATAGGGGGGATACCGATGCGCAGGAAAATGATCGCGGGCAACTGGAAGATGAACAACGGGCCGGCAGCCGCGGAGGACTTCGTCTCCGCGCTGGAGGAGTGGTTCGCCTCCGACCGGGGCGGCAAAAGATCCGCGGACGCCGTCTCGTCCGGGAGGATAGAGATAGTCCTGGCGCCGCCCTTCACGTCTATAGCGAGCGCCGTTGCGGCGCGGAGGACGAATCTGATCGACATAGCGGCGCAGAACGCGCATCACAAGCGCGGCGGAGCCTTTACCGGCGAGGTGTCCCTGCCGATGATCGAGGAGTCCGGCTGCAAGTACGTCATCATCGGGCACAGTGAGCGGCGGCACGTTTTCGGTGAGACCGACGATGCGTTGGAGAAGAAGCTGATCGCCACCCTGGAGTCAGGGGTGCTCCCCATCTTTTGCGTCGGGGAGACGCTCGATGAGCGCACGTCCGGCAGCATGGAAAAGGTATTGAGCTCCCAGTTGACTTCAGCTTGGAGCTCCCTTACAAGCGACGTGATAGGGGAGATGGTGGTCATTGCCTATGAGCCTGTGTGGGCTATAGGCACCGGCAAGACAGCCAGCGACTCCGACGCGGAGGACGCATGCGACTTCATCCGCACGCTCGCCTACGATAAATTCGGCATCGCCGCGTCCGACTCGCTGAGGATACTCTACGGCGGGTCGGTCAAGCCGGAGAACAGCGGCGCTCTGCTGGCACAGAGCGACATCGACGGACTGCTCATAGGCGGCGCGTCGCTCGACGTGGAGCAGTTCGAGAAAATCATAGAGTCCGCGCTGTAAGGACTTTTGCGAAAATGGCGCGCATCTCCATATGGGTTGCGCGCCTGTCTGTGTTATGCCGCAACGGCACCTACCGATGAGCTTTATCGTTTACCGCGTTCGTTCTTCTTCTGGTATAAGATCACATTTTTTCCGCGGCATTGGGGAACCAAACGCGTGTTTTGTTCGCGATTTGAACCAAGGTCAGCATAACGGGAACTTCAACCAATACACCGACGATAGTGGCGAGCGCGACCGGGGAAGAGGCCCCGAACAGCGAAATTGCCACAGCGACAGCCAGCTCGAAAAAATTTGAAGCGCCGATCATTCCGGCGGGTGCGGCTATGTCGTGCGGCAGTTTCAGCATCAGGCCCGCCAGGTAGGCTATGAAGAAAATTAAAAATGTTTGAATCACGAGCGGCACGGCAATCAGTACGATATGCAAAGGATTTTCTAAAATAACGCCCCCCTGAAAGGAGAAGATAATTACAAGTGTGAGCAACAGACCGGCCACCGTTATATTGTTGAACTTTGGAATGAAGCTGTTTTGAAAGTAATCTGCCCCCTTGTGTTTTATGACCGAGTTGCGTGTAGCCACCCCGCCCGCAAGCGGTGTCACCACGAACAAAACCACAGACAGCAACAGCGTATCCCACGGGACGGAAACCCCGCTCACGCCCAGCAAGAAAGCGACAATCGGAGTGAAGGCAACAAGGATGATCAAATCATTCGTCGCGACCTGGACAACCGTATATGCGGCGTCGCCCTTCGCAAGGTGGCTCCAAACAAAAACCATCGCGGTGCATGGCGCGGCCCCGAGAAGAACCGCTCCGGCAAGATAGTCTCTCGCCAGTTCGCCCGGGATGAAGGCATTGAATATCACGTGGAAAAACAGGCCTGCGATGCCAAACATGGTAAATGGCTTTATCAACCAGTTCGTAATCCATGTAACAAAAAGCCCCTTCGGGTTTTTCCCCACATTTTTCACGCTGGGGAAATCCACCTTTAACATCATCGGATAAATCATGCCCCATATCAAAACCGCAATGGGGATAGATACGTTTGCGTACTCGAAACGACTCAAAAACGCTGGAACAAACGGCATGTATTTCCCTACGAAAACGCCCGAGACCATGCAGAGAACGACCCAAAGCGTCAAGTATTTCTCGAAAAAACCCATGCCAGCATCTTTCGCTTTTCCCATATCGCAACCCCCCTCGCGATATTATATGTATCACATAGATGAATGTCAAATGCGCTTGAGGTCGCGCCTGAGTCCATCGTGACGCTCACTGTGATATTATTATGCTTTACATGTATTAAATCGATTGGGGGGCGAGGTCGCGTGTACGAATTGATCCAGGCGGGCGAGAGGACGTATTACATCGACAGCCCGTCCAAGATAGGGGTATACAGGGCGGGTGAGTCGAGCGTCTGTCTCATAGACAGCGGCATCGACAAGGACGTCGGTAAGAGGGTGCTTCGCATCTTGGAGGAGAGGGGATGGAGGCCGGAGACCATAATCAACACGCACTCGCACGCGGACCACGTCGGAGGCAACAACTTCCTGCAATCCCGCACGGGTTGCGGGATATATGCGGCAGGGGAGGAAGCTGCGATCATAAAGAACTCCATCTTGAACACGTCCTTCGTGTGCGGAGGATTCCCAGCAAAGGCCATGAGAAACAAGCTGCTTTACTCCGCGCCGAGCGACGTGAGCGAGCTCGCGCGGGATTCGCTCCCGGACGGACTCGAGACCCTGCGGCTGGACGGACACTCGTTCGCAATGCTGGGGATCAGGACCCCCGACGACGTTTGGTTCATCGCGGATTCTCTGGCTAGCGAGACGACGCTCAAAAAGTACGGGATTCCTTTTTTGTATGACGTCAGGAAATACCTCGAAACGCTCTCGACGGTGGAAACCCTCGCCGGAAGGCTATTCATACCGTCTCACTCGCCAGCGACCTCCGACGTGAAACCGCTCGTCGACGCGAACCGCCGGAGGGTGTTGGATATCGCGGACAAAATCACGGCTATCTGCGAGATGGGTGCCCAGTTCGAGGAGATTTTGAAGTACTTGTTCGACTCCTACGGGATGTCAATGGATCTGAGCCAGTACACACTCGTCGGCTGTACGATACGGTCGTTCCTGTCGTATCTCAACGACGAGGGATGCATCGATGCCACGTTCGAGGACAACAGGCTTCTGTGGAAAAGTTCGTATAGTACATAAGTATTATTATGTGTCATTTATTTAACCATTTGTTCTATTTTGATTCAATTGTAAACCTCTTTTGTTAAAAATACAATAGGTATTTTAAGTTTCCATCTTTATTGCTTAGAATACCAGCAAAAGAGGTAACAAAATGCTAGAAAGTAAAGAAACAAGCACCAAAAGCGCCATAATTAACAATGATCCACAAATAAGGCAAACACCAGTAACTCCATGTGTAAAACTCTTGGCTTTAATCCAAGAACTTACACAAACTCGTTGGTCGTTGCTGAAAAGCTCTAAAAATATAAACAGCGCATTAAAGCACGTCGTCAACTTCTTTGGCGGCGATACCTCAGTATGTACTATCACGAATAGACAAGTTCATGACTTCATCTCAAGGGAACTCTCTGAAGGGATAAAACCCGCGACAATTAACCGTCACCTATCCGCTTTGAAAGTCTTGATCAAACATGCTCGAATAATGGGATACACAAACGAAATAATCGAAATAAGCCAACTAAAAGAGAACAACAGGAGAATGTTGACAATAACTCAACATGAATACGCAAACATAATCGAGCAGCTTTGTGATCTTGATATGCGTGATATCTTCATTGTGCTATATGCAACTGGCTTGCGTTTATCAGAACTCTTGAGACTTGAACAAAATGACATCAACCCTAATAAGGGAAAATATGGATACTTAACGGTCAATGTATCTAAGAACAATAAACCCCGAACGATACCTATGACTGAAGCTGCCAAGAACGTCATAACATCACGGTTAGGGGAAGAAGGAAAATTATTCCGCTATACCAAAAATGAGGTATACGCCAAGTGGACACGTATGAAACAGTGCTTGCACGGGCTGGACTACCTGGTAAATAATCCTGAATTTGTTCCACATATTCTAAGACATTCTTGTTTAACCAATTTAGCAACGCGGGGAGTTCCTATAACACATATCCAGCAATGGGCAGGACATACGACAATAACGACTACTGCTAGATACATGCATTTAACAGACAATCAGTTAGAACAATATATCGAATAAGCTTCCTGATAAGTATCTAGGAATATCTAGGTAATGAGAGAAAGGAAAGAGAGGAGAGAATATCTAGTAATTAAATAGTATTATTGTTACTAAATCCATAAGAAACTAAGAAAAGATTTCCTAAATAATATAATATTAATAACTTAAATACTATTAATAGGAAAAATAACTTAGTTAAATATGATATTAGTAACTAATATTAGGAGAATTATTTATAGATTAATTATAAATAATATATATAAATTACTTATAACTAATAAGAAGAATTAAAAGATTTAAAAGAACTTATAAAGATTCTAGTATTAGAGTAGCATAAATTATAAGAAAGTCAATAGATTAAGATCAGAATAAGTTAAAAACAATAAATATATATATAATATATATAAATAAACATTAAATAGAACCTTGATAATTAAATATAGGAAATAATTTAATGGATTGTCTTATTATTACTTATCCTTTTACCTAAGTAGAAACTAATTTGCAGTAAAATAGTAAATAAATAGGTTGTCTATATACAATTAGCATGTCGAAGATATGCTGATTGTAGTAAGAAGGCTAAAAGAACATGTGGGATGTCTTCTATACATATATTGTTACTCATCAGTAAATAAAGTGACTGTCTTAATTACCACCTGTATATAAAATTAGCTGTCTTAGGACCTCCTTTTGGGGGATCAAAAACAGGGTAGTTGAAACCTCTTCTCTTCGTCAAAAATTACATAATTAAAAAACAAAATAGGGGCCAGTATCGAAGGAAGATGGATAAAAATTAAACTGTAGCCGCTGGAAAATTTTCCCTAGCAATATGAAAAAATAATACCCAAAAATAATACCCGTGAAGAGGTGGTGAAGTTGTCAGGTGGTGAAGTTGTCTTGCCTATTTCAGAAGCCGTGATGAAAGAGCAATACGTTTTGGAGGAGCAAATGTCCGCCAAAGGGGCTAAAAGGCTTATCAAGCTGATCAACGACGCTGAAAAGCACGCGGCGCTATCCGCGACGAGTTTTGGCAGGTTCTTGATTAGCGCTAGCATTGAGAAGCTGAGTAAGCGTATCAGAGC
>JAISZL010000038.1 GCA_031269245.1 Synergistaceae bacterium | reverse complement strand
AGCATCTCATCGGTGATATTCAGCGATTCTTTCACTTTCTCCGTGCCGCTCATGTGTGATCCACTCCTCTTTAGATTTCATGACTTGCTGGTTTCACACACTTTATTTTACAGACTCGCGATAGGGGACAATCACGCGATTCTGCATGACATTAAAAACATCTCGGCGAACGCGAATCTCAAAGTTGGCGATGAAATCAGTCTTGCCGCTGACGAACAGGGGGGATATTCGTTTTCAGTCGAGCCAGGTGAATGACCGAGCGCGTTATGACAGGCGGGAAGGCAGTTCACAGACCTCAAAACGAATATCCCCCACGGGGGCTTCTCAATTTATTTAGAATTATTTAATATGCATGAAGTTTAGAATATTTTTGCGATTATGAAGATGCGTATGACATTATGCGCTTTGCTGGTGTTGTTTTGCTAAAAATTTTAGGCGGGAAGGAGGGGGTATCATGATTTTTTCCGATGCGCTTTTGAACAGGGCCGCACAGCCTCAGTCAGTCCTTTAATTGTCGGTATCCCTTCAAATTCCCTTTTCGTCCGGCGTCGGTGCGGACGTCTCGAAGGGCGCCCGCTGAAACGAGGTGCCGTTCCATATCCGCGCGCGGCCGGGGGCCAGGTTATAATGCATGGCCGCAGCCGCGTTCGGCCCTCCTTGTCTCGGGCCAAGTGGGAGGTGGTTGTCCGCGGGAGACATTGACGGGAGCGCGCGCGATCTCCCGCCGGCTGGCGGTTTTTTATCCGCCTGTGTTATCGTTGCAGAAGGAGGCAGAGATTTATGAAGAGAGCAGTGAAAAAGCTTGTGTTGCTCGCCGTCGCTTTGGGCTTCACGGGCTTTTCGGCATACGCGGACGGAGGGGCTGGAGACATGCCGGAGAGGCCGTACTGGTCGTCATCTCAGGCGACCGCCTGGACGACCCGCATTACTTCGGGCAGAGAACCATAGAGGATCTGACGGTCAGCGGCGGCCAGTATGTGCTGCAATTCACGCCCGAGTACTACATCGAACCGGACGTCATCAGCTCCGATCAGAACGTGCTCTATTCGGCGATCACGGTTCTTGATGTCTACTATCCTGGCGTTGGATATGTCCCATGCCTGAGCGGCGACGTCGCGTATGTTCCAGCGGCATACGCGCAAAGCACTGACATCAACGAGGAATATTTCCAGTTTAGAGGAAATTTCACGACGACGCTCATATCAAGCGGCGCGTCCATAGGGACAGTGCAATGGGGCAATGTCTACTTAAAGATCCCAGCCGCGGCATCGGTGGAGCAGGCGAACGACACCTCGCGGTAACGCCGGAAGCAAGCGAAATTTCCCCCGGTTGGCGGTTTTTATCCGCCGGTTAGACTGTTTAGAGGAGGCAGTGACAATTGAAGAGCATCTTCGGAAAAATAGCGTTCCTCGCGCTGACGCTCACCGTAGCATTGAGCGCCGCGAACGTACTGGCATACGCGGACGGCGAGGTCGGTGTCGTGCCTGGCAACCCGTGCTGGTATCTCAGCATCGACGACGGTAAATTGGCCAACGCGCCATTCTTCGGGCAGAATACCGTCCAGGATTACATATCGGAGGATGCCCAGATTGTGCTGATCCTCCATCCAGAGTTCTACCCGGAGCCTGACGAGCCCGATACGGCCGTCGTCGCTACGGCGATCACGGATTTCTTGGTCTGGGATCGCGAAGATGGAGAGTACAAGCCATGCACGAAGGGTACGGTAGCGTTCGTGCCTGCGGAGTACGCACAAGAGACCGATGTTGGCGAGTGGTACTTGCAGTTTCAAGTGAGTTTCGACATGTTTTCAGAAAAACTGGGCGAGATAATCAAGACCATTTACTGGGAACCGGCGTATTTCAAGATCCCCGAGATATCGGACGATGTCAGGCTCCCCGCGGTGCCGGAGGTGCCAGAGGAGGAGTTCGAGGGCGGCATCAACTAGGTCTCAAAACCGTGCGCCCGCCACTTACTGAGGCGGCGGGCGCACGTTGAATCTGGCAAGCTGATAATTTGGAAGGAGAGTGTTTTTCTTGAGTTTTGGAAAACTAAAGGTATTGACGCTGCCACGCTTTGCTCTGGTGCCGCTTCTGGCGGCGGCGCTCATAATGATGCTGCCGTGGCTCGCGTCGGCGGACGATCCGCGCGTCATAGAGGACTTCGAAGATCTGATCGTCTTCGCAAACGACGTAAAAACCGCGGCGACAGGCGGGAATAACGCCGACATCGATGCCGTGCTTTCCGCCGACATCGACGCCACGAGTATCGACTGGCTCCCGATTGGCGCAGACAGTGGAGCAGGAGGTTACACGGGCACGTTTGACGGGGCGGGGCATACGATAGAGCTGAAAAACGAAAACGTCCCCGGTACCTTCGGATTGTTCAGGAGGGTCAACGAGGGCGGAACAATAAAAAACCTCGTCGTATCCGTAGATTTTAAGACTGGTACTACATCTAGCCCCAGGGGGGCGGGTTTGGTCTCCAGCTTGAATGGGGGGAATATCGAGCACGTCACGCTGTATGGTTCCATCATCAACGGCCAGTATGTGGGAGGTCTTGTCAATTCTATAATCGGGGGAGCCCCCCGGATATCCAACTGCGTCAACAACGTGAATATTTCCTCAACTAACCAGGGCAAGACATACAGCGGCGGAATTGTTTCATATGTCTACGCTGCGGCGACAGATGCCGTCATTGAGTACTGCGCAAACCATGGGAATATGACTAGCAATGTAACCGGTGATACAATTGGCGGTCTG
The DNA here is from genome assembly GCA_031269245.1 of Synergistaceae bacterium. GTDB lineage: Bacteria > Synergistota > Synergistia > Synergistales > Synergistaceae > JAIRKI01. The sequence goes on along the minus strand of JAISZL010000038.1, from coordinate 2,645 downwards.
GTCGGCAATATCGCAACAAATGCGAAATTAACCATCTCCAACAGCTACAATGCGGGGGCCGTATCGAGACCTCTGTATCCCTCGGTAAGCCGCATGGGCGGTCTGGTAGGCGGAGGAGCTCTGACGGTCATACAAAACAGCTTCAACTATGGCACCGTCAAGGCTGGGGAGGGCGATGCCAACGGAGCGGCCATCTCCGGGTCCGGCGTGACGGAGGAACAGGCCAACGGCTCCCTCTTCTACCTTGATGGCAGCGGATTGAACACCGGCGGAGGCGCCACAGCCAAGAGCGCGGAGGAATTCAAGGACGGTACCCTCGTCGCACTCCTCAACGCCGGGCCAGGGGGGCGCGACGGCGATGGCGATGGCCTATGGGAGCAGGGCGTAGATTTCTCCATACTGAAATCCCTCGGCGAGAGACCGGCCCCTCCAGATACTGAGCCAGTCGACAACGGCGAGAACGACCCCGCGTTTGTAATCAGCAGCGCAAGCGATCTTTTGGAGTTCGCGCGGGAGGTGAGGAACCGAAAGACGCGCCTCGATGCGGTACTGACCGCCGACATCGACGCGTCGTCAGATGAATGGACGGCTATAGCGTCGTCCAACGGCTACGAAACGTACAACGGTACGTTCGACGGACAGGGACACAGCATAAAGCTCCGAACCAACGACGACGCCTACGAGAGCGGAGGCAAGGCGTTCTTCAGGTGGATAGGACAATACGGCGCCGTCGTGAGCCTCGACCTTGACGTCGATTTCAAGGGGCGCGGCGACATAGGCGGCGTGGCCGTGACGAACCACGGGAGGATTGAGGGTGTGACGGTGCGCGGCTCGGTCAGAAGCTACAACGACAGCTCATCTTCCGAAAGAGCCGGGGGGATCGTGATCACCAACTCCAACTCCGGGACCATCTCCCGAAGCGCCAACCACGCGTCAGTCTATAGCGGCTACAAGGCGGGCGGCATCGCGGCGTCTAACAGCGGGACGATGGAGTATTGCGCGAACTACGGCCCCGTCACCGGCAAGGGGCACGGGGTAAGCGGTGTCAGCACCCTCTACGTAGGGGGGCTGGCCGGAGGCGTCGGCTCAGCGGTCATCAGGGAGAGCTACAACGCTGGCGAGGTAAGGGCCGAACTCTACGCGGTGAACCACGATTACCCGGGCCTTATTTATGTTGGCGGGCTGTCGGGAAACAGGCTGGACTGCGTGGTGGAGAACAGCTTCAATTACGGAACCGTCAAGTACAACAGCAACGTCGGTTACGCCGTCACCGGAGGGGAGCAGCGTGACATTAGCGCAGGAAAGTACCGCGGCGTCTACTACCTCGAGGGATCCGGCACACATGGTGCCGACTCATTCAATGATAATTACAATGCCAATGTCCACGCGAAGACCGCGGACGACTTCGCCGGCGGCGCGGTATTGGCCCTGCTGAACGGCGAAGACGCGGGCGAAGACGCCGCGTGGGTACAGGGAGCAAAATACCCCGTGCTGAGGGAGTTCTACGTCGACGAGACCGTGCCGGCGCTCACCGCCGGGACCGCCGAGCGATTGAGCGCGACGGAGGCGGCCGTGACGTTCACCGGCAACGAGGCGGGGGCGTACTACTACGCGATAGCCATCTCCGGCGCGGAAGCCCCGGATATCGACACGAACGGCGAGGGCACCGCGCTGACGGCGGACGAAGAGGTCACGATAACACTGGATGGTCTGGAGACAGCGGGCGCGTATGATATCCGCATCATAGCCAAGGACGCGGCTGGCAACACAAGCGGGCCGCTTGTGATAACGATCCCGGCATACGTCTCCGCCCCCCCGACGGAGCCCGAAAACCCCGGGGGTCCTGGTGAGCCTGAAAAGCCCGGTGTCGGTACGAAACCCGAGATAGTGACGCTTCCTGAGGCGGCGAAGGATAAGATAGAGGACACGATGATTGAAGTTGTGACGCCGCCCGCTATCACCGAGGATTCGCCGCGCGAGTTGCTGGATGAGATGAAGAGGATCGGCTTGCTGCCAGATGACGAGAGCGAGGCGGACGACACAGCGCCGCCGGCTCCAGCCAAATTTGTGGACGGAGAGCTCATGGCGAACCCGGAGGCACTGCTCGAAGCGGTAGCGGCACTCAGCGGCGAGGAATCCCCCGGCGTCGTCGACGAGGTCATCCCGCTGTCGATATTGAGCGCGGATGTTACCGCTCACGAGGCCACGGCGGCGATACCGTTGTCAATGCCGCTCGGCAAGTTCGACGATGGGCTGAACGCCGTCGGCGACATCGTGATGCCGAAGCTGAAGGACGACGGCGGCGCCGTCATGCTGGAGAGGGTGAGCATATCCAAGCTGGCTCACGGCAAGTACGCGATAATTGACGAAGAGGGAGATGACATATCCCCGAACGAACCGATCGACGGAGGGAAGGTGTACACCTTCGTCATTGGCATAATGGACGACAGCGATCTCGACTGGAACAAGCGAGACAGGGTGATAGGCGACCCCCTCGGCGTCGGGCTGGCGAGAAGCGACTCCGGCGCTTCGGACTCTGGCTCTGGCGGGTGCTCCGCCGGAGCGACTGGTGTCTTGGCGGCGCTCGCGGTCTTGGCCGCGGCGTTTCGCGCGAGACGCAAAGGCAGGTAGGATCAAAGAAACGC
>JAISZL010000094.1 GCA_031269245.1 Synergistaceae bacterium | reverse complement strand
GGTGATAGCAGCACGTTCGAGGTGAGGCTGATAGTGCCGATAGCGATGGAGCCCGGTCTCCGTTTCGCGGTCCGTGAGGGCGGACGCACGGTTGGGGCTGGCGTCGTCACCGAGATAATGGAGTGATTTCAAGATGGCCGATATAGTGGGGTTGCAGTGCACTGAGTGCAAGCGCCGCAATTACGTCACGCGCGTGAACAAGAAAAAGGCGCAGAAAAAATTGGAGAAGTCCAAGCATTGCAAGTGGTGCAACAAGCACACCTTGCATAAAGAGACGAAGTAGTGTAGAATACCCTTTGCGCGCAGGTCCGTAGCTCGAACTGGTTAGAGCGCCGCACTCCAAATGCGGGGGTTGAGGGTTCGAATCCTTCCGGGCCTGCCATTTTTTTTAGTGATGGCTTTATAATTTGTATCGCCGTGCGGCGGATATCATCTGATAAATGAGGAGGTCGGGGCGATGGAGAAGGTCCTCGACTGCATAGGGAAGTATAGGGGCAGGCTTGTGAGCTTTGTAAGAGAGTCCAAGGCGGAGTTGAAAAAGGTCTCGTGGCCCACGAGGAAGCAAGTGGGGTATTCGACCCTTGTTGTCGTCCTTCTGACGATCGCGTTGAGTGCATACCTGGGCATCCTTGATTTGTTTCTGACCAAGCTGGTTTCCAGTATCCTCGGATGAAGCTGTAGCGAACTCGATCTCAAGATGGCCGATTTCAACGAAAAAACAGAGCGCCAATGGTATGTGGTTCAGACCTATTCCGGATACGAGAACAAGGTCAAGGCTAATTTAGAGCAGCGTATCGCGACGATGGGCATGGAGGATCGCATATTTCGCGTACTCGTCCCCGTAGAGGAGAGGGTTTACACCAAGGAGGGCAAGGTCAAGCGCGTGAGGCGCAAGGTCTTTCCCAGTTATGTGTTAGTTGAGATGATCCTTGAGGACCAGTCGTGGTATGTAGTTCGGCATACGCCTGGTGTGACTGGTTTCGTGGGCACAGGCAACCACCCCATAGCCCTCTCCCCCAAGGAAGTCACCGAAATATTGGCTAAAATTTCGAAGGAGCAGAGCAAGCCCAAGGTTGAGATCGTCTTCAAGCCTGGAGACACCATCCGAGTTAAGACTGGCCCCTTCGCGAATCAAGTTGGACCGGTCGTTGAGGTGATAGCTGACAAGGGCAAGGTCAAGTTCAGCGTCACGGTGTTTGGCAGGGAGACGCTTGTGGAGGCGGACCACACCGAGCTGGAGAAATTATAGACCCTTGACGGGTGTAATCGGATTATAGATCATAAATTGAACTTGCTGCCGCGGGGGGAGTTGCCCCAATGCGCGGTTTGAAGTATGGAAGGCATGCCGCGGAACTTAGCCCGACACCGGCGATTCGCTGAGACGCGCTCGTTCTCCGGCTCTTCCTCAAATCTTTGTTAGGAGGTATTTGTGTCTAATGGCAAAGAAGGTAATTGGGGAGCTGAAGCTTCAGCTCCCTGCGGGCAAAGCCACGCCGGCACCGCCAGTAGGGCCTGCGCTGGGACAGCGCGGCATCAACATAATGGAGTTCGTGAAGCAATTCAACGCGCGGACGGCCGACCAGACCGGCATGATCATACCGGTTGTCATCACGGTCTACGCCGACCGCAGCTTCTCCTTCATAATGAAGACTCCGCCGGCGAGCGTTCTGCTGAAGAAGGCGATCGGCAAGGAGAAGGGCTCGGGCGTTCCGAACAAGAGCTTTGTGGGCAAGGTCTCGCGCAAGCAGGTCCAGGAGATAGCCGCGCTCAAGATGGCTGACTTGAACGCCGGCGGCATCGAGGCCGCCATGCGCATGGTCGAGGGCACGGCGCGGTCGATGGGAGTCGAGATCACCGGCTGACCGGGCTCCTTCAGGGAATTCCGCCGAGAGCGGGGCGTTATTTATTTTGCGGACAGGTACAAACAAACTATGTGGGAGGGGGCCTCGCGGCCCCCGACGTCACCACGGGAGGTATGATTATGTCTAAGAAGGGCAAGAGGTACAAAGCGCTGTTGGAGAGGATAGACCGTTTTAAGAGCTATCCTCTTTCGGACGCAGTGACGCTTGTCAAGGAGTGTGCCACGGCTAAATTCGACGAGAGCGTGGAGCTTCACGTGAAGCTGGGAGTCGATCCCCGTCACGCCGACCAGCAGGTTCGTAGCACGATCGGCCTGCCGCACGGGACCGGGCACACGAAGAAGGTCCTGGTCATCGCGGCGGGGGAGAAGGTTCGCGAGGCAGAGGAGGCGGGGGCTGACTTCTTCGGAGGGGAGGAGAAGGTCTCCGAGATTGAGGGCGGCTGGATGGATTTCGACGCGGTGATAGCCACTCCCGACGTGATGAAGACGGTCGGCAAACTCGGGAGAATACTGGGACCTCGCGGAATGATGCCGAGCGCCAAGACGAACACCGTCACGTTTGACGTCGCGTCCGCCGTGAAGGAGATCAAGGCCGGCCGCGTGGAGTTCCGCGTCGACAAGGCGGGGATCATCCACAACGCGGTGGGCCGCGCATCCTTCACGCACGAGCAGCTCACTGACAACATCAGGACTCTTCTCAACGCCATAATCAAGGCGCGCCCGGCCGCGGTCAAGGGCACGTATCTCAAGGGGATATCAATAGCCTCGACTATGGGCACTGGGATAAAGGTGGACGAGGTGGCGATCCAGAAGGACAGCGGCGAATAATTTCATTAAAATCCATCAACCGCGTAACATCACGGAGCTAAAGACAGCGGGAGCCGGTTTGTCCGGTTTAATTGCCCGCCGAGGTTCTAGGTCGGCATGGTAGTGGTGCTGATTCAAACCGGGCTCTTGATGTGCAGGGGAGCGCCGGTTTTTTGTTTTATACCAATCGAGGAGGTGAATCTATGCCAACGGAAGCTAAACGTAAAGAGATCGACTCCCTGGCGGAGAAGGTCAGGGCCAGCGGGGCGATATACATCGTGGAGTACAGAGGCCTTACTGTATCGCGGTCCACAGCGGTTCGCAAAACCATACGCACCGTAAATGGAGAGATGAAGGTCACGAAGAACACGTTCATGAGGATAGCCATGAGGGAGTCCGGTCTTCCCACAGCGGACGAGATCGACTCGGGCCCTAACGCGTATGTCTTCGCTTACGGGGATGTCTCGGCCACGGCGCGCGCTCTTCGGGATTTCGCGAAGGAGAAGGGGAACGAAGCCTTCGTCATAAAGGGCGGCGTCATGGGGTCGAGCATCCTGACGAAGGATCAGGTCATGGCAATCGCCGATCTTCCGACGAAGGAGGTCATGCTCGCGCGGTTCCTGGGTACCCTCAACGGACCCATCCGCTCGTTCGTCACCGTGCTCTCTGGTCCGGCGCGCGGGCTTGTCACCGTGCTCTCCCAGATCAAGGAACAAAAGGAAAAGGCCGCGTAGCTGCGATGTACGCGGACCTTGTCCGACGCGAAGAAATTTGACAATAAAAAATTTTGAGGAGGAATATTTAAATGTCGCGCGATGAACTTATAAAAGCAATCGAGGAGATGTCAGTGCTCGAGCTCTCAGAGCTCGTGAAGGAGCTGGAGGAGAAGTTCGGCGTGTCCGCTTCCGCACCCGCGATGGCCGTGCCTATGATGGCTGCCGCAGGCGCCGCCGCCGCGCCGGTCGAGGAGGAGAAGACGGAGTTCGACGTCATCCTGACTGACCACGGTGTGAACAAGATCAACGTCATCAAGATCGTGAGGGAGATCACGGGGCTGGGCCTGAAAGAGGCGAAGGAACTCGTCGACAATCCACCGAAGCCGATCAAGGAGGCCGCCAGCAAGGAGGAGGCCGAGGACATCAAGAAAAAAGTCGAAGAGGCCGGAGCGAAAATCGAGCTCAAATAATCCGAATTTGCGCGCCAATAAACAGGGCTCCCCGCGCTTCGTCGGGGGGCCCTGTTTATCCTCGTAAGTCTGCAAAAAATTTTTGGATCACACAAATCTAAGGCAATTCTACGTATTTGTAAAAGCCATCGACTATGCTTCTGCGCCGCCGCCTTTTTTGTGATATATTTTCTATGCGACGACTTAGGCGTCCGGAAGGGGTGAGATACATGGTCATCGATGTTCACGTTCATGTTTTTCCCCCTGAGATGATAGCGAACTGGGAGCGCATAGCGGAGAGGGAGGATTATTTCTCGTCGCTCGCGCGCAGCCGCTCCCACAGGTGGGCCACCGCGCGGGACCTGCTTTCGGCGATGGACGAGGACGGAGTGGACGAGAGCTGGATATTCGGCTTTGGCTTCAACGACCTGGGGCTCTGCAGGGCGTGCAACGACTACGTCCTGGAGGTTGCCGCGTCGTCCGGCGGGCACTTGCGCCCGCTGGCGGTGGTGCCTCCTCTCGCCAGGGGGGCGTCGTCGGAGATAGAGAGGTGCGCCGCGTTGGGGGCCATAGGTGTTGGGGAGATATTCCCAGACGGGCAGCACTGGCTCATAGACGACATCAGGGAGACGTGGAGGGTCGCATCGGTTTGCCATGACAACGGTCTTTTTCTCCTCGTGCACGTGGCCGAGCCCATCGGCCGCGAGTATCCCGGCAAGGGAAAGATCGGTCCCAGGGAGGCATACGCCCTCGCGCGAAATCACCCGGAGCTCAAGATAGTCATGTCGCATTGGGGCGGCGGGCTTTACATGTACGAAAACATGAAGGATGCGAGAAGGACGCTGCAAAACGTCTGGTACGACGTGGCGGCCACGCCTTTTCTGTACGACAGTTCGATATTTGAAAACCTGCGTGCCTCTGCTTTGTCGGACAAAATCCTTTACGGCTCCGACTATCCAATCCTTAGATTCCCCAGGTATAAAGATATGACCTCGCAGGCAGCGCTGACGGATGCGGAGAACACCCGCCTGCTGTCGGGGAACGCCGCGGCTCTGCTTCACTCTTTTTGATTTCAAATTAGTATCATATCCTATAAAGAGGCGCGTGCATGATGGATGATCCTAAGACTCTCACGTTGGTCCGCGCATTGCTCGTGTCGATCGGCGTGTTTTCCGAGTTCTGTGCGGCGATGAACTACGAGTGGTTCATGGGTAGCCGCGAGGCGTGGGTGTTGGTGAAAATATTAGGCCGAAGGGCTGCCAGGATATTCTATGTCGTCTTGGGTTTGTTGCTCGTTGGCGTCGGTTGCCGGGGCTTTAGCTTGATAAGTGATAGAGCGAATCGCAACCTTGGGCTCCGTCCAAACCCGGCAGGAAACTCGTTTCCTGTGCCCTGTGTTTTTATAAACGGGGTAAGGGGGACAAGTCCCCCTTCGGAGTTTGGAACGGAGTTCCAAGGTTTTGTCGCTTCATTCCACAGTGACGCTCTTCGCTAAATTTCGCGGCATGTCGATGTCCCTGCCGAGGCAGCGCGCCGTGTGGTACGCGAACAGTTGAAGGGGCAGCACCCCGATGAAGGGGATCAGCTCCCTCTCGGTCCTCGGCATGAAGAACACGTCGTTGGCGAAGTCGAGGGCGTCCAGATCCCCCTCCGTCGCGAAGAGCAGTATCGGGGCGCTGCGCGCGCGGCACTCCTCCACGTTGGAGAGAGTCTTCTCCCGAAGGTCAGTGTCGGGGACGAGCGCCACTACGGTCAATTTATCGTCGAGCATGGCGATGGGGCCGTGCTTCATCTCCCCAGCGGCGTAGGCCTCCGACGGCAGATACGCTATCTCCTTCATCTTGAGCGCCCCCTCCATCGTCAAGGGCACGCACTCCCTGCGGCCTATGAAGAAAAATCCCCTCGAGCTCGAGTACTTCTCCGCTAAAGCCTTTATCTCGTCCTCGCGGCTCAGTATCTCCTGCAGAAGAGTCGGAAGTGACCTCAATCCACCGATGAGCCGTGCCTCGTCATTGGCCGAGAGCGTCCCCCTGTCCTTCAGGAGCCACATCACCAGCAGCGCCAGCAGGCTGATCTGCCCCGTGAAGGTCTTCGTCGCCGCCACGCCTATCTCCGGGCCGGAGAGCGAGAGCAGCGTGTGGGGAACCTCGCGGTCTATGGTGGAGCCTCTGACGTTGGTGATGGCGACGCAACACGTCCCGGCGGCGCGCGCACGGCGGGCGGCGGCGAGCGTGTCAGCGGTCTCGCCGCTCTGCGAGACGAATATGGCCAGGGTGTCGTCCCCGCCGGCCACGTCGCGGTAGCGGTACTCGGACGCCACCTCAACCCTCGTGTCCAGCTCCCTGTCTAGCGATTCGAGCATGTCCCGGGCGACCAGCGTCGCGTAGTGCGACGTGCCGCACGCCACGAACTGCACGCGGCGGATCTTTTTCATTATCCCCCTGGGAAGGTTGAAGTCCCTGCCCATGGCGACGGTGGTCACGACGGTGTGCGTGTCGATCGTGAGGCGGAGCACGTCCGGCTGCTCCTCTATCTCCTTGCGCATGAAGTGCTCGTGGCGTCCTTTGTCGGTCATCACGTTGCTCCAGTTGAGGCTGACCGACTCCTTCTCCCGCGGGCTGCCGTCGAAGTTGAAGAACTTGCACGCTAGGGGTTTGAGCAGCGCCATCTCCCCCTCCTCCAGGAAGAAGAGATCGTGAGTGTAGTCTAGCAGCGCGGTCGGGTCGGAGGCGCAGTAGCTGGCTCCGCCGTCGTTAGCCGCCACGAGCGGAGAGCCCCTGCGAGCGCACCATATCTCGTCCGGCCTGTCGAGGAACATTATCACCAGGGCGAACGCCCCGGTGAGCGACGCGGTGAGCCGGCTCATCGCGGAGTGCGCGTCGCCCCCGCGCTCCCTGTAAAGTTTGGCGAGCAGCTGGCACGACGCCTCCGTGTCGGTCTCCGTGATGAACCTGACTCCCTCAGACTCCAGCCTGGAGCGTATGTCGCGCGAGTTCTCTATTATTCCATTGTGAACCAGCACCACCATGCCGTCTGAGCTCTCGTGCGGGTGCGCGTTGGTCTCCGTGACTCCGCCGTGGGTGGCCCATCTCGTGTGGCCTATCCCCGACACGGCGCACTCACACTCCGGGGGCAGGTCTCGCACCCTGCGGGCCAGCTCCGCGACCCTGCCGACTATCTTCGCGTTCACGATCCTGCCGTCGCAGCGAAGGGCTATCCCCGCCGAATCATATCCCCTGTATTCCTGCTTTGCGAGCCCCTGTAAAATCACGGCGCTCGCCTGAGATTTCCCCGTGTATCCCATGATTCCGCACATATCACTAGCACCTCGCTCGCTGTTCTGTCTCACGCTGCCGCGTCATGCCACGGGGCCGGCGCCGGCAATCGGTGTCTCCCCGGTATAGTATTATTATCACAGACCGATGGCGTCTTGTCATATTTTTCGTCAGTTTGCCCCCCTGGTCCGCTCGCAAATCCTAGGTTAACGGCGTAAACGCAGTGTTTTCAAAGGGAGCGCCCCTCGCGGACGCCCCCTTGTGCTGCTGCCCGGCTATCCACAAAAATCGTTTATTCTGGTATAGTAGCGCAGAGGTCTGAAAAAACAGGAAAAGCTGGTGATTCATTGGGCATTATCACGATAGTCGGGAGGCCTAACGTCGGCAAGTCGTCGATTTTCAACAGACTGCTGGGCCGGCGGGAGGCCATAGTGGACGACTTCCCGGGGGTTACGAGGGACAGGCTGTACGGCGAGATGGTCTGGGACAGCCATCGCTTCTACATCGTCGACACCGGGGGGATAATGGGCGAGATTGAGGACGGGCATCCCGATATAATGGCGAAGATGGAGCTCCAGGTCAGGCACGCGCTCGCGGAGAGTGACGGGGCCGTCTTCGTCCTCGACGGGCGAGAGGGCGTGACGGCGACGGACTCCGAGATAGCGGAGATGCTACGGCGTTCCGGGCGGCGCGTCGTGGTGGCGGTGAACAAGCTGGACAACCCCGCGCGCATAGACGCGGTTTACGACGCGGCGTCCCTCGGGTTCGAGAAGGTCCTGCCGGTGAGCGCGGAGCATAACTTCAACATGGGCGAGCTGATGGAGGAGATGGTGTCGTTCCTGCCGGAGGGCGACGCGGCGTCGGAGTTCGAGGAGTCGGACGAGATACCCGTCACCTTCGTCGGGCGCCCAAACACCGGCAAATCCAGCCTCTTCAACGTCCTGGCCGGCTCGGAGCGCTCGCTTGTCTCCAACGTGCCCGGCACGACGAGGGATGTTGTGGACACGATAGTCGAGCTGGACGGGAGAAAATTTCGCTTTCTCGACACCGCCGGACTGCGCCGCAAGGCCAAGGTGAACTCCAACGTGGAGTATTACTCGATCGTCCGAACGTATCAGGCCATCGACAAGTGCCGCGTGGCGATAGTGCTGCTCGACGCGTCGGAGCTCGTGACCGATCAGGACAAGCGGCTGATAGGGCACGTGCTGAAGCGGGGCAAGGGCCTGGTGATCGCCGTGAACAAGTGGGATCTCGCGCCCGGCGACCCGAAGGTCGGAGACAGGACGCGCGCCCTGCTGAAGGACGAGCTGCGGTTCGCGTCCCACGCGCCCGTGCTCTTCCTCTCCGCCTTGACGGGGAGGGGAGTGCCGCGCCTGCCGCAGCACGTCCGCGCGGTCGACGAGAACAGGAGAAGGAGGATATCCACCTCTGAGCTCAACCGCCTCGTGAACGAGGTCCTGGCCTTCGAGCGTATGCCGGGCGACGGCAGGGGGAGATATCTCAAGATATCCTTCTGCACCCAGGCCGATGGAGTTCCTCCCGCGTTCGTCTTCTTCGTCAACGACGAACGCCTCGCGGCGAGGGCTTTTGAGCGCCGGCTGGAGAATATCATCCGCAAAATGACCGATTACTCCGGCGTTCCGCTCAAGCTTTTCTTCAGGAACAAGCGGAATTAAGGAAGCGCTGATTAATTCGCCCAAACGACGTTTTGCCGTTTAGGAATGAGGGCGCCGCAGGGGGTTAAATCTTCACCCTTGAGGTTCCTAACAATAAATCAGTCTTTTCTTAACGGGGTTATTTCAAGAAAAGCTTGACCAGAACATGGTTTATATGCATAATTACTCTATTGTTTCACTAGGGGCGACAAATACTTGTTGATGTAGTCCAGTGACACGGCTTCCGATGCGGAGGTCTCGGTCTCAAAAATTCAACGGAGGTGACGTGAGAGTGACAAAGGCGGAATTAGCAAATGCGGTTGCAGCATCGGTGGAGGGGTTGACGAGGAAAAAAGCGGCGGAGGTGGTGGATGCGATCTTCCATGCGATCCAGGACTCCCTCGCGAAGGGTGAGAAGATACAGGCGGTGGGGTTTGGCACGTTCGAGGTGCAGCAGCGTTCAGCGCGCAAAGGACGCAATCCCCAGGATCCATCGAAGGAGATCAATATTCCGGCAAAAAAAGTTCCGGTGTTTCGCGCCGGAAAAGCCCTCAAGGATGCCGTCAACACTGGTTCAAAGAAGAAGTAACTCTTTTTTCCGCCTAGGCACGATTTTTGCGGTAAGAAGCGGCTTCCCACAGGGCAAGTCGCTTTTTTTGTAAAGCTGCGTTCGCGCGTTCACAGATACGTCCCAGACGCGCCGCCAGTGCGCGTGAAATTGGCATCGGACGCATCTGCCATGTCAGGCCCTGTTCAGAATACCGTAGTTGGTGTATTCTTTGAAGGTGTATTTATATTGATTACGACAATCGCTCATGGGGGGTCAGGGTGCTGTGAAGATATTAGCTTTAAGTCCTTATTACAATTACACGAAGGTCGCGCTTTTCGAGAACTACGGCCTCCTGTGGAGCGAGATCCAGAGCTATGGCCCAGCCGAGCTCGAACTGTTTCCCAACATCATATCCCAGGAGGAGTTCAGGGCCGAAAAGATCAAAGATCTGATGAATTCGAAGGGGGAGCCAATCAACGCCGTGGGGGCGTTCGTGTCTGTGGGGGGGATGCTGCATCCGCTCGAGGGCGGGGTTTATCCGATCAACGCGGAGATGATAGAGGATCTTCTGTCATGCAAGTACGGGGACAGCCCGATGAATTTAGGCGCGCCGATGGCGAACAGACTGGCCAACATGGCCGGCTGCAGATACGCGTACATCGTTGATCCGCCGGTCGTGGACGAGATGAGCGGGATAGCGCACATGACCGGTTTCCCGGACATAAGCCGCAGATCCGTCTTTCACGCGCTGAACCACAAGGCCGTTGCGGCCAGGGAGGCTATGAACATAGGCAAGCCTCTCGCGGACTGTAATTTCATCGTGTGCAACCTCGACACCACTATCTCCATCGCCGTGCATTCCGGCGGTAAGGTGGTGGAGGTGAACGACATAAACAGCGGCAGCGGCCCCATGTCGCCGAGGCAGACTGGGGATCTGCCGCCCCTTCAGCTGTTGGAGCTCTGCTTCTCCGGCAAGTACTCACTAGAGGAGCTCAGGATAAGGGTCATAGGGGCGGGAGGATTCGTCGCGCACCTCGGCACCGACGACTTCGAGGATATAGTGAAGCGGGTGAGATCTGGCGACAGGAAGGCCGTAGCCGTCTTCGAAGCCTTCATGCATCAACTGGTGAAGCATATCGCCGGGTGCGCCGGGGTGCTGGACGGGCGCGTCGATTCCACCATACTGACGGGGCTGATGGCCGCCAACGAGTACTTCCGCCAGTTGCTGGCGGGAAGAATAGACTGGATAGCCCCTATCGTGATATATCCGGGATCGGATGACATATACGCGCTGATAGAAGCCGTCCTGCGCGTTATGAGGGGGGTAGAGGCGGTAAAGTCGTACTCGTGAGCTGAGGAAACGCTGATTATACCAAATTTTCCTGAAACCGGATCGGCGTCAAGCGGGGCCTCCGGTCATGAGAGCGAGGCACAGCCTCGCCGTGTCTGTGAGGTTTTTTAACGTTATCCTCTCGGACTTCGTGTGTATGGCCTCCATGCCAGTTGACAGCACTATGGCCTTTATCCCGTTGCGGTTCATGACGTTGGCGTCGCTGCCCCCCCCGGTCGAATGTATCGCTGGCTCTATGCCTATCCGCGCGCACGCGTCCCTGACCTCCGCCACCAGCGGGTCGTCGTCATCGAATTTGTACGACGCGTAGACCGTCTCGACTTTGCACTCGAGTCGCGCGCCGTGCTTGAGGCACGCGTCCTCGAGGCAGCGCTTCATGTGCTCCATCTGGAGCGAGAGCTTTCGCGCGTCGTGGCTGCGGGCCTCGCCGACGATGTGCGCGTCGTCCGGCACGATGTTCGTTGGGTGCTCGGATTTGAACACCGCGATGTTGGCTGTGGTTTCGTGATCCACGCGGAGCAGATTCATGGACGCTATCCCCTCTGCGGCGGCCTGAAGCGCGCTGACACCTTCCTCCGGGCACGCGCCGGCGTGCGCCGCTCTGCCCTTGACCCATGCCTCGAAGTTAATCTGCCCCGGCGCCGACGTGATTATGTGACCGACGTCCCCTCCCGCGTCGAGTACGACGGATTTTTTCGCCGTGAGCCCCGACATGTCCGCGTTCTTGGCGCCGCGAAGCCCGCCCTCCTCCGCTATGGAGAACATTACCTCCACTGTGCGGTGAGCCCTATTTTTGTCCTTTATCGTTCGCAGCGCCTCGACCACGGCGGCCACGCCGGACTTGTCGTCAGCGCCTAAGACGGTGTCCGTCCCACTCGTGACGGCCCCGCCCTCCACTACGGGCCTGATCCCGTTCCCGGGCTTTACCGTGTCCACGTGCGCGCTGAAGAGCAGCGGGCCGAGCGGGGAGTTGCCGGTCATGCGAGCGTATACGTTTGACCCGTTCGATCCGAATTTCGCTCCGGCGTCGTCGGTCCAAACCTCGAGCCCCAAACCCTCGAGATCAGCGGCGACTCGCCGCGACATGTTTTTTTCGTTCAAGGTCTCGCTGTCGATTCGGACGTATTCGAGAAACGTCTCGAGCATCCTGTCGCTGTCAATCATATCGTACGCACCTCACGTCAGTGTGATCATACCAAATTGCAAATCAATATCAATAGCTCGCTCGCTTATGCCAAATTATCGGGCATGACGCGAGCGAGTCAGTCGAATGAACGCGCTCATTCCGGCTGAAGCCCTATTTGTCCCCGGCCCCGCCGTTATTTTATTTTATGCACCCAGCCGAATTTGTCCTCCCTGGCCCCGGTCTGTATGCCGGTGATCTCGTCGTACAGCCGTTGGGATATCTCGCCTATTTTCCCGTCGTTGAAGCGCATGACCGCGTTTTTCCACTTCATCTCTCCAATTGGGGAGATCACGGCGGCGGTGCCGGCGCCGAACGCCTCGCTCACCTTTCCCTCACTGTGTGCGGCCGCCAGCTCGTCGATCGCTATACGCCGCTCAGCGACGGGCACGTTCCAGCTCCTGGCGAGCTCTATCACGGATTTGCGGGTTATCCCTGGGAGTATGCTGCCGTTCAGCTCCGGCGTCGTGATCTCGCCGTCGATGACGAAGAACACGTTCATCGCGCCGACCTCCTCTATGTTCCTGCGCTCGACCCCGTCGAGCCACAGCACCTGGGAGTAGCCCTTCTCGGATGCCTCGACCTGGGATTTGAGCGACGCGGCGTAGTTCCCGGCGCATTTCGCGAAGCCCGTGCCGCCCTTCACCGCGCGCACGTACTCGTCCTCGACGTATATCTTCACCGGGGCCAGGCCCTCCTTGTAATATGCCCCCACCGGGCAGAGGATGACGATGAACATGTAGGAGCTCGACGGATGGACGCCCAGGAAGGCGTCGTTGGATATTATGAAAGGGCGTATGTAAAGGGACGTGGCGGGCAGCGACGGGACCCATTCCTCGTCGGTTTCGACAAGCTTCGCGATGGCCTCCGCGAATTCCCTCTCGTCTATTTTGGGGATACACATGCGCTCGCAGCTGCTGTTCATGCGCGCCATGTTCTGATCCGGGCGGAACATGACCAGACTGCCTCCCCGCGCCCTGTACGCCTTCAGCCCCTCGAATATCAGCTGGCCGTAGTGGAGGCACGTGGACGCGGGCTGGAGTGAGAGAGGTCCGTA
Organism: Synergistaceae bacterium; assembly: GCA_031269245.1. Lineage (GTDB taxonomy): Bacteria > Synergistota > Synergistia > Synergistales > Synergistaceae > JAIRKI01. The sequence goes on along the minus strand of JAISZL010000094.1, from coordinate 3,929 downwards.
CGGAACTATCCTGGCGTCGTGCCAGCCTCTACCCTCGTTGTAGTCTATCAACAGCATGTGGTCGGTGAAAGTCGTCCCGAAGGCGATGTCGGCCAGCTCTTTTTCCGTGGGCCTTTTTTTGGGTTGCTTTGTCTTTTCGATGCTTATCCGCATAAGAACATGTTCACCCCTTAAAAAATGATTTATAATTTTATACATCAAATGAGAGGTCGTGTCAAAGGCTATGGTTATGCCATAGCGAGCGCGGAACGGCCGCCCTCGCGAGGCTCAACCGCGCGGCAAATATTTGGGGAATGCTGATTCCGGCGGGGTTTGAGGCCTTACCCTTTGGGGCCTTGACAATAAATCAGTGTTTTCTTGACATTTTTGCCCATGCGATGCAAACTAACGTAAAGTTGTCAATAATTTTATAAGGAGGCACAAAGTCGTGTTGAGCGGAAAATACTCGAACAGTTTGATATACAAGAGGCACAGCGTGAGGCGCTACGCGGACGCCCCGTTCTCCCCCGAGCAGGCGGACCACGTCCTTCATGCCGCCATGGCGGCGCCGTCCGCAAACAACAAACAGCCGTGGTCGTTCGTGGTCGTGGACGAGCGCAAGACGCTCGACGCGATCGCCGAACTGCATCCCTACGCGAGGATGATGAAGGGAGCGTCGTTCGCCGTGGTGCCGTGCGTGATAAGGGACATAGCTCTCTCCAACCCGTTCTATCCACAGGACATGGGGGCGTCCGTCGAGAACATGCTGCTCGCCGCCGTCGAATGCGGGCTGGGCAGCTGCTGGTGCGGGGTTCACCCTAAGGAGGAGCTGGAGCGCGGGATCGCCGGACTCCTGGGCCTCCCGGACACCGTATTCCCGTTCGCCGTCGTCGCCTTCGGGGCCTTGGCGGACGATCCATCTCCGTCGGACAGGTTCGACGAGTCGAGGGTCCACCGCAACGCTTGGTAAGGCGCGGTCCTGCGGGGGAACCGCGGCATGGGCAGGGATAAGAAGACGAACGCGGCTAGGATATTGGACGAGCGGGGGATAAAGTACGAATTGATCCAGTTCGAGCCCGACAAGAACGACCTCTCGGCAGAGAAGGCCGCGCGAGATATAGGTATGCCGTATGATGCGGTGTATAAAACTCTCGTCGTGAGGGGCAGCATGACAGGCATAATGGAGGTGTGCATCCCGGCGGGGACGGAGCTGGACCTCAAAGCCCTCTCAGCCCTGTCGGGCAACAAGAGTGCCTCACTCGTCCCGCTGAAGGAGGTAATGCCGCTGACGGGGTATGTTCGCGGCGGATGTTCCCCCATCGGGGGGAAGAGGGATTATCCGGTATACATATTCGAGGACGCGCTGAAGCGCGAGAGCATCGTCGTGAACGCTGGGGCCAGGGGGCTGATGTTCCTGATGTCGCCGCGCGATCTGATCAGGGTGACGAACGCCGTGCCCGGCAGGGTGGCGAAATCGATGGCGAAGCCCTGACGAAGCGATGTGCGGGACGGTTCTTTTCGAAGGGCGGTCCCATACGCAGGCGAATATCATACATCCTACGTTGTGAGGGCCTCATATTCTTTGGTAGTATTTTAAAGAGATATTCGGTTTTTGGGGAACACTGATTTATTCCTAGGGCCTGAAGGGCGAGGGTTCAAACCCAGTTGTGCCCCGTGTCCCAAAACGATTAAATGCCGTTTTGGCCGTTTAATCAGTGTTTCCTTTGCTCTTATGCGGGATCTCAACAAGTTTATATCAGGGAAGTGGGGTTGACGGTATGCCGGATACCGACAGACGTCCAAGGCGGAGAAAAACTCTCTATGTCAAGCAGAACAAGGCATATCAGTCTCTGCTGGCGTTATTGATCGTTGTTTTCATCATAGTGACGGCGGTTGTCGTCAACAGCACCATGTTGCCGAATGCGTCGCCGGTGTGGCGTGACAACGTTCTCATCAGGATGTTCATTGAAAGGGCCGCCGCGCGCGGCGGCAACATGTGAGGCGCTCGGGGCCGATTGGGGGCGGGATGTCCAAATGAGTGCGAAGGACTCTGACAGAATCGCGAGGTGGACGCTCTATACCAGCGGGGCCATACTCACGTTGGCTGGTGTTTTGATGATTGCGGACTCCATTTTTGGTTTCGTGTCCGAAATGGTGCTCCTAGGCATAAGCCTGCTTCTGTCCGGCGCTAACAACCTGGTGCCACATTTTTCCATGAAGGACAACCCGCTGCGGCCAGCCTGGCTCCTCCCGGCCGGCGCGGCGGATGCGTTGTTTGGGGTGCTCTCCCTATCGCACCTGTTCGATCCTCCGGCGATATTGGCGGTATGGGCGCTGATTGCCGGGTGCGTGCGTCTTTATATGTTTTGCGCTGTCGGGAGGTCCGGAGTTGCGAAGCGCTGGGCCGCGCTTGGAAGCGCGGCTTTGATGATCGCGATATCAGCTCTCCTCCTCTCTCGCCTGCCGATAGCCGGCGTATTCTCCGGCGTGTTTTTGGCCGCGATCGGAGCCGCGGTGGCGAACGAGGGCAGGATGCTCTACGGCCGGGTTTCCTGAAGAACTCCCTTACGAGATTCGTTTGACGCATGACGAAAAAAATACTCGTCATATCCACTGGGGGGACAATCGTGTCTCAGATCGGTGAGGGCGGTTTGGCACCCACAGGCGGAGCGGGGGGCATCGTGGATGTTTTGCGAGGGAGGTTCCCCGAGCACGACATATCGCTCGACGAGCTCATGAGCCTGGACAGTTCGAACGTAGGGCCGCGGCACTGGCGCGACATCGCGCGAGCTGTTTGGCGAGCCCTCCCAAACCACGACGGGGTGATAATAACCCACGGGACGGACACCATGGCGTATACAGCGTCAGCACTGGCGTTCATGCTGCGGGGTCTGCGAAAGGGCGTCGTGCTGACCGGCTCCCAGATCCCATCCTTCGACCCGCTGAGCGACGCAGCCTCGAACCTCTGCGTCGCCGCCTCCGCGTTGCTCTGCGGCATAACGGGCGTGACGATCGCCTTTGGCCGAAAGGTGATCAACGGAGCCCGCGCCGTCAAGGTCAGCTCGACGGACATGGATGCGTTCGACAGCCCCAACGCACCGCCCATAGCTAGCGTCACCGCCTCCGGGGTGAAGGTGACCGACTGGGCCATGCCGAAGCTCGCGCGGTGCGGGGTCCTGACTGTCCTCGAGGACGAATTGTGCGGCGACGTGTTTTTGCTCAAGCTGACGCCTGGCACGAAGCTGGAGATGTTGGCCGCGTTGCCGGACATGGGCTATCGCGGAGTCGTCATAGAGGCGTTCGGCGCCGGAGGCGCGCCGGACGCGGGCTGTTGCATGAAGAGGGGCCTGTACGCGCTCGCCGGCGCGCACATCCCCGTGGTAGTGCGAAGCCAGTGCCTGACGGGCGGAGTCGACCTGTCGATGTACGAAACCGGCAGGACCATGAGGGAGATGGGGGCGATATCGGCCCGTGACATGACGTCTGAGGCCGCGGTGACGAAGCTTATGTGGGCACTCGGCAGGACGAGCGACGTTTCGGAGATAAGGAAAATTTTTGAGACGAACCTCGCGGGAGAAATTTCGATATAGGCGTCTTTCTCCATGAGGCTTGAACTGAGGCAAAAAAGGGCGCGCGGTTGATTTCACGCCCTCCGCGCAAATAAAGAGCAGCAACGGTCAGGATAAACGCATAGAGACCATCTTCAAGCTGCTCAATACCAAAGCTATTCAAAACTCACTCCGTGGTAATTCCACGTAATTTTTACACCTGAGTTTCAGGGCGATAGCGTTTACTTTTTGCAAAGCATTGCAAATTTTGAGCTGCTACTCCCAGGGCGACAGCATTTACTTTTGCAGGAATAAGAGACAGAATGAATGAATGAATGAATGAATGAATATACAAAGATTGAGATAAGAGGCGTCGAAAGTGAGCGATCCACGTCGGGCTTA
>JAISZL010000056.1 GCA_031269245.1 Synergistaceae bacterium | reverse complement strand
TCCACGAGGGCAGGAACATCGTGGAGGTCAGCGCGGAGGGGGCTGATTTCAGCGAGTACCACGTGATAAACGCCAAGGGTATAGACATAAACGTCAAAAACCTCTCAAATTCAGTCTGGGAAGAGGACGATGCCCTGAACCCCGGTGATGAGCTGGAGATAAGTTTCGACGGTATAAAGACGCCTCTGGAGAAGATAGCGGCTATTTACAACCCCGGATTCCCCGGCACCTGCTTCGTCAGGTACAGCTCTCCGCAGGGGTATGTGCGCGGCGAGGGAGTCCAGTACAACCTGTCGGAGAATAACGCGCTCACGCTGACGGTCCCCGCGTCCGGCAGGGTGGAGCTCTCGGGCGGCGTCATAGAGTGCGGTCACATGGGTGATCCCCTGGGGAGCCACAGGACGCGCCCCGGAAACGAGGCTGTGTATCCGAACAAGAACGCGGTCAGCGTATCCGGGGTTTACTGCTCCCTGCCGGACATAACGCTAGCGGGTGAGCCTGGCGACGGCGACAGTTTAGGTGGGGATGGAGGAGGCGGGTGCGACGCGGGCGCGCTCGCGTTGGCGGGCATGGCGGCGTTTTTTTCGCTCGCCATGAGGAAGATGTCTCGATAAGGGGTGAACGCGATGAAAAGAATGGGGAAACTATGCCGTTTGACGGCGCTGCCGCTCTTGGCCTCGCTCGCGTTCGCGCTTTCGCTCACTCCCGCTCTCGCCGCGCGGGTGGCCGTGACGGTGGAGAAGCTTGTGCTCGGCGAGGACTTCATAGTCGAGCCCACGCTCGTCGACTTGCCTGAGGGGCAGACTGCGGCGGACGTCATAACCACCCTGCTCTCGTCTAAGTTCCCCGGCGTCGAGGCGTATTCGTCCAGTGGGACGGGAGAGTATTTTTACATGAGCGGGATCTACGACCCGTCGAGGGGCGAGCTTCTGAGCGCGTTCAGCGAGGGAGAGCTTTCCGGCTGGATGGTGGCGGTCAACAACGAGTTCTTAGGCACCTCCGCCGGAGTCCATGCCATGCGTGACGGGGACGTGATGCGCTGGCAGTACACGAAGCGGCTCGGGGCGGACCTCGGCGAGGACCCGAACAATTTAGGGTTTAGCACGAAGGCGGACAAGGACCTCCTGATATGGAGAGTCGCGGAGATAAACGCGGCGGGGAACAAATCCGCTTACGGAGCTTCGTACTCGGCGGCCATGTCCGCGCTGGGCGATCTGGACAGCACGCAGGTCTCGGTAGACTCCGCGCTCAAGGGGCTCTCGGAGTCCTCGCCGGGCCCCGGTGCCGATGGCGGCGAGAAAAATTCCGGCGGTGGCTGCGACACCGGGGCGTTCGGTTTGGCTGCGGCGGCGGTGCTGGCGGCTGTGAGCCGCAAGCACCGCGATTAGCTCGAAGCGCGGGTAGACCACGGGCGCTGCCCGCACCCTACTTGAGGGGTCAAGTGGACTCGAGTCCCCTTGCGGGTGCAGGGCAGCGCCCTGTGCGGTCTGCCCTGCCGATTTGGTATCGGGGGCTTGAAGTCAAAAGATTCGATGTTTCACATTTGGCGGCGTTGCGGGTATAATTTCATGCGTTGTACCAAAACTATTTACCATCATGGAGGTTTTTGCGAAGATGGCGTTTTTCAACGAGATGATGGAGGTGTCCCTCGAGGGTTTGGACGCCGAGATAAGCGGCCTGATAAACTCCGAGCTCGAAAGGCAGAGGACGCACATAGAGCTCATCGCGTCCGAGAATTTCGTCCCGCGCGCGATCATGGAGGGAATGGGATCTGTCCTCACCAACAAGTACGCCGAGGGCTATCCCCACAAAAAATACTACGGCGGCTGCGAGTTCGTCGAGCGGATAGAGGAGATAGCCATAGAGCGCGCGAAGAAACTCTTCGGCGCCGACCACGCCAATGTGCAGCCGCACTCCGGCAGCACGGCGAACCAGGCCGCGTACTTCTCCGTGATGAATCCGGGTGACGGGATGCTCGCCATGAGGCTTGATCATGGGGGGCACCTCTCGCACGGGCACCCGCTCAACTTCACCGGGATGATGTATAAGATCACCGCATACGGGGTGGACCCGGAGACGGAGACGATAGACTACGGCGAGGTGGCCCGCCTCGCGCGCGAGTGCGGCCCGAAGGTCATCGTCGCCGGCGCCAGCGCTTACCCGAGGGCGATCGACTTCGCCCGCTTCAGGGCGATAGCGGACGAGGTGGGCGCGATACTCGTCACCGACATGGCCCACATAGCGGGCCTCGTGGCGGGAGGCGCGCACGACAGCCCCGTGCCGCACTCGCAGTTCGTCACGTCAACCACGCACAAGACGCTTCGAGGCCCGAGGGGCGCGTTCGTCCTCTGCTCGGCGGAGTACGCGCGCGACCTCGACAGGACCGTGTTCCCCGGTGTGCAGGGCGGGCCGCTCCTTCCCGCCGTGGCGGCGAAGGCGACGTGCTTCAAGCTGGCCGGCGAGCCGGAGTTCAAGTCCTACGCCGCGCAGGTCGTGAGGAACGCGGCGGCGCTCTGCGCGAGGCTGCGGGAGAGGGGCTTCAGGATAGTCTCGGGCGGCACGGACAACCACATCGTCCTGCTCGACCTGCGCTCAAAGGGTATAACGGGCAAGGCCGCGGAGAGGGCTCTCGAGGCCGCGGGCATAACCACGAACAAGAACGCCATACCGTTCGACCCGGAGAAACCGATGGTGACCAGCGGCCTGCGGCTCGGGACGCCGGCGGTCACGTCGCGCGGGATGAAGGAGGAGCAAATGGGGCTGATAGCGGATGCGCTCGACGAGGTACTGTCCGCGCCGGATGACGCGGGCGCGAGCCGCGCGGTACGCTCCCGCATGGCAGAGCTTGGTGCCGCGTTCCCCCTCTATGAGAGCGTGAGATAGGGACACTTACCTGTTTTATTTAAGGGGAGTCATATATTGCGAGACAATGGCAGACGCGCGGCCATAGAGAACAGCTTCGGCGACTGGGCCGCGTATTTTGAAGGGATAGGGGAGCCGTCCTACAGGGCCGGTCAGATGTGCGGCTGGCTTTGGAAGCGCGGGGTGTTCCGCGTCGATTCCATGACGGATTTCGGCAAGGTTCTGCGCGAGCGGCTCTCGGAGTCGCTCGATTTCACATGGCCCGAGGTCGTGCGGGAGGAGCAGTCCAGGGACGGCTCCAAAAAATTTCTGATGGCGCTGGGCGATGGCGAGACGGTCGAGACGGCGCTCTTGAAGCAGGGCGACAGGCTGACCGCCTGCATCTCGACGCAGGCCGGATGTCCGGTCGGCTGTCCGTTTTGCGCGACGGGCGAGGGCGGTTTCTCGCGAAACCTCACGAAAGGCGAGATCGCGGGCCAGTTCGTCGCTATGGAGAGACACATCGGCAGGGAGATAAACAACGCCGTGTTCATGGGGATGGGTGAGCCGTTCCTGAACACGGAGGCCGTGCTTGACGCCGTTCGCATCCTGAACGACCCCAACATGCGCGGGCTTGGGATAAGACACATGACGATCTCGACAGCCGGTATTGTCCCGGGCATAGAGGCGCTCGCCGAGTCCGGCCTCGGGGTCCGGCTCGCGGTCTCGCTCCACGCGGCGAACGACGAGTTGCGGGACGAGCTGGTCCCGTGCAACTCCAACTACCCGCTGCGCGGCCTCATGTCCGCCCTGAGGGAGTACCAGAGGACGACCGGCGACAGGGTGACGATCGAGTACGCGCTCTTCAAGGGCCGCAACGACTCCATAGAGAGCGCCCGAGAGCTGGTTCGCCTGCTCCACGGCCTCCACTCTTACGTGAACCTGATACCAGCCAACGACAACGATGGGGGTTACGAGAGGAGCGAGCCGGAGTCGGTCCTGCGTTTCCAGAGCGTGCTGAGGTCGGCCGGGTTCGAGTCCGAGATACGGGCCGAGCGCGGAGGGGAGATAAACGCGGCGTGCGGTCAGCTCCGAGGGGCTCAGTCCGGCGAAGCGCGGATGACGCAACCGATTCAACCACCTCAGCCAACGCAACCAAAAGCCCCGGAGGCGCGGGGCGTGAGGCGCGAAAAAACACCGCCCGCGCGTCCCGTCACTCGAACCTCGTCAACGCCCCGAGGCGAAAAGGCGTCCGAGCGGAGGGGCGGCGCGAGGCGGGAGCCGTTGCGGCGCGATGCGAAGCCCAGGGACGCGGGACATGCTGGAGCGGGCGCGCCTCATCACCGCCAAGCCCCGGCGCGTGATGGGACGGGACTTCAAACGGATGGACGCCGAAAGCCTGACGGCGAACGCCGGGGGCAGGCGGTGCGCCGCTCCGAAGGCGGCAGCGAGCCTCGCGGCGCTTCGAAGCGGGGAGGCCGCCCGAGGGGCGGCAACCCCGGAAAAGGATTCGGGCGAGGCCGAGGTTGAAGCCAGTTTGCAGGTCAGGGACCTGAAGTTAAAAGATTTTAATGACAGTTCGTATGAGACCTTTTATAGATGGTCTCATTAAATATGTCCAATATGGCCGTGCCGCGCGCTGGAGTACGGCCGCTTTGCTCTCATGTCCTTCCTGATATCCCGCGCTCCTCCGGTGTGCCGGGGACCAGTGAGTCGCAGGTGATGGCGCAGATCGCCGCCACTGCCATAGGGGTCTTGAGTATGGCCCACACCGTGCTTCCCAGCGTCTCGCCGAGGAACGACAGGGCGAAGAGGTCCCTGTTGGGATCGACCCAGTCCGGTAGCCCCTGCGACATGAGGAACGAGAAGCCGACGACGAGAATGTTTCGCTGGCTCGATATATCGGCCCTCATGAGGTTTTGAATCCCAAGGGCCCCTATCGCGCCAAAGAGCGTTATGTACGCCCCTCCTATGACGGGGCTTGGCATGGTCGCGACGAGCGCGCCTAGTTTGCCGACGAAGGACATCAAGATAAGTATGACAGCCCCGATGCGGACGACGTAGCGGCTCGCTACGCCTGTGAGGCCGATCAGGCCGATATTCTCGGTGTACGACGTCGTCCCGACGGAGCCGAAGATGCCGGAGAGCGCGCAGGCGAACCCCTCTGCGCCTATGCCTCTGCTGACCTGCGCCTCCGTCGGGTCGTCGATGCCGGAGGCGAACGCGCAGGAGTGATAATCGCCTATGGACTCTATCATGACGCAGAGGAACCCGGCCAGTATCGCGCCGACCGCCGCCAGTTCGAACTTCGGCGCCCCCCACGGCATGATCACGTCGAGCCTCAGCCAGTCGGCCTCGGCCACGGCATTGAGGTTGACGTATGCCGCGTGCCCCTCCGGAAAGACGCCGGAGAGCGTGCCGGCGAGGCACACCAGATACGCCGCCGCTATCGATGACAGCACCGCGAAGATGTTGAAGAACCTGTGCTTCATGACGAGGCTGAAGTAGAAGACGAGGACGACGACTAGCAGGGACACCGGCCAGTATTTCGCAGCGTTCAGCCCGACGGCCGTCTTAGCCAGGGAGAACCCTATCGCCATTATAGTGGGCCCTATGACGACCGGCGTTATCACCTTGCGGATTTTTCCGGCCAGACCGGTGTAGCCGACGATTCCAAGGACTATTCCGCCCGCTATCAGGGCGCCGCCGACGTGTCGCATGATGACCTCGGGTCCTTGAGACGAATAGATGCCGGCAATCGTCATTATGGGTGGGATGAAGCTGAAGCTGGAGCCCTGCACGATGGGAAGTCCAGAGCCCAGCTTCGGGTGCGTCTGGATCAGAGTGGCCACCCCCATCCCAAAGTAGACGCACCCGATGAACGAGGCGATCTGCGCCGGAGACATGCCCATGCCCGGCCCGAATATCAAAGGGACTAGCGTGGTGGCGCCGAACAGCGTCAGCACGTGCTGTGCTCCCGCGAGGACGGCCACCGATAACTTCGGCCTGTCCTCTATGCCGTAGATGACTTTTTTCCTTCCCATGACACATGCACCTCCGTAGTGTGTGAAAAGACGTAACCTCCATATGCGGCGCGCACATACCGCCCGCGCGGAGATGTCGTTCGCTGACGTAGGCAATTTTAGCCTAAAAACGCCAAAACCGCAGGTCTTTGACCTCAAATTGATATCAACAAAATTTCGCCATCTATCGTATAATGACGCGGGGACGTGGTTATTTGAAGATGATAGGAGAAAAATTTTTGGGGCGGGTCTGGCTGCCGCCGGCGGTTTTCACATTCATCGCTATCGTGTTCTTCCTCGGGTCCCGCGCCTCCAGCGCGTCAGCCGCCGCACGGATTACGGATGAGCAGAGGGAGTTCGCGTCCTTCATAGACGGGTACCTGGCGGGCGTCCAGAGGGAGCGGTCCATCCCTGGGATGGCCTTCGCCGCCGTGCGGAACGGGGAGATACTGTACCTCAAGGGCTACGGCGTCGCGGACGCGGCGTCTGAGACGCCGGTCACTCCAGACGGGACGATGTTTCGTGTCGGTCCCATATCGCGCCTGGCTACGGGGATCGCCATGATGCAGCTCGTCGAGCGCGGTCGTGTGTCGCTCGACGAGGACGTGAACGCGTACCTGAGGAGGTGGAAGCTGCCGGAGGCGTTCGGCGCCCCGGTCACGATAAGGCTCATGATGACGCAGACCGCCGGGTTCGACTGCAAGAAGCTGGAGGTCCGCGCGCCGACGTCCGAGGACGAGCGGTCTTACGGTGTCAGGCTGCATAAGACGATGCCGGCGCGGAGCGCGGCGCCGGGCCGCTTTCACTGCCGGTCGGATATGAGCTACGCGCTCATAGGAGCCATCATAGAGCGGTATTCGAGGCAGGATTTCGCTCCCGCGATAAAGAGGCACGTCTTTCAGCCCCTTGGGATGGGGAGCAGCACGTTCTCCCCGGCGCCGGACGAGCTTCGAAGGATCGCCGTCGGCTACAGCGCGGCGGGGAGGCCGTTGCCTTACGAGTATCGCTACGACATGCCCGCCATGTCCATGAGCACGACCGCCTCCGACATGGCCCGCTTCATGACGGCGATGCTGGCGGGCGGCGTGATTGGCGGGAACAGAGTGCTCGGCGACATGTACGCCAAAAGCATGATGAGGCGTCATTTCTCGCCGCACCCGATGATAGACGGGGTTGGCCTGGGATACCTGGAGAAGCGAGTCCTCGGCTGGCGGACGCTGCGGCAGACGGGGAACATGGACGGATACTCCGGGTTTTTGATGCTCCTGCCGGAGAAGGGGCTGGGGGTTTTCTTCGCGGCCAACGTGAGCGGCCTTGATTTTTACGACGAGATGGCGTCGGCGATAGTGAGGCGTTTTTTCCCATTCCCCGGCGGCGGCAAGGAGGACAAGAAACCCGCTGAGGGCTCCCCGGGACCCGCCCTCACGCGTGACGTCGCGGGGAACTACAGGACCAACCTCATATCGCGGCGCACTGCGGAGAAGTCCGCCAGGATGTTTGCGGACCAGGTCGAGGTCTCGGTGGACGGTGGTTCGCTCCTGCTCGAACACACTGTCGAGAAAATCCCGCCCACCCGCTGGGTCCCGTCGAGCCCGGATATTCGGGCGGGAGCCGCGTTCAGCGGGGACCTGTTTCAGAGGGTGGACGACAACGCGAATTTGGAGCCGGAATACCTGTTCTTTCAGCGCGACGGCGAGGGGCGGGTCGAGGCTATGGTCATGGGGAGCGTGAGCCGGACCTACGATAGGCTCAAAACCCACGAGGGCCGCCGCTGGCAGGTCGGGCTGATAATTCTGTTCGCGCTGACGGCGCTCGTCTCTTTCTCCGGCTGCATTGTCGGGAACGAGATAAACAGGTGGAAGCTGCTGTGGGACAAGGACCTGCGCTCCGACACGGAGCTGTGGAACATATCCTCCATCTTCTGCCTCGCGCAGATATCCTTCGTGATAGGGCTCGCGGCCTCAATATACTTCAAGGGGCATGAGTTCAGCGTCTTCGTGCCGTATCAGGTGAAGGCTCTCTTCGTAGTGCCGCTGGGGGGCACTCTGTTGCTTGCCTGGCTGTGGTTCCGCATCGCGGCCAACGTCCTGAACCCCGAACACCACTGGGCAGAGAAGCTGCTCATCGCCGCCGTGGCCTGCGTGGAGACGGGCTATCTGTTTTTCTTGGCGGACTGGCGTCTGTTGGGTTTCATGTTTTAGGGGAACGCTGTTTTTATGTTATGTGTTAAAATTTTTCCAGAGAGCACGAAGTTTTTTCAAGCTAACGGAGGTGTCGAGGAATTGCACTCGTCAGCGTTGTTTTTCTGGGCCGTCCTCGCGGTGTACGCCGCCATGAACGCGTACATCTTGGCAAGGCTCTTCCAAACCCTGTCCGGCTGCGGAATATTTCGCGGCATGGCGTGTGTCGCGCTCTGTTTCTTCGCGCTCTGCTTCCCTCTGGGACGGCTGCTGGCCTCGATTTTGCCCGACGGGCTTTACAGGCTGATTGCCGTTCTGGGATACCTGTACATCTCTCCCATGATATACGGTTTTCTGATCACAGCGGTCGCGGACGTTCTGAGGCTGCTGAACGGCATCGTGGCGATCACCCATACCCCCCCTCCGTTTTCACTGGGCGCGCGGGTCAACATCGTGTTCACCATCCTCCTCATGAGCCTGCTGGTGACGCTGGCCGGGGCGTGGAACGCTTACGTGCCAGCTGTGGTCAGGCATGAAATCCGGTGGGGCGCGGAGCGCGGCGCCGCTGCCGCTCAGACACCCGGCTCCATCAGGATCGCCATCATATCGGACCTGCACCTAGGGGCGTTCCGGGGCGCCGGTTATCTCAAGAAGATAGTTGGCATTCTCTCCTCCGAGAACCCCGACATCGTGCTGTTCGCGGGCGACACGGTGGACGACGCGGCCTTTTTGCGCGCCACCGAGCGCCGCCGCGCCGCCGCGGACGTCCTCTCATCGCTCAAGCCGAGGCTGGGGGCTTGGGCCGTCATGGGAAACCACGATTACTACGCCGGCGCCGACGAGTTTAAGAGCTTCCTCGACGAAACCCCGGTGAGGCTTCTGCGCGACGAGGCGGTCAAGCCGGAGGGCGAACTGCTGCTGGTCGGGAGGGACGACAGGACCGTGATGAGGATTGGGGGCCGGAGGGAGGGCATTGACGGCATTATAAGGAAATACGTTGGGGAATATGGCCGCGGCGACGGCTCCATACCCATGATAGTGATGGATCACCAGCCGTTCGATCTGGAGGACTCGGAGAACTCCGGCGCCACCCTTCAGGTTTCCGGGCATACCCACAGGGGACAACTGTTCCCGGTCAACCTGATAGTCGCGTTGATGTACGAGAAACACTACGGGTTGTACAGGAAGGGCGCCACCCACTACTATATATCCAGCGGGGTTGGCGTCTGGGGGCCGCCCGTCCGAACCGTTGGGCGGCCCGAGGTAGTCATACTGGATCTGAGGCGCGAGGGCGCTTGAGGGGAGGGTGAACCTCGGTGGAGGACAGAATGAGAGCGGCGTCTCGATTGGCCGGTTCCAGCGATCCTGACGACATACGCTCGGGGTTCGAGATGATAGCTCTGATAGTTTCGGAGTCCGATGGCGGGCACGGCATCGAGTTCGGGTTCATCGACAACGCGCTCTTCCTCGCGCGCAAGTACGCCTCCAGCGAAAACCCGGGCGTCAGGCGCGCCGTGGTCTCGTCCATCGTCGAGATAGGGCGCGTGAGCGGGAGCTGGCTCGAGGCGGCCGCCGAGACCGCCGATGAGATATACGCCCAGCCGTCGGACAATGCCAGGCAGGTGGCCGGGGAAGCCAGGTCCAAACTTGATGGTCGTTAGACCGATGCGAAATCCGCTCTCCGCGCTCCTGGTGTTTTTGCTGCTTACGCCGTTTCTCCCGCAAACGCTGCCCTGCGCCGCCGATCCCGCTTCGGACGAGAACGCCGTCAACGTCCCCATAGAGCGCATGGTGACGCGCGGCAGGTCGAACAGGACGCCGTACATGGCCATAGTCAAGCCCCATGCGGGCGGGGAGGTAGTCTCCGACGTATGGGTTCCGTTGGAGTTGCTGAACGACATGAATTGCGGGGTGAAGCTGAGCTCCGCGAAGGACAGGTTCACCGCGCGTGTGCCTGACGCCGCCCGCGCTCTAGGGGTGCCGGAGCTCGAAAGATTCCTTCCCGATGGCGCGATTGAGCTGGAGTTCCCGGCCAAGAGCCGGGACATGGGCTTTTACTTCAACATGACCGGCATGGAGAGGATAACCGGGGTGAACGCGGCGCTCACCGACGCGAAGAGGAAGCCCGTCAGCCCGGACGCAGCCTCGATGCTCGTGGTGGGCAAAATTCCCCTGATGGAGGGGATATCGAACGAGGCGCCGCTATCCGCGAAGCCCGCTTACATTCCATCGGGGGGAAGTCCCGGGAGCCCGTTCAGCCTGATATGGGATCACGTGATATCGGGGAACGCGGACCTCGCGTCCGAGAACGCGCTGCCGACCGTGAAGGTGATCTCCCCGACGTGGTTCGCTCTGGCCGACGAGGATGGGAGCGTCTCGAACAGGGGAGAGCTCTCCTACTCGAGGGCGGCTCACGCGCGAGGCTACAGGGTCTGGGCGCTCGTCTCGAACGGCTTCAAGAGGGACAGGACGAAAAATTTTCTGGCCCACGTCTCGCGGCAAAAAGCGTTCATAGCCAGGATGCTGGCCTACGCCCAGCTGTACGAGCTGGACGGGATCAACGTGGACTTCGAGAACGTGGGGAACGATGACGCCGCGAGGCTCACGTCCTTCGTCAAAAGACTCGCCGACGCCGCCCGCTCGGCGGGGCTGTCCGTCACGATCGACATCGCCGTGCCGTCCAAATGGTCGGCCGCTTACGAAAGGGCGCGTCTCGGCAAGATAGTGGACTACGTCGCCGTCATGACTTATGACGAGCACTGGGGGTCGTCCCCGAGGGCCGGTTCGGTCGCGTCCATTCCGTGGGTGAGGGCTGGGCTCGAGAGGACGCTCGCGGAGATACCGGCGTCGAAGCTGCTCTTAGGCGTTCCCCTATACACGAGGGAGTGGGAGGAGCAATCGGCCAAGGGGAAAAATCGCGTGAGGTCGAAGACCATGACGATGGCGTCGGTCGACCAGCGGATGGAGGAGACCGGCGCGGAGGCCGAGTGGCTGCCCGGGACGGGGCAGAATTATTTTCAGTACACGTCCGGCGACAAGCTCTACAGGATATGGGTCGAGGACGAGAGGTCCATAGCGCTTCGGCTCGAGCTGGTGAAGCGTCACAATCTCGCGGGCGCGGCGTTCTGGCGCAAGGGTTTTGAGAAGCCGGAGCTGTGGGATCAGATCGAGAAGTCGATGAAGCCGTGAGCGGGAGGTTTGTCTCTTCGTTAGTCCTCGCTCCCTAATATCGTCTCCAGCAGCTCGGCGACGCGGCGCTTCTCCCCGGCGTCCTCGACTGCGGCGCCTATGCACGCCGGGCAGCCATACGCGCACTTGCAGTTCGACACCGCGTCCAGGCACGCCCTGAAGAGCCCCCGGCCGACGTCGAAGAGCGCCTCCGCAAGTCCTATGCCGCCCGGCACGTTGTCCGCGACGAAGAGCGTCGGCGCCCGGAAGTGCGGGTCGCGCTCGTGTCCCTTCACTATTATGTCGCCCCTGTCGCACATCAGGAAGAGCGGGGCTATTGAGCGCACGACGTTTGCCAGGCCGGAGAGGGACGTGCCCCTCTCCGCGCCGCCCGGCGCTTCCCTGGCCGGCAGGTTGATCCAGAACGCGGTGGTGTGCATCTGTTCCTCTGGCAGGTGTATGTAGCCGTAGCCCACGTTCTCGTGCGTGAGCAGCTTTATTTTTTTGTACACCGTCGGGCGGACGGCGAGCAGCACCTCGCCCCAGCCCATGTCGGATCGGCGCCGCAACTCGTCCAGGACCTCGATCCTCGCCGCCGCGTCTCCGTCGGTGTAGTAATCCACATCCGCCTTCTTCACGCAGCACCTCATCTCCTCGTGGTCGAGCTCCTGCACCTGATACGGCTCGCCCAGGTGGAAGTACACGGCCTGCGGGAATATCAGTGTGGGTGCCGTGCGCCTGTCCATCTGTCCGATGACCGTCGGGTTGGCCGGGTCGGTGATGTCGTGTATGACGAAGTTCTCGCTTGTCGCGCTGCGGAGCGAGAGCGAGGCCGCCGGGTAGGAGTCCTCCTGCCAATAATACCTGCCATCCGCGGGATGAAGGACGCCGTGGCGCGCGAGGTAGTCCAGCGCCTCCCTGGTGTCGCAGGGGCCGAGCTTTTCGTCCTCGTGAAAGGGGATCTCGAATGACGAGCACTTTATGTGCCCTATCTGAATGTACGGGTTCGTCGGGTTGACCCGCGCGCGCTCCGGCGAGGCTCCGAAGAAGTAGGACGGGTTCGCCGACAGGAACTGGTCGATCTGAAGCGACGAGGCCACCATCACCGCGGCGGCGGCGGAGCCCGACGCGCGCCTGCCCGCCCTGCCGATCTGCTGCCAGGTCGAGGCTACGCTGCCCGGGTATCCGTGGAGGACGGCGAGTTCGAGAGAGCCTATGTCCACACCCAACTCGAGCGCGTTCGTGCTGACGACGCAGCGGATCTCTCCGCTCCTCAGTCCCCGCTCAATGCAGCGCCTCTCGCTGGGGAGGTAGCCGGCTCGATAGCCAGCGATGCGGCCGGGCGGCAAGCCGCGTTTTTTCGCCCCGTCCTGGAGGTATTTCAGAATGAGCTCGACATTCACGCGAGACCTGCTGAAGACTATGGTCCTTATCCCGTTGGCTACCGCCTCACCGGCGATGCGGACCGCCTCCAGGAGCGACGACCGCCTTATGCCGAGCTGTCTGTTCACTATCGGTGGGTTGTAGAATATCACGTGACGCTCGCAATTCGGCGCGCCGTTCTCCGTCACGCTCTCGGCCTCGCGCCCGGTGAGCGACGACGCCAGCTCCGCTGGGTTCGATATGGTGGCTGAGCAGCAGATGAACGTCGGGCGCGAGCCGTAGAACTCGCATATGCGCAGGAGGCGCTGCATTATGAGGGCGAAGTGCGAGCCGAAGATGCCCTTGTACGTGTGAAGCTCGTCAATGACGACGTACCTCAGGTTCTCGAACAGGTTCTTCCACTTAGTGTGGTGGGGGAGTATGCCGGTGTGAAGCATGTCGGGGTTCGTTATGACGATGTGCCCCGCGTCGCGAACCTTTGCCCTCGCGTCGCCCGAGGTGTCCCCGTCATAAGTGAAGGTCCGAACGTCCAAGCGCATGTCCTCCACCAGGGCATGGAGCTCCGAGAGCTGGTCCTGGGAGAGAGCCTTGGTGGGGAACAGGTATATCGCGCGCGACGACGGGGATTTCATTATGGAGTCGAGGACCGGTATGTTGTAACACATCGTCTTGCCCGACGCGGTCGGCGTGACGATCACGAAGTCGCGTCCCCGCGCGGCGAGCGTGACGGCCCGTGCCTGATGAGTGTACAATCTCCCTATTCCGCGCCGCTCGAGGGCTTTTATGAGGTCCGGGCATATGTCGGGCCAGTCCGAGTACGCCGCGTCCGCGGCGGGGATGATCTTGTGCGCGGCCACATCCCCCAGCAGGCCGTCCAGCCACTTGACGAAATCCATCAGGTCCATGGCCTCCCTCGGAAAGAATGAATTCCTCATGTCTTCGATACCCCCGTCATAAAAAAGCCATTCTAAGCTATTAAAGATATTATATCTTCTTTTGCGCCGGCATATTCACTTGATTTTATTCAGTAGTTATGGTGTAAAATAACATAAAGTGATATTTTCGCGATTGCTTACGCCAAAGGAGCGGGATTATGGGCCAGTTCAAAGACGTATCAGACGACGGCCACAGGGGCGACGCGCCCTACGGCGACTATTTCCCGGGTGACTTCGACTCGCTCTATCTGGAGCTCAGCGCGCTGCGCGGCGAGTTGGCGTCCCTCTTGGAGGAATTGGAGCACATCAACAGGGTCGTTATCCCAAGGACTCGTACGAATTATCTCATAAAAGTGGGTACTCTGCGCGTGGAGCTTTTGCAGCTCAAGGTGGGTGTCATGAAAGCGCGCCGCAAGATAGCGTTGCTCCGCGCCGGCATCGACAGGGGGGACCTGACGCACGAGGAGGTTTTGAATTACCGCATAGACAGGGAGTTCAAGGAGTGGGACAATCGCCTGCTCCACGAGATATCTCAGATAGAGGGGGCCAAGGCCAGGTTTTCGTCGTTGGCCGAGGCCGAGGACTCAGAGGAGGTCCGCCTCGTCTACCGCCAGCTCTCGCGCAAGCTCAACCCCGAGATCAACCTCGATCTGAGCGAGGAGGCGATGGCCTTCTGGCCGAGCGTTCACCAGGCTTACGTCTCCGGGGACCTCTTCCACCTCAAGGCGCTTCTCATGATGTCGGACGACTATCCCGACGGGTACGATCTCCCGAGCGACATGGGCGCCATGAGGAGAAAGCGCGAGGAACTGGATGACAGGATAGCGCTCGTGAAGGACAAGATAGCGAGCGTCAGGGAACAGCCAGTGTTCGAGTGGCTCGAGATGCTGGAGGACCCGGAGCGGATCGAGGGCGAGCAGCTCAGGCTGAGGGACGAGATAGGGAGATTGCGGGCACAGCACGCGGCCCTTCTCGACATGCAGAAGTCCCTCGAACTGAGGGGAGTCCGCAGGTGACGGGCGAGGCCCTTCCCAGTGTCGGTTTTATAGGCATCGGCGTCATGGGCGGCGCGATGGCGGGGCATCTGATGGACGCGGGGTATAAACTGCGCGTGCACAACCGCTCCGCGTCGAAGTGCCGGGTTCTAGCGGATCGCGGGGCCGAGCTCATGGCGAGCCCTGGGGACGTGTCTGCCGCGAGCGACGTCGTGATAACGATGGTGGGCTTCCCAAAGGACGTCGAGGAGATATACCTGTCGCCGGGGGGGATCGTCGAGCGCGCCCGCGTTGGCGCTCTCCTGATAGATATGACGACCTCCAGCCGCGAACTCGCGGCCGGAATATACGAGGCGGCACGCGCCAGGGGCGTCAGCGCGTGCGACGCGCCCGTGACTGGCGGCGACAGGGGTGCGCGGGACGGGACGCTGTCTATCCTGTTCGGGGGCGACGAGGCCGATTACGAGCGGGCCCTTCCCCTCTTCAGGGTCATGGGCAAAAACATCGAGCGCTTCGGCCCGGCGGGGAGCGGCCAGACCGCGAAGCTCGCGAACCAGATAATCATAGCCGGGACGATGCTGGGGGTCTGCGAAGGGCTGGCTTATGCGGAGAAGTCCGGCCTGGACGCGGCGGCGCTCATAGAGTGCGTATCGTCGGGGGCGGCCGGAAGCTGGAGCCTCTCCAACTACGGGCCGCGCATCCTGAAGGGCGACTTCGCGCCGGGGTTCTTCGTGAAGCACTTCGTCAAGGACATGGCGCTCGCCGGCGAATCCGCCGCGTCCGCCGGCTTGAGCCTGAAGGGGCTCGACGCGGCGCTGGAGCAATACAGACGCCTCGCGGAGTCCGGCGGGGCTGAGGACGGAACGCAGGGGCTTTACAAACTTTACAGGGGGCGCGAGGCATAGAGAAGTTTCGCCGCCGCACCGTGTCCCAGCGATTTCGCGATACCAATTCGCGATCAGCAGGCTGTTTTTGATATGGCTGAGCGGTTGACCGAACCTGTTTTAACGCTTCACCCTTTAGGTCTTTGATTTCAAATTGTTAAAAAGCGCCTCATCGTCAAAATCTTTTGACGCCTTTGCTTGCGGCCGTGAGCCGGTGTCAATACTCCCACTCGAAATCCGGGCCGCCGGCGTCCCTTATCCTGCGCTTCATGTCGGAGGCCATCTCGTCCAGGTCGCGCTGGCTCCTCCCCTCCGCGCGGGCGACCAAGACCGGCTGGGTGTTGGACGCCCGCAGGAGCCCCCATCCGTTCTCGCGCACTATCCGAACCCCGTCGACCGTTATGGTCTCCATGTCCCTCACCGCGGCCTCCCTCACGCGCCGGACGACCTCGAACTTCATGTCGTCCGGGCAGGCGAAGCGCGTCTCGGCGGTGGACGGGTAGGACGGCATCTCATCCACGATGTCAGAGAGCTTTTTGTCCGTGTTGGAGAGGATGCGGAGCAGCCTGCCGGCGGCGTAGAAGGCGTCGTCGAAGCCGTAGAACTCATCCGCGAAGAACATGTGGCCCGACACCTCGCCCGAGAAGAGCGCGTTCTCCTCGCGCATCTTGGCCTTCACGAGGGAGTGCCCGGACTTCCACCACATGGGTTTGCCCCCGAGCCGCGCGGTCTCCTCAGGGAGCATCATCGAGCTCTTTATCTCCACTATGACAGCGGCGCCGGGGTTCTTGGGGAGTATCTCCCGCCAGAATATCAGCATGAGCTGGTCCCCGAAGAGCATGCGGCCCTTGTCATCCACGACCCCGATGCGGTCCGAGTCGCCGTCGAAGCCGATGCCCAAGTCGGTGCCGTTCTCCCGCACCGACTCTATGAGGGACGTCAGGTACGGGCGCTTCGTAGGGTCGGGGTGGTGGTTCGGGAAGCGCCCGTCCGGCTCGCTGAACAGCTCTATCACGTCGCACCCTATGGCGCGGGCGAATCTTGGCGCGTACATACCCCCGGTCCCGTTGCCCGAGTCCAGCGCGACCTTGAGCTTGCGAGGGCCAAGCTCGATCTTCGAGACGAGCATATCGGTGTAGGCGTCGGATATGTCCTCCGAGCGGAGGGTTCCCCTCGATGGCGGCTCCACGGTCCTGCCCTCGCTGATTGTCCTGTATATCTCCTGTATGTCGTCCCCCCATATCGTGGATTTGCCTCGGGCCAGTTTGAGCCCGTTGAACTCCGGCGGGTTGTGGCTGCCGGTCACCATCACGCCGCCGTCCACGCCGAAGTGATAGAGGCTCCAGTAGAAGGTGGGGGAGGAGCACATGCCGATGTCTATGACGGATACGCCCGCCCTCCGCAGGCCCTCAATCACGGCGGTCTTGATGCGCGGGGTCGATATCCTCGCGTCGCCGCCAACCGTGGCCGTTGATATCCCGAAGTTAGCGAGGTATGTGCCATACGCCATTCCGATGGCGGTGACGGTCCCGTCGCCCAGCTCGGCGTCGGCCAACCCCCTTATGTCGTACTCCCTGAAAATGTGAGGCTTGACCTCCGGCGCTTTAGCTGTCATGCGAACGCTTCCCCCCAGTGTGTTTTTATGCCTGTGATTCGCAGTATATCGCCTCGGTATTTCTAGGTCAATCGCGTTCTCAAACCACGGGCTCTGCCCACGCCCGCCAGGGAGCTAGCTCCCTGGACCCTTTGCGGGGGGTTTTACACTTTACGCTCCGACGCGGCGGCCTTTGAGGTATGACGGCGCCCAATAGAGCGCCGTTAGGGAACCCAGGGCAAGGAGTGCCGCAAGCGCCAGGAACCTGAACGTCCAGGCGATGCCGAAGACGGGCGTCGCGTAGCCCACGAGAAGGGGCGTGACGAACCAGCCGAAGTCGTACAGGAAGAGCGCGCAGGCGGTGCCCTTAGGCCTGAGCGACGGCGGGAGGACGTCGCTCGTGGCCGCGAGGAAGATGGGGAACGCCGCGCCTATGCCGATCCCGAACGCGGCGCCGAATATCAGAAACGAGGTGTTGGAGGGCGCCATCGCTATAGCTAGCAGCGAGCAGCCCATCAGTATCCCGCACGGAGCGAGGCAGGCCGAGCGCGGCAGCCTGTTCAAAACGCCCGCGCAGCAGAGCCGGAAGATGACTGCCGCCACTGAGGAACTGGCCAGGAAATATGACGCGACGAGCTGGCGCTCGGACGCCAGGAGCGACATGGAGACCGTAGCGGCGTCTACGAGCGACACGATCGTGGCGGTTATGACGAGTGCTAAGTATGGGCGAAACGAGATTAGGTCCCTGTAACCGCCCCACGCTTCCGGCTGCTCGCCGGAGGCGATTTTTCGAGCCCCCAGCCTCTTTCCCAGGAAGTAACAGATGACGCACGCGGCAGGCCCTATGGTCAAATATATCCTCTCGTGCGAGTTGATGAGCAGCCACTCGCCGAGGGGCGTCACGGTCGCCATTGGCAGCATCCCCCCGCTCACCGTGATCGCGAACGAGGCGCCGCGCATCTTCTCCGTGACCGCGCTGGCCTGATATGAGAAGATCCCCGTCGTGAAGACGCCGAACGAGACGCCGGAGAGGATCCTTCCGGCTAAGAGCGGGTACAGGCCCCTGAACACCAACAGCATGGAACAGCCTATGAAGCCCGCCGCGCTGGCCACGGCCATGGTGCGGCTTGTGCCGAGGTTCTCCAGCATCCAGCTCGCCACGGGCCGCGAGAGCATTATCGTCACGAAGTACGAGCCCAGCAGCCACCCTATGTCCTGCGGGGGGAAACCGTAATCCCGCAGGACGTTGCCGTATACGAAGTAGACCTGCTCCATGCAGTAGATCGCGTAGAGCGGCAGGAAAATCGAGGCGAGAAGCGCCGCGTTCCCCGACGAGATTGTTTTTCCAGCCTCAGTCATGGCGCAACTCCTCTGACGCGCGTTCGGCGCGTATTTTTTTGATGAGCCGTTTCCCGCGGTGCTCCATAGATTTAATCCACGCCGCCCTCTCCCGCCCCAGCATGAACCCGTTCGACCTGAGCCACGCGGCGGCGGCCTCGACGTGCTCAAGCGCGCGCTCAGGCGATTTGAAGCGATGCTCCTCCAGTTTCGCGAGCTCCTCCAGCACGTCCAGCTCGGAGATGCCGTCCGCGGAGCGGCGCCCTCCGCCGCGAAGCCCGCGCAGGACGTACAGGAGGTCGTCGCGGGCGGAGGCAAAATCGTTGTTTTTTTTAGAACGCCGCGCCCTGCGGAACATCGCGTCCACGTGGGGTTCGGGAGGCAGGCACGCCATGTTCCACAGCAGTGCCGCCCTGTCGCCGTGCCCGAGGCGATGCCATATGTCCCCAGCCCGCAGCAGCTCCCCGCGGTCCCCGGCGGCACCGTCCAGTACGCGGGCTATGTGGCAGTAGAGCGAGGCCAGCGACGCTATGTCGAGCTCGTTGTGGTAGAACACCCCGCCGAGCTCCGAGGCGTCGCGCGACTGCAGGTAGCGTGTGTAAAGCGCCGGTATCAAAGCTCCGGGTATGTCACGCGAGCCGCGCTCGAGCCGCAGCACGTTCCTCTCGACGCTCCCCAGCGAGCAGGATTCGAGATACCCCCTGTAGAGCCTCCGGGAGAGGTGAAGCAGGTCGATGTGGGGGAGATCCCTCCAGTGCGGCGTTTTGCGCGTCATGATGTGCCGCGTGCGGAGGAGCGGCAGGTCGAACGTCCGGCCGTTGTACGTCACGAGGCACGCGTGAGGCGGTATCGACGAGTCGACGGCGTCAAGCCATCGCGCCTCGCAGGCCGGGCTCTCCAGGAAGAATTGGGACACCTTGAAAAAATCGCCGCGCACCGTGCCGATGCCGCACAGGAACGCGTATGTCCCAGTGCCCCCGGAGAGGCCAGTGGTCTCCAGATCCAGGAAGACCGAGGTTCCCGACGCGCCTAGGTGCCGCATGGTCTCCATCTCGTCGGGGTTGCCCATCGTCCCGGCGCCATATGGTGAGCCCAGTCTGTAGAGCGCCTCCATGAGGTAAACTCCGTCGCCGACCCATTCGCCGGGAGGGAGACCCGAGACTCCGCCGGTGAGGACGCCGCGCCGTGCCGGGGCACCCAGGCGCTCGCGCTCCTCATGCGCGTCGTCGTCGAAATATCTGTCGAATTTCCCCATGAAGACCATCGCCCCTCCAGTCACTCCGCTTGATGTCCGGCGAACTGTCCATCCAAGATACTTATCGATAATTTCCGACGTTCGCATTATTGATCATCGCATAGCGCGTTGTTTTGTCAATTTTAACATGTCCGAGCAATCGTTGAACCTGTTCTATCGGTATTCCTTTGTCGATTGCTTTCGCGGCGGGAGTGCAGTAGTATAGTGGAGTCGTAGACGGAGCCAAGACTCTAAGAGAGGAGTATCCGTATGGACTTAGACTTGAATGTTCAGGTTTTCATCATATTGAAGGGGTTCATCGACGCCAAGGACGACAAGGGTCAGACGTGGTACGGCACGTTTCTCGGCGTGGTGTCGAGAAGGGACACGAAGTACCTTAGCGTCATGTTCTCGCTGGAGGAGTCACCGAAGTCTCTGGGGTGGGATGATATCCTCCTGCTCCACACAGAGGAGAAGAGGCTGACGGACAGGGACCCTTCGGTGACGCACCACGAGGAGGAGGTCTGCAAGTATCTCGAGCGCAGCATGGTGCTGAACGGCGTCGCGAAGAACCACAACGCCAAGCAGGCCGAGCAGGCCATCAGCAGGTACTGCATGGAGAACCTTCACCTCAAGGCGGTTTCGTTCATAGATTATAAGGATGCCTCGGATGAGGACCTTCAACTTTTCGAGTTCTCCAAGCGCAACGCTGAGGACGCGGCTACACAGTGCACACCCTCGTCAGACACGGCGTCCGAGGATGCGCCGCCGAGGCAAGCGCCGGACGATGCCAATGAGAAGGAGGAAATTTTCCTGCGCTGCGAGCCCGTGTTGGACCCGGTAAACGGGGTGGCGATGAACGAGCTCAGGATAGGTGATTGTGTTCTGGGCAAGTTGCCAGAGGACTCCATTTTTTTCAAGCTCTTGGCAAAAAATATAAGGGAGTTTGACGGTATCGTCACCGCGCAGGTGACGGGTATACTTATGAATGAGCTGGGGACGTCCACCGTCAGCCTCAACCTCTCTGACGGCGTCTCTGGGGTCATGAAGTTCCCAGGGAAGGTCCGGGTCAAGATGGCGCGGAGAGCGGAGGAGAAGAACGCGTCCGCGCCGCGTAAGTTCAAACTCAGCGATCTGCCGCTCGAGGTTGTGTTGGGGATTGCCGGGACGATCGTGGCGGTCTCGACCATAGTTCTGCTGTTTTACCTCTTCAACGGCTGATTGGAGTAAATTACTTATTCAGATGGAATACGACGGAGACGTTTCAAGCGGGTGTTTTGTGGCGAAGTGCGTTATAGATGGAAAGGACGCCTCCGGGGACTCGGTCTTTGGCGCTCTGGTGGCGGTCATAGGCTCTGGGTCGGTGGAGTTAGCGGGCGTGAGGTTCAGCGGCGGCCGATTAGACAAGGACACCCCCTGGGCCGGTCTGCTCCGGCTCGTGAGTGCGCAGAGGCCTGTTGGTCATCCTGAGCGTTTCAGGAAATTAGAGGGCCAGATGCGTGATTTCGTGTTTAACTCCGGGATCCTTCGGGGCGGCGAAAAACTGAACGACCTCAGGTCCATAGAGCGAGAGATCTCATATTTTTGCTCGTCTAGCCTCGGGATCAAGGCGATAGCGTTCCTTGAACTGATGGACGCGGACAAGGCCAGTCTGGACGAGCTGATCCCAGCTTTGTCCAAGCCAGGCGGCGACGAAGCGGAACACGCGGGCGGCGGGCTGGACGACTCGCGCGAGGAGGACGCGCCGCGCGGGACGGACGTCTTCGTGCGGTGCGAACCGGCACTTGATCCCGTGTCAGGAGTGGCCGCGAGCGAGCTCGAAAAGGGCTTCGATGTCCGTTGCCGGCTGCCCGAGGACTCGGTCTTTTACAAGTTGATGACCGGTGCCTCGCGGGACTTCGACGGTACCGTCTCAGGAGAGGTAATCGACGTGCATGTCGGCGAGGATGGCGAGACCGTCGTGGCGTTGAAGCTGTCCGACGATGTTTCAGGGGCGTTCAGGGTCCCCTCCAGGGTGAGGGTGAAGATGGCATCCGCGGCCGTTCCGCCGAGAGGTTTTAAGCTCAAAGTGCCGGGAATCCAGATGGTCCTCGCGACCGCCGCGGTCGCGGCGTTCCTCTGCGTGATGTGGATACTGCTTCGTGCGCTCTCCTGACGGGTAGCGCCCCCGCTGGTTGGGAAAACACTTGAAACTATTAATGGTTGGTGACAGCTGTTTGGGGGGGGAGAAAATCCATGTTTTTTGCGTATGCGGTTGCCGTTGGGGTATTGCTGGTCGCGCTCACGCTTGCGGCGGCGCTTTTCCTTCGCCTGGGCAGGCTGGGTGACGCTGTCCGGGACGCGTCTGAGTCCGCGCGCCTGGCTTCGCTCAAGATCGAGTCGCTCGACGGGCGGCTGTTGTCCGCCGAACGCGCCTCCCGGGAGTCCTCTGAGTCGCTTCGGGAGATGATACTGGCATCGGAGCGCGAGCAGCGCGGCGAGATATCCCGCAGTTTTATGGCGCTTGGGGAGACACAGTCCAACCGCATGAGGGACATAGCGGAGGCCCAGAGGAGCTCGCTCGACCTCATGGTGGGGCAGCTCGCGCAACTCACGATGAGCACCGAGGCGAAGCTGGACTCGCTGCGCGGCGCGGTGGAGGAGCGGCTGAGGGAAATCCAGTGCGCGAACGAACAGAAGCTCGACAAGATGAGGGAACTGGTCGGCGAAAAACTGCACTCCACCCTCGAACAGCGGCTGGGTGTCGCGTTCTCGAACGTGTCCGAGTGGCTTGACAAGGTTCACCGGGGGTTGGGCGAGATGAAAAACCTGGCGGGCGACGTCGGAGACCTCCGCAAGGTGCTGACTAACGTCAAGACGCGCGGAACATGGGGGGAGATTCAGCTCGGCGCGCTCCTCGAACAGGTGCTTCACCGCGACCAGTACGAGCGCAACGTGGCGGTCAAGCCCGGCTCACAGGAGCGGGTCGAGTTCGCCGTCAAGCTGCCGGGCCAATCGGACGGCGACACGGTCTGGCTTCCGATTGATTCGAAGTTCCCGCAGGAGGACTATCTGCGCGTTGTGGAGTCGTCGGAGCGCGCGGACGCGGCGGCCCTCGCCGAGTCCCGCAAGGCGCTGGAGCGCCGGGTCCTGGAGGAGGCGAAGAAGATCCGCGGCAAGTACATCGAGGCGCCATATACGACGGATTTCGGGATACTCTTTCTGCCGGTCGAGGGTCTTTACTCCGAGGTGCTCCGCATAGACGGGCTTGCCGAGAGGATAATGAGGGAGTATCGCGTGGTGATGTCAGGTCCTACGACTGTGGCCGCTCTCCTGAACAGCCTTCAGATGGGTTTCAGGACCTTGGCGGTAGAGAAGCGGTCGAGTGAGGTGTGGGTGCTGCTCGGGCAGGTCAAGACGGAGTTCGCGAAGTTCGGCGACATTCTGGACAAGACCCGCAGCCGAATAGAGCTGGCGGGCCGCGAACTCGAAGGCGCGGGGAAGCGCACTCGCGCCATAGAACGCCGCCTGCGCGACGTCGCGGATCTGCCGTCGGATTCCCTGTCCCAGGAGCTCGATGCCCTGGACGTCCCTGACGAGGGGCCGCCCGATGCGTGAGGGCGGCGGAATCATGGAGAGCTTCAGCGACGACGTTCAGGAGAACCCTCCGTCGACACGGATATACCTGTCGCGGGTCGGCGTGACCGGCTTGAGGAGAGTCCTTCGCCTCAAGCCCCAGGCGCACGCGGTGACGCGGCCGCACGCGCTCTTTTTTGCCGAGATGAACCTGTTCGCCCATCTTGATGCCGCTCGCTCCGGGGTCCACATGTCTCGCTTCGCCGAGAACATAGAGAGCATAGCGTCGGAGATGGCCTCGGAGGCGTCGCCCAACATAGAGACGCTGGCCGAGCGGATGGCGCTCGCCATAGCCAGGACGCAGGGCACGTCCCGCTCGGAGGTCAGGATAAGGGCGCAGTTCCCCATGACGAAGCGCGCGCCCGTCTCGGGCGGCGAGGTGGAGGATCTGTTCACGTTCATCGGTATAGCGATAAGCGACGGG
Source organism: Synergistaceae bacterium (assembly GCA_031269245.1). Classification (GTDB taxonomy): domain Bacteria; phylum Synergistota; class Synergistia; order Synergistales; family Synergistaceae; genus JAIRKI01. Next base: position 14,065 of record JAISZL010000056.1, on the reverse strand, counting down.
CGAAGGACACGGAGGGCAACGGGCGTTGAGGTGGATGGCCTCACCGTCTGTCCGTGCGCGCGCTTCATGGTGGCCCAGCAGTCCCGTGAGCGGCTCATCGCGTCGGGCTACAGCGCCCGGCAGGCTGACGAGATAATCGCGCTCCTGCCCCTGGCCTCCCACAATCAGAGGGGCAGGGGGACGCTCATAATAGGGGCGGAGGCCGAGATTTCGGCGGAGTGTCTGGTCGAGCTCGTCGAGTCCTCCATGAGCTCCGAGATATACGCGCTGCTGAAGCGCCCGGACGAGCTGCACGTCGTGACTAAGGCCCACGCGAACCCTCGGTTCGTGGAGGACGTGGTGAGGGAGATGATAAAGGGCATCGCCCAGAACCTCGTGTCTCTCCCCGATGACGCGTTCATCCTGGCGCGTCAGGAGAACTTCGAGAGCATACACGCGCACAACGCCTACGCGGAGCGCTGCGGGCTGTTGGGCGACGTGCGCGCGGAGCTCGCGTCGGACGTGTGCCGGTGCGGGGCGCGTGTCACAGGCGCGCATTCGCTGGAGAGCTGGCTTGACGGCCTGTTGTGACCGCGCGGGCGCGCGTCCGTCGATCTGCTGGGTTGTAACCGGCGCGGGCCACTTTTTGGCCGAGTCCGGCGAGTGCGTACTGTCGATCGGCTCTTCCTCGGTCGACCTGGACCTGTATTTTACCAGGGCGGGGAGGGAGGTCGCGGAGCGATACGGGCAGATGGAGCGCCTCAGGCGCGCGGCACGCGGAGTTTTTTTTGAGGACGACTCCAGCTCGTCCAGGCTGATATTTTTTTCGTCCGGCCGATACGACGCGCTCGTGATAGCTCCCGCCACGTCTAACACTGTGGCTAAGTGCGCACTGGGTATCGCCGACTCGCTGGCGTCGAACTTCTTCGCGCAGGCCGGCAAGAGCGGGGTTCCCATATATGTCCTGCCCACCGACGTGGAGCCAGAGATGATCTCGATCACTCCGTCCGGCAGGGCTGTAGAGGTGCGCCCGCGCGCGCTGGACCTGATGCGTTCGGACGAACTCGGGCGCTTCCCCGGCGTCACGCTGACGCGAAGTCCGGAGGACCTCAGGAGATCCCTGCGTCAGTTCCTCGGGTCAGGCGGGGTGGAGTAGACGGTCAGGACGACGGAGATGACGATGAGCGCGGCTGACAACGCGGTGTGGCGCGTTACCCGTTCGCCAGCGACCGCCCAGCCTAGGGCGACCGCAACGATGGGGTTGACGAACGTGTGGGTAGCGACGCGGGAGGAGGGTTCCCTCCTGAGGAGGTAGATGTAACTGGAGTAGGCGAGTATCGATCCGAAGGTGATCAGGTACGCCGTGGCGGCCCAGGACTCGGCGGACCCATTCGCTATGTTCGGAATCTCCCATCGAATCACCGAGGCTATGATGAAGAACGTCCCCCCGAGGAGCATCTGAAGTCCTGACGCCATTGCGGAATCCCCGTGCGAGTCGCGCGACTTTGACGACAGGAGGGAGCCGTATACCCAAGCGAACCCGCACACGATCACCGCCGCGGCGGAGACCGTGTACCTAGCTCGCGACACCCCCGCTAGCGATTCATCCGTTCCCCCGGCGAGGATGAGCACCGCGCATCCGATGAAGCCGATGGCCTGAGCCGCGGCTATCCTCCCGCTCGGCCTCGGGCCATGGAAAAAAATCCAGTCGAAGATGACGAAACACGCCGGCTCGATCGACACGATCAGCGCCGCGACGGAGCTTGGGAGAATCCGCTCGGCCCACGCGAGCAGCGCGAACGACACGAAGAACGACAGGAACCCGCTCTTGGCGGCTATGGCGATGTTTGCCCGTGTGGGGCGTGACGCGCCCCCACAGCTCGAATAAATCACGAGCGCGAGCCCCGCCGTGAAGAACCGGGCGGCGCTCGCGAAGAACATCGGCAGCGTTTCGATGGATATGCTTATCGCGAGATACGTCGAGCCCCAAATTATGTATATAGCGAGATAGGCCGCTATGACCTTGGCGCGGCCGCCGCCGTTCACCGGCGCGTCATGCACTGTAACCACTCCCTTACCGTGAGTTTTAGAAAACAGATGAATTATAACACAAAGACAGCACCCGAGATTGGCGGATACCATAGAGTAAAATGGACAAAGTAGCATCCTTCTGTGGATATAAGGTTGGTTTTTACTGGAAAAACATTGATTTTAGCAAAATGCTTTCCCAAACTCATATGCTTCTTTCAAATGATTTGTTTCATCAATTTGCGGTTTTCCGTTTGTATCACCGCAGCCTCCGGCAAGTAACATTCCTTTATCTATAAATCCGATATAATTTATCAAAGAAAACTTATAATATGAGACAGCTTGTTCGAAAGTCCAAAAGAAGTCATCTGCGGAAGTCATTAACAACGCACATTCTTTTATAGGATATTTTTCGTATCTTCCCAATGGAGGCGCCGCGTCTTCTTCAGCGATACAATAAAACCGTTCAATAAGCGCTTTCAATCTGGAAGAAATCGTCCAGAAATAGAGCGGGGAAGCAAAAACAATTATGTCGGCTGACTTTATTTTGGATATCAGCCCGTTGAAACCATCTTTTTGAATACATGGCTTGCCATAACGGCAAGCATTGCACCCCAAACAACCTTTTACCTCTGTTTTTAACAAGGATATTCTTTCAATTCGATTTCCCGATTCCTCCGCACCCTTTGCAAATGAATCAACAAGCTGGCTTGTATTACCATTCGGCCTTCCACCGGCAATTATTACTAATATTTGTTTCATTAATTTCAGCTCCAAGCTAGTATACTCTGTGTGACAACGTTTCCTTTTGAACAAATGTTGTAATGCCTACTCTTTTTCAATTAATTTCACAAGGTCAAGAGATTCTTTTAGAGTCGTACGAGGTTTTACTTTCATCGTCTCATGCCTCCCTCATATCCGAGGACGATGTCCCCGCGGTAGTTTCGCTCTGCGGGCCGCGTAGAGCGCGGCCAGGATGAGCGCCGAAAATCCTGTCAGCCCGCCGTCGATTTCGTCTGTGTAAAACTCTAATGCCAAGTCGGGGTAATATCCGTCCGCGGTGTTCACGGCAAAGATCAGCGTGTGCTTGCCCGGCATATCGGGCGTGAGGGTGGCGGTAACGGTCCCGGGGCGGCGAGGCTGACCTTCGTCTCGCTCCAGTTCGTGGCTGCCCATCCCACTTCGTCCCCGCTCACGATTTCCGGATACCACGTTTTGGAATCGGACCTCATGAAGGCGAAGACGTACCCGGAGCGGGTGGAAAGCGTCTCGTAGACACGCTCCAGCCCAGCCTCGGCGGACTTTGCCACGGAGGCCGCTCTGGCCTCCGCCGTCCTCACCGCCGCAGAGTGGACGCCGTCGTTTTTCAAAAGCACGATGGCCTCCCCTTCAAGTTCAAAACGTTCACACTCCTCCACAGGAAATAGGCTGATCAGCATATATAGCAATATACTACAGATTTTTAGATCTTGATTTTGCATTGCTTAAATATTTATAAATTACATGTGAAAAGTCGCAAGAAATATCCAAGGACACATTAAGCAACATCTATTTTGATTGTAAATACGCAATTAGGCTTAGAAATAATCGTCATTTTTCCTCATGTACCCTTCACCTTTTATTGTTAGCCTTTATTACATAAATACTGTTTATTTACTATATATTTTGCCTAATATCATGGCAAATCAATGCTCATTGCGCGGTTTGGCTTTGCATCGAGGTGATGTTGTGTATTGCCAGGTTTTTGGCGGGGCTCTGTCTGATGTGTTTTCGATTTTGCGGTTTGCGTATGAATACGCTGAGCATCGCGATAATTATGGAGGGGTGATCATGAGGCATAGTAGTTTGAACTTTGCAAAGAGGTTGACCGCGTCCGCGGTGCTTGCGTTCTTCATGTCGCAGGTATCGGTGCCATTGTGGGACGGGGTGCGCGCCGCTCGCGCGGCGTCCGTTTCGCTGGAGGAGATGGGCACGAGGGCTCTCCTGAAATCCGAGGCGGCGCTCGACGATACCGACAGGACGACTGGCGGCGCCAGGAAGGCCAACGTGCTCTTCATGGTGGAGGCCGCGCCGCCTATGAGCTACACCACGAGGGGCGTCACGCCGACGACGGTCCGGCAGTGGGACTGGTACAACAACGAGGAGGCCATCGACTGGGTTCAGACGAAGAAGCTCTACGGGATGGATTTCGAGGACATCAATAGGGCGAACTGGCACGCCACCTTCGGCATCGGGATGATGCCGCCAGCGTATAGCGGCGTGGATTTGCGCAAGGAGCGCAACCTCTATGGCCGCGAAAGGCTGGGTGAGAACGATTTCAAGAAGGGCAAGGATTTTGACGAGGACATGGAGCTGAATAAGGACCGCTATTATTTCCCGTTCAAGGACCCCGCGGCCGCGCGCGCCGTCAAGGAGGCGTACGGCAGCCAGGCGACGAAGCTGGAGACCCATTTCGCCTCCGTTCCGTCAAAACCGGGCAGTACATCTTGGAACACGGGCACCGCGAGCGTTCAGGGCGCCTCCCAGACGGCCAATTGGACGTACAACAAGCTGAACGCTGACAAAGGCCTTCCTTACGCGCTCGTATTCAAGGACCCGGCTTACTGGGCCGCGCCGCCGGATAGCTGGACATCTAGGGATCTCGTTCCGAACGACAGCAGGATGTACGCGACGAAACTGGTCCTCTGGCGGCTGCTCGAGGAAGAGAGTTTGTTCAAGAGCATCAGATTCGGGCTGGCGACCACGTTCCTGTCCCCGGCGAACGGGTATATTGAGACGGGCAATCACAGCGGCCTGAAAGGGCGCACGGATATGAACGGCATCTTCAGGGTCGATCCGTTCGGCTCGAACGTGCCGACCATGAGGTTCTTTATGAAGGACCAGAGGGATGGCGATGGGAAACTGATACCGAGCAGGTTCTTCCAACATGGAGAGTTCCGCCCGAGGAAGGGCTTGAACCATGGGGAGACGGTTTATCCGCGGGAAATCGCTGAATGGCACGCCACCAACAATCCGGTTGGAATAACGGAGAAAGCCAATCCTGGCACGGAGTACGAGCAGAAATGGTACAGCAACGGCATACTGACATCGCCCGTAACGGGGCACCTGCGCTATTGGAGCGGCATACACGGGCAGTACGTTGTCCTCTGGCAGAACCTCCCCATCGGGCTCAACTACTCCATGAACAACATCAAGGCGGGTTCCCAGGGGGGGAACGAGTGGAACGACAGGGCGCGGTCGTCCTACAAGGTTCTGAACAGGGCGTCGCTTCACGTGCCCATAAACGACTACTCCTACAAGTGGGAGAAGACGGGCAAGGGCGGTGAAAAAATCGCCGGCATGAATATAAGCCACGCCGACAAATTCAGGCTGTGGATCAACGGCTTCGCGGATATAAAGAGCGGCAAGACGCACGGCGACCCCAACCTCTCCGACGGGGGAGTCGAGGTTGCCGCCCAAGATTACCCCAATCACGAGGACAGGTGGGAGCAGTGGCACTTTTACAAGGACCCGGAGATAGGGGTGGCCGGTTCTTTCTCCCTTCCGCAGGCCATATTCCCGGACCCGAGGCCGGAGTGGAAACTGAACCGGGAGCTCTACATCGACAACGGCTGGATATGGTACTCGCTCAAGAAGCGGAACGCCAACTACATCACGAACTTCAACCAATTCAGCGCGGAGCTGGACGCGCCCGGCATACCGAGGGCTTTCTTCAACGCCGGTTCCGGGGAGGCTGCCGGATCCGTGCTGGACTTCTTCTCGCCGCCGGTGTTCAAGAACGGTAGCCGCAACTTCTCCATTCCCTTCAAGAATACGGATCAGCCAAACACGTGGTGGGACCAGAACTGGAACGGGGAGCAGTATACCGGGGCTCATGCCCAGGGCAACCAAATTTACGTTTCCAGCGAGTATCCCAACAAAACGTCGAACACAGCGCACGGGGTAAAGGCGAGTGGCTCCGATGCCGTCACATGGAAGGATCTCGACGACGTCTCGTACCCCATCAGATCGTCGTGCGAGGATAACTGGGTAATACTGATAACGTCGGGGCAGGAGGTCGAACCGGAGGACGTGCCGGGGGCGTATAAGTACACGGTTGCCGATGCCATCAGAAACCTGTACGCGCACACGCGGGACAACAAGGTGACAATGCTCGAGCGCAACGCGGATGGCACTCCGAAGGTCGATTCCAACGGGAACTACGACCTCCGGGAGGTCAAGCTGGACAACCCCGTGCGGACGATCGTGATAGGCATCGTGGCGGATCCTGACACCATGAATTCGGGCCCCGAGAGGGACAGGGTGATAAAGATGAGGGCTAACGTCACCCGCATGGCGAGAGCGGGAATGGGCGACGATCCCGACGACACGGGCTCGGAGGTCGTCCCGTTTTTCGCCGACAACGTGGAGACGCTCTTCAACAACATACGCGCCGCCCTGATAGCCGTGAACGAGAGCCAGGTGCAGCAACCGGGCGTCGGGGCTATGACGGAGACGCCGATCATGGAGGGCGAGGCCGGGACGTCGGTCATGTTCGCTACGACCTACCGCATAGTCGAGGGCAACCAGTGGGACGCGACGCTCACGCGCTACGTTGTGTCGGAGGACGAGGAAGGGAACACCGTAATGTCGGAGGGGTTGGAGTTCGGCAAAAACCTGCTGAACGCCAGAGGAGCCAGGAAGCTGAAGTACTGGGGCCAGGGCGAGGCCGGCAAAAGATTCAAGGAATGGAACGGCACAGGGCTGGGCAGGATGCTCGGGATGACCGCCTCCAGGGTGACCGCATCGGGCCTGGACATAAGCGGGTACTCTCCGCCGATGGAGGATGCGTTTTACCTCTGGTTTCAGGGCTACGACTTCTCGTACAAAAAATCCGGCCAGAGCGCGGAATACCCTCGTTCGAGCATGTTGGCGGACCTCGGCGGATCCGGTATCGCCTACGGGGATTACCCGGCGTCAGCCGACGCGCTGCCCGGGTACGGGCGATGGGCGGCGCGGCACGTTCCGAACGACTCCAAGCTGAGGCTGTACGCTCAGGGGAACGACGGGGTGCTGCACGTGATAAAGCCGTCCACTATGGAGGAGACGGACGCCATCCTGCTGCCGCCCGTCCTGCTGCCGTGGCGCCTCGCCACGCTCAAAACCGATGTCGTTGACGGCAAGGCGCAGTGGCGCAACGTCGCGGGCGGCGAGAGGGCCGCGCGGGGTCTGAGGTCGAACCCCGCGTACATCCTGGATGGCTCGCTTCAGAAGAAGCGCATCGACATGATGGAGGGCAGTCCCTTGATGGAGGACCGCGAGTGGGGCACGTATATCCTTGGCGCTATGGGGAGGGGCGGGAGCGGGCTCTACATGCTGAAATTGGCCGACCCGGCTGACTCCGGCCTCACCGATCCGTCGAGCCCTCGGCTCGTGTGGTACAGGGAGAAGCTGGGCGACGCGCATATAACCATGGACGGAGATATGACGGAGCCGTCGATAGCCCCCATGTCGAAGGTGACGGGCAGGGAAGCGGCCTTCTCGAACATCGGCTTCAACAGCCCGATGCCCGCTATGGGGGTGACGGGATGGTGCGAGGGCGAGCAAAGGAATTTCATAGCGCTCGCCGGGGGGACCCAGAGCGTCTACGACCCTGAGAACAACGGGCGCGAGGGCGCGGCGCTCTTGTTCCTCAACGCCAAGGATGGGAGTGTGATAAGGGCGTTCGACAGCGGTTCCCTGACGTCGGGTCTTCACATAGGCGGCGGCGTCACCGGCGCGGCGCCCTACATGGGGATGATGGTCTCGGCTCCAACGCTCGTCAGGTCGGATCTGGACAAATACAGGGTCGGCAGTGTCTACGCGTCGGACAACAGGGGAAACATCTTCAGGGTGAAGCTGGAGAGCGTGAACGGCAAAGGGGAGATGGAGACCCTGGCCCCCGGCAAATGGGCGATAGACACCGTGGCGACCCTTCAGGAGAGCGGCGGGGACGCGCGCTCGTCGAAATACAATTATTCCGTCCCGCACGGGCTTGTATGCGGTATGTGGAGCGGCTCCGCGTGGCTGGCCGGGGGCACCTCAGACGTTGGGAGCAGGACGTCGGACGCCCTGCCGGACGGGATAATACCGAACAAACGGCAGATGATCTTCGCGTTCCGCGATGACGGCGCGATCTCCGAGACGAAGATAAGGGGCGCCGACTGGAAGCTGTTGACGGGCGACGGGGCGGAGACCCTGACCAATGCCGATGGCAAATCCGGCTGGTTCATCCCGCTGGAGGAGGACACGGTGCTGAATTTTCGCGAATACGTGTCTGCCAAGCCCATGCTCGCCGCCGGCGTCCTTTTCGTGCCGACATTCATCCAGAGAAGACCACTCGACATAAATGACGCGAGCCTGTGCGGATTGGTCAGAAGCATAAACGGGGACAGCCGTCTCTACGCGGTGGACCTTGCCACCGGCGACGGGGTGTTCTGGGATGGAGAGAACAAGACCAACAGGCCAAAGTACATCACGTTCGAGGGGATAAAGATAACCGGTATGAATCTTGTCGAGTCCAATTCCGGGCCACACTTGCTTCTGAGGCACGACTTTCTTTCGCAGAAAGCGTATTTCCCGGAGCAGCGCAGAGTGAGATTGTTGAAGGATTTCACTCAGGTGGACCTCTCGGGGAGCGGCGGCGTCAATTTGCACCCGGGAGGGAACATCGTCAATCATTGGGTGAGAAAGTAGCTCGCCCGCGGCATTGCCGGAGACTGATACCAATTCGCTGTCAACAGGCTGTGTTTTAACGCTTCGCCCTTCAAGCCTTTGATTTCAAGTTGGTATATGAGAGTGCGATGAGGCCGATTGTGCTTCCTCGCACTCTCAACCCTGTGTTCGTCAAGTAAAAAGTGCGGCGCCCATCCAACACCAGGAGTTGATGTTCATTTCCGTCAAGGAAACAGGTTTGGGATCTCGAAATGGGAGACCTCTTCCGCTCTTTTTTACAGGTGACAGGCTATTTGGCGCTTACGAAGTCGGGGCTAAAACAATTTAAAAGCCGGTTTTTAGAGGTTCCTTTGTGTTGAAATTATATCTGTTCCCCCGCTGGGTATCTTTTGGCGGTTTCTGACCCAAAATCACCCGAACAATAGTTACAAGCTGATATATACTTTTTTGAATATAGGTTTTCTATTTTTTTTCGTTGCTCTTGAACGGATAATGTGTCGTCGAATAAGTCTATGTATTCGCTATCCGCATCTGGGATGTGACCTAAAACAGTCATTAGCCTTGCAGACGGGACACACCAGTGGATTTTTCCATTGTGAGTTGTCATGTTGCCGTTCATTTTAGTTGCGCCGCATCGCGAAAAGATTGACTGGAGCTGTGATTCTGAACGGTTTTTTAGTTTGAAATCACCGTAGTCTACCCAACCACCGAAGTGTTGGTCATTGCCAAAATACTTTTTTATCTGAACGTCTACATTATTGTCTTTCAGGCGTTTTGCAAATTCGTCGGCTTTTATGGAGACCGCACCGTAATGGCTTATTTGAATGAGCATTTTATTTCGATGTTGAATTAATACTTTCTCCAAAGTTTCGGTAGGCATAAGAGTTCCATTGGTGATGATTAACAGTTTTTCAAATTGACTAGAATATTTTATCACATGTTCAACCATATCAGGGAGTTGATTATGCAATAGCGGTTCGCCGCCTGAAAATTCGTACCACCCTACATAGTCAACAATCTGAAAGAACTTATCCGCAGTTCTATTCACAGTTTCCAAGCTGTAATGTGGAGGGTTGGAAAAGTAGGGGCATCCACTCACACAAAGCTTACATTTTAATGTGCACCTAGATGTAATATTTATTACACTCCTATCAAGCGTAAATTTAAAATCAGAATTTTGCATTGGCTATCCTCCTTACTCTTGCGATTTTTCCAAAATTTCTTTTAGTGCGGTGAAATGGCCAATATTTCCATCACCCCAATTAGGTTTTGGTATAATAGGATCATTTAAAAGTTGTTGTAAAAAGTCGGGAACGGACGAGGAACTTACTTTTGCGATAGGGAAATCTTTGTCTGTCTCATATACATCGCATAAAAAATTGTGCATTTTATTACTGTAAGAAAACGGCAAGAAAGGAATATTCAACACAGAAGCAATTATTGCGGAATGAAACCTAATTGCCAGTACCCTGTCACATTCGGAAATTGATTCTATTAAATAATTGCAATCAGATGAATGACTCACTATTTCAACTTTGTCTTTTCTGCTTACAGACTTATGTATCGCTTCGGCAGTTGCAAGATCACTTTTACTGCCTACGTCAAAACACAGTAATTTGATGCGATTATCGGTATAAGATATATATTCATCGCATAACTGCGTCAAAAATGACACCGTTCGTTCGTGCTCACCGCTGAACACCGATATACCTAGCTGTCTTTTTGAATTCGGCAAACACGTTTTAGAAATCCCAAATAATATATCGGGGAAATATCGACAATCGCTGCCCTCAATATGTTTCTTTACGTAATCAAAAGATGCTTTGTCACGCACTGTGATCAGCCTTGCTTTTCGCAGTTCCTCTTTAACGAAAAACTCAGTAAAGCAATTTTTGAAAGGCCCTGTATTACATCCGATAATTGCGTAAAAAGTGCCTTCTTTTCTTAATTTATCAAAAAGTCGACAATTTAGAAATCTATAATAGCAACCCGTATATCTGTTTCCCATTAACGTAGAGCCACCGAGAAGGACTACGCATTTGAAGAAACCTCTCCCATATTTCCGTATTTCCCTAAGTGGGCAATCTATCAATTTTATATTGGCAAACTTTTTTAACAAGTCATTGTAAAATTTTTGAAATTTTTCATTGCAATGAATGTAAAAAATATATCCAGTCGAAGAGAAAAAATCAACCATTTCATACAGCATCAAATCATCGCCAAAGTTCTTATCCAACCATATTTTAAGGTATATGTTCATTTTTTGATCTGCTCCGCCGCCGGATAACGTTTTTGCTTGTTGTTTGTCCCGAAATCGCCCGTGCAATATAAACAAGCTGTTAAATATGGCAAATCCATTATCTTTCTCAGTTTCTCCTTCTGGTCGCTTATGGAGCAGTCCGCAAATAAATCTAAATACTCCGATGGTGATTCGGGAATGGCTTTCAAATCCATTCCGCTTGCGGAGCGTGTGCACCGATGCAACTGACCATATCGACAACTCCAAATACCGCCAATCTTACTGACGGCACAATTACTGAAAACCTCTCTAAAGTGTTCAGGAGAATATCCTTGATAAGCGTATTCTCCATAATCTATCCAGCCGTCAAAATGTTGATTCTTGCCAAAATACGTTTTAACCTCAAACGGGATAGATTCGTTAGTCAATAACTTCTTAATATTGTCGGTTTTAGGAGATAATCCCCCATAATCTGAAATATAAAATTTGATTTTCTCCTGGGGAAAATTTTTAATAAGGTCTATTATTTTTCCGCTGGGTACAATTGCGCCGTTAGAGAATATCCCCAAAAAAGTGAACCTATCGCTGTATTGCATTGCTCTTTGTAAAATTTCGACAAAATCTTTGTGCAGAAGTGGTTCTCCACCGCTTAATTGAAATCTCTCCACTCTGTTAATAATCGCAAAACATTTGTCGATTGCCCCGTATAAGAATTCTTTTGTCCAGTGTGGACTTACTGAATATTTCGGGACATCAGCAACACATAATTTACAATTCAAAGTGCAGCGCAATGTTAAAGTGAGATTTAGGATAAATAAATTAATATCTTCGGTGATATGGTTTTTCACAAAGAAACCCCTTCTCATGTGTGTATAGCTACGCAGGCAGAAAGATTTGCCAAAACTCGCCCGCATGTCTTGAAGACTACCCTGTCCGTCGCCGCCTGCCCCTACAGGATTGGCAAAAGATTTCGTTCGCGAGTATAGACCGACGAAATAGTGTTCTTTTCATTTTCTTTAACTCTGTTTAACCAAGTAGAACATTTGAATTTTAAAAAGCTATCAAGTCTCAAAAATTCGGTTCTCAATTCATCGATTGACATGGAATATGGCTTTACAAAGATTTGTTGATGTTCAGTGTCGAGTTCTGTTTTGAAAAATTCGCCTGTCCATAAATTATCCAAATTCTGCATCTCATTAGTAAATAAACCATCACGTTTACATTGCTCAAATAAAACGGTTCCCGGGTAGGGTTTAAGCAATGAATGGCTGTAGAAGTCAGGGGAAAGTATATCGACAAATTCGAGAGTCTCTTGCATTGTTCGCCTTGTCTCCTCTGGCATCCCTGTCAGTAACACGATAGTACGTATTATGCCTTCCTCCCCGCAAATGTGAAATACCTCTGAAATTTTTTCTTTTGAAACATTCTTTCTCATGATGGTATTACGTATGTAGTCTGAACCGCTTTCTACCGCTAAACTTGCTCTTAATAAACCGGCTTTGCGCATCGTTTTAATCAGTTCCGAGTCAAGTGTGCGAATCATTAACCCATTAGTAAAATCAAAATATACTTTCAATCCGCTGTTGATGATTCGCTGACATACGGACAAAGCGCGCTCGTTGTTAAATGTAAAATTATCGTCTTGAATTTTGAAATAATTTATCCCATATGTGTTGTGCAAAAACTTGATTTCATTGAAAACACTCGCTGGATTACGCATACGCAACTTCTGTCCCATAACAAGCCTCATTGAACAAAAATTACATGCGTTAGGACAACTGCGACTCGTCAAAATTGGCATTACTACCTCATTGATTTTCAGTCTATCAGGGTTATACCAACCTTTCACGTCCGTGCGGTAGTTGTCCATTTGCAGCAAATCATACGCTGGCATAGGTAAACCGTCGAGGTCTGTTATATAGCATTTTTTCGGATACTCGGTTACTTTATCAGTTACTCTTATAATAACGCCGTCTAAGTCGTCGGAATTCAGTTCACCCCACCAGTAGCGCAGCAAACGAGGAAATGTCAAGTCACCTTCTCCTATGCAGATTGCATCTATTTCAGGGCAATTGCGCATTATGTCAGTTCCAAACATTGTTGGGTGCATGCCTCCTGTGGCAATCTTCGTTTTAGGACTGACATTCTTAATCCGCTGTGCAAGAATCCGCACACTCGGAAAAACCGCGGAAAATAAACAGTTTATACCCACTGCAGATGGTTGAAAATCCTCCAAGATTCCATCAAGTTTTTCCTGCGAATTTTCGGGCAAACCCATGTCAAAAAACTTTACGTTGGCTCCTGCAGAACGTGCGCCCCCTCCCAAATATAAAAGCGCAAGCGTTATATCCTTATCATACATAATCCTTGTGGAGTCAGTAAATCTTTTAGGCGGGTATATAAGTAAAATATTCTTGTTCATATGCAACATTAACTCCTTTACATTTCATATTAAGGGTATATCCTACATACAATAAGCTTTTCTCCAGGTTATCCGGAGAAAACGTAGATATCATCTGGAGAAAGAAAAGTTATAAAAACGTTATTGATGGATAGGCCCTAAGTTTTTACTATCACAATACTCAACATGTCTCCAAGAGGAACTGCCGCAAATCCTAGTTCATGTTGAAGTTCGTCAACTGCCAGACCTGCGCCAAGGGTAGTTGTGTAATCGTGTACAATTATAATTCCATTTTTCACCATTCTTGGATAAAATATCTCTATCGAGTTATTGTCAAATCTGGTGTATGAGTCACTCATGCGGCGCTCCTGCCAGTTTGGCCTATATCACGGATACCATCCTTGAATCTGACGCCAGCTATCACTTCCCCAAGCAACCCGTGCCCCTTCAATCTTCGCCAATGCCTCTCCGCGGACTGAGCAAGTTTGAACATCATCGCAAGAGCAGTATCGCGTGAACCGCAGTTCCGGGTCTTTGATGTACGCAGCCGGATCGTCGAGAACATTGACTCGACTGGATTGCTCGTCCTTATGTGACTCCAGTGTTCGGCCGGGAAATCGTAAAACGTCAGCATCTCGGCGCGGTCCTTGCCAAGGCATTCCATAGCTTTCGGATACTTTGCCTCGTATTGTGACAAGGCAAGGTCAAATGCCTTTTCCGCCTCT
>JAISZL010000025.1 GCA_031269245.1 Synergistaceae bacterium | reverse complement strand
ATAGTAATAGTTTACAAGTTTCCAGTTTGGGAAATCATGGGGCAAATTTCGCCACGCGCAAGCATTCTTTAACAGATACAATATTGCGCAAAAAATCTCATAAAGATCAACCTTGCGCGGTCGCGTCTTCTTCTTTGTGGATTCTAGTTCCCGCGAAATCGCGGCAAACTGTTACCTGCTTACATCACTGTTATATGCCTGGCGTACATTTACCCTCTCCCATCCGCGTATGCTTTGACCATTTATATAATACATCACAGACAAGAGTTTTTAGACAGGCTCTTAGCCCGCTGGAGTGGTTGAAGAATTGGTATCGTAGTAGTACAAATCTGGCTGCTTAACTTTCTGTCCGAAAAAGTGTTGACGACCCATTATATTTAGCGCGTTGGCTCGTCATTGTCAACGTGCTTGTCCATTATAACCGTCAGGCGGTCTTGTACCTCTTTTATCTTTTAACTTCAAACCCCTGATTTCAAATTGATATGAGATGTTAAAATAAAACATTAGGATGAGGCGAGGGGGCGTAGGGTTGACGGGGAACGTGCGAATAGGGATATGTTCATGGACGGACCGCACGCTCCTGAAGAGTGGGTTTTACCCGGCGTCGGCGAACACCCCGGCCTCCAGGCTCGCGCACTACGCGAGCGAGTTCGACACCGTCGAGGTCGATTCGTCGTTCTACGCCATACCGAGTGTCGCCAACGCTTGCAGATGGATCGCGGGAACACCGAAAAATTTTTCGTTCGGCGTGAAGTCGTTCTCGCTCTTCACGTTTCACCGCACGTCCGTATCCTCCCTGCCCTCGTGGCTCGCGAGCGAGATGGGCAACCCCAGGGAAGGTTATGTGAAGCGCGGCAACCTCACCCACGATCAGAGGATGCACCTCTTCGACGACTTCATGAAGCCCGTCAGGATACTGCACTCGGCGGGGCGGCTCGCGTACCTGCTCTTCCAGTTCCCGCCGGGGTGGCGCTTCCGCCCGGAGTGGCTGACATACTTCAGGCGTATACGCGAGGTCTCGGGCCCCCTGCCCTTAGCCGTCGAGATAAGGAACTCCTCGTGGTTCGAGGAGGAGTGCCGCGGCAAATTCCTCTCCGTCCTCATGGACCAAAACATAGCTTACGCGGCGGTCGACGAGCCGGACCTTGGGTGGACGGCGCCGCGCGAGTGGCCCGTCACCGCCGAGTGGGGGACGCTCGCCAGGTTCCACGGGCGCAACAGGGAGGGCTGGCGCAATCCGCGCGCGTCGGTGCGGGAGAGGTTCGACTACGAGTACGACGCGCTGGAGCTCGCCCCGTGGGCGCTCGAGGCCGTCAGGATCGCTGGAGAGATGGGGGATTCGAAGAAGATTTTTTTGATGTACAACAACTGCGTCGGCGACAAGGCCGTTCGCGGGGCCAGGATGATGCGCGGCATGTTGGGCCTTGACGCCCCGGTAGCGCGCGCGGGCCAGAGACTGCTCTTCGACTCTCCATGAGCCGCGTGCTTTTCGGATGATCTCGTTTATAATAATGACACGATGCTATGTTTGGCAGGAGGAGAAGTGGAAGCATATGCTGCTCAGAAAAGAATTCACGTTTGACGCCGCGCACAATCTCGTGAGCTATCACGGGAAGTGCGAGCGCCTTCACGGGCATACCTATCGCATGGCGGTGGAGATAACGGGCCAGCCCGACGGCGAGGGGATGATCGTCGACTTCGCGAAGGTGAAGGAGGCTGTTGACGCCGAGGTCATATCCGAGTTCGATCACGCGTACCTGAACGACGTCATGCCCCAGCCGTCGGCGGAGAACATCGCGCGGCACGCCTTCGAGAGGCTGGATCCGGTGCTGCGCGGCCCGAACTACGAACTGACGGCGGTCCATGTGTGGGAGACGCCTGATTCGTCTGTCGTCTTCAGCAGGGAGGACCTGCGGTGCGCCTATGGTTCGGGAGCGGAATAAGTTGGCAAACGGGTCCGTGAAGGCAGTCCTCTTCGATTTCGACATGACGCTGATGGACACCAGCTACGCGATAACGGAGTGCACCAACCTTCTCGCCGGCAGGTATGGATTGAGGCGCGTCACCAGGGGCGAGATGCTGAAGGTCATCGGCCTTCCGATCGCGGACTCGTGGGTCGCCATCTGGGGGCGCTTCGAGGAGGAGTGGCTTGAACACTACAGGGCCAGCTTCCGAGACGTCGAGCAGAGCGGTTTCAAGGAGTTCCCAGGCACTCGCCGCGTGCCGTCGCGCTTGCGGGAGGCCGGCGTACGGACCGGCGTGGTGTCGAACAGGAGGTTCGCCGCCTCGGCCCTGGAACAGAGCGGAATCGCGGCCCTCTTCGACGTCGTGGTGGGCCTGGAGGACGTGACAAACCCCAAACCCCACCCGGAGCCGATATTGACAGCGCTGGAGCGCCTTGGGGCCGAGCCGGGCGACGCCGCGTATGTCGGTGACACTGACATCGACATGAGGACCTCAGTCGCCGCGGGCGTCACCGGCATCGGCGTGACAACCGGCAACTTCGGCGCGGACGGTCTTCTGTCCGCGGGAGCATCGAGGACGTGCGAGTCGCTAGACGAGATACCCCCGATAGTCCTTGCGGCGGAGTAACTGATAACTGATGAGGGCTCGGCGGGCTCACGTGAGCCCGAGTTCTGGCCCCGGCCGCATAAAATTTCAGAGGAGAGGCAAAGCCATGAGCGAGAGGGTGCGCGCGCGTTTTTCGGAGAACGCGCGATATGTTTTGGAGAAGAGATATTTAAGGAAGAACGACAAGGGGGAGACGATAGAGAGCCCGGAGGACATGCTGTGGCGCGTCGCGTCCGCCGTAGCGTCGGGGGAGGCGTCTTACGGCGGCGACGTCGGCGAGTGGGCGGTCAGGTTCTACAACGCGATGGCGGAGCTGGATTTCCTTCCCAACTCGCCGACGCTGATGAACGCGGGCACCCCGAGGGGGCAGCTCTCGGCGTGCTTCGTGCTCCCGATAGGCGACAGCATGGACGAGATTTTCGGCGCGCTCTCGGCGACCGCGCTCGTTCACAAGAGCGGGGGAGGGACCGGTTTCAACTTCTCGAACGTGCGCCCGGCGGGCGACAGGGTGCGCAGCACCTCCGGCGTCGCGTCCGGCCCGATCTCCTTCATGGAGCTCTTCGACCACACGACGGAGGTGGTGAAGCAGGGCGGGACGCGCAGGGGCGCCAACATGGGCATTCTGGAGGCGTCGCACCCCGACATAGCCGACTTCGTGAGGGCGAAGACGGAGGGCTCGAAGCTCACCAACTTCAACATATCCGTCGGCATACCGGATTCCTTTATGAAGGCCGTGCGGGACGGGGGAGACTGGGACCTTGTCAACCCGAGGACGGGTGAGCGCGCGAGCTCGATAAAGGCGGAGGAGCTATGGGACCTCCTGACCGAGGGCGCGTGGAGGACGGGTGACCCGGGCGTCGTCTTCCTGGACCGACTGGAGGAGGGCAACACCGTTCCCTCGTGCGGCAGGCTTTTCAGCACGAACCCGTGCGGTGAGCAGCCGCTCTTTCCATACGAGAGCTGCAACCTTGGATCGATAAACCTGATGCGCATGGCCGACGAGCGGGGGGAGATAAACTGGGGGCGCCTCGAGGAGACGGTGAGAACGTCCGTCCGCTTCCTTGACGACGTCATAGACCGTAACGCGTATCCGCTGGACGAGATAGCGGCTATGACGCGCGGCAACCGCAAGATCGGGCTCGGCGTCATGGGGTGGGCCGAGATACTCTTCGCGCGAGGGATGCGCTACGGCAGCCGCGAGTCGCTGGACCTGGCCGAGAAACTCATGGGCTTCGTGCAAAGGATAGGGCACGAGGAGAGCGAGTCGCTGGCCGCCGCCAGGGGCTCGTTTCCGAACTGGAAGGGCAGCGTCTGGGAGAGCCGCGGCAGGCCGATGAGGAACGCGACGGTGACGACGATAGCTCCCACCGGGACGATCTCCCTGATAGCGGAGTGCTCCAGCGGCATAGAGCCGGTGTTCGCGCTGGCGTTCAGGAGGAAAGCGTTCGACAACGACACGCTGGTCTACATAAACAGCTATCTGGAGGAGGCGCTGGCCCGCATGGGCGAGCAGTCGTCCGCGATACTGGAGCAGGTCCTGGCCAGCGGGACGCTCGCTGACATCGACGTGCCGCGTGCGTTGAAGGAGGTCTTCGTCACCGCGCACGATATACCGTACAGCGAGCACGTCGAGATGCAGGCGGCCTTCCAGAAGCACACGGACAACGCGGTGAGCAAGACGATCAATCTGCCCCGTTCGGCCACCGTCGAGGACGTGAGGGGGGCGTACCTGCTCTCGTTCGACCTCGGGTGCAAGGGGATAACGATCTACCGCGACAGGTGCAAGGAGACGCAGGTGCTGTATCACGGGTCGGATGCCTCGCCGGAGCGGGGGCGGTCCGCGCGGGGGGAGCGGGTCAAGCCGCGGAAGCGCCCCGCGAACCTGAGCGGCAGCACGGTCAAGATACGCACGAGCTTCGGCAACCTCTACCTCACGCTCAACATGCTCGGAGGCCGCCCGTTCGAGCTCTTCGCGACCCTGGGCAAGTCCGGCAAGGACACGCAGGCCCACACGGAGGCGCTGGGGCGCCTCATATCCCTGTCGCTCAGGAGCGGCGTGCCGGTGAGGGACATCATAGGGCAGTTGAAGGGCATAGGCGGCAGCCAGCCCATCTTCGAGAGCGACGGCATAATTCTGAGTCTGCCGGACGCCATAGCGCAGGGCCTCGAGCGCGCGCTAGGTGAGACGGTCGAGATATCGCAGGGGGACATGTGTCCGGCGTGCGGCGCGCCGCTGGTGCACGCCGAAGGTTGCATGAGGTGCGTCTCCTGCGATTACTCCAAGTGCTACTAGCGCCGCCCGGCGAGGCATGAGCAGGCCCGTGGAGCGGCCCGAACGCCGGAAGGGTTTCGCGTTCCGCGCGTTCTACTGTTTTTTCGTCTTAGTCGTCGTTTTCGTGTGGGCATACGCATTCAGGTCGTACTTCCGGCACTATGACAGCACCCACCCGGAGATCGTGTGGGCGATCCCGTGGGTGCAGGAGGACGTTATAAAGGCCGGAGGGGTCTTGTTGTGGAACGAGGAGATGATAGCGTCCCCAAGGGCCGGAACCGTCAGGTTCCCCAACGGGCGCGGGCCGATGCGGGTCCCTAAGGGCGAGGTGATCGCCAGCGTATCGTCGGGGTCGTCCGCGGTCGACGTGAAATCCCCCTCTGAGGGGTATTTCGTGGCCGGCCTCGACGGATCGGAGGGTAAATGGAGATATCAGCTGCTCTGGCCTGGTTCGTCGGAGCTCCCGAAGGCTGCCCCGGTGAAGATGCTGAAGGACGGCGACCGAGTGCGGCAGGGGGTCCCGATAGGCAAGATCATCCCTCAGCCGCAGGGTTTGCGGTACATAGGTTACGTGGATTTGATAGGGAATTTGGATGAAAAACTTGCGTCAAATCGAGTAATGGTTAAAATGGACGCCATAGACACGCCGTCCGGTGCCAACGTGAGGGTGTATGAGCTGATGGGGTTCAGGGCGAAGGTGTTGATTGACGTTCCGTGGTTTAAGCCGGAGATGCTGCTCTCCCGAAACTACGACCTCATAATAGAGCTGGGGGAGACGTCCGGTGTGGCTATCCCGGAATCGGCGGTGACCGTCAGGAACGGGAAGAGGGGCGCGTTCGTGCTGAAGGGGGCGGATGCCTTTTTCGTCGAACTGAAAGGGCGCAGCATAGACGGGGCGAAGTTCCTGGCCACGGACGGCTTGAAGCTGGGCGACGCGGTTATAGCGGACGCCTACGGAGCGCGGGAGGGCAGGGTCAAACTATGGTGATTGCCGGTAAGCCAGTCGACAGGGACGAAGTGAGGCGAGGGATCGAAACCGCGCGGGACGTCATCGCTTCCGCGGCCCGCCGGTCGGGCCGGAGACCGGAGGATGTGGCGCTGATGGGCGTGACGAAATTTCAGCCGCTGGATGCGGTAATCGCCGCATTGGAGCAGGGTGTAACGCTCTTCGGCGAGAACAGGGTGCAGGAGCGCGAGGAGAAGAGCCCCGGCCTGCCCGAGGGCGGAGCCGAGTGGCACATGATAGGGCATCTTCAGCGCAACAAAGCCCGCAAGGCGCTCGCCCTGTTCGATTGCGTGGAGAGTGTGGATAACGCTGATTTAGCGCGCGCGATGGAGCGTATAATAAATGAAAATATTGAGAGACTTGAATACATGGGGGTTGCGTACCCGATATTGATAGAGGTGAATGTTTCGGGGGAGGGCTCGAAGGAGGGCGTGCCCCCAAAGGACTGCTTATCGTTGGCGGAGGAGATTTTGGGGAGCTGCCCTCATCTGAAGGTAGAGGGTTTTATGACCATAGGGCCCAACGTCTCTGACGAGAGGGCCATCCGGGAATCCTTCGCCTCCTTGAGAAACCTAAGGGACTCGGCCGCGGTGAGGCTCGGGATTCCGTTGCCTAATTTGTCCATGGGCATGAGCGGTGACTACGGGATCGCCATAGAGGAGGGCAGCACCATCGTTCGAATCGGAACGGGAATTTTTGGGTCGCGCCATTGACGAGCGCCTGCGGCGCCTGCGTCCCTTAAGCGGATTAATTATGATCAGGGGGGAATAATATGAGCGAACTTTTGACTTCACTGGATATAGTGAACCAGGCGTTTAAAAAAACGATGAGGGGCTACGATCCATCCGAGGTCGACGAGTTTTTGGACAAGGTAGCCGAGTGCATCCAGGCATACGTCCAGAAAATAAAGGATTTCGAGCGCACGGTCGAGGAACAGACCGACAAGTTGCGCGACTACGAGAAAATCAAGGGCTCGCTTCACGAGGCGTTGCTGATGGCCCAGCGGACCGCCGAGGAGAAGGTGACCAATGCGGTGATGCTGGCGGACGAGAAGATCTCGCACGCGGAGAGAATCGCGGAGGAGAAGCTGGCCGGCGCCGCGTCCGCCGCGGAAAGCATGCTGGCCGACGCCAGATACAAGGCCGACCGGATGATACGCGATGCCGAGGCCGGCGTGGCTGACTTCGGTTATGAGCTCAACACGCTTCAAGAGCTGAGGAAAACGAGTTTTTCCGACCTCAGGGACTTCATAAAGGAGATATCAAGCGTTCTGGACAGGGCCGAAGCCACCGGAAAACTTCAGCTTCCGCACGCTACGCTGAACGTCCTGAGCAAGCTCGAGTCTCAGGGAGCCTCACAGAGCGGCCACGCGGCCCAGCCGACGCAGGTAAGCCCTCCGGCCTCTCGCGCCTTCGATCACTTCGGCAACGCGATACAGTCCGCGGAGGCCCCTCCGTTCCGCGACGGGGAGGGTCAGACGACGGTATCCGGGGACACGCCGCATGACGCGCGGGAGCACCTGTCGAACACCCTCTCCGTCCTCGGCATCGATCTTAGTCTGCTTAACACGGGCAGGGACAAAGTCTAGAAACGCTGATTAAATGGCCGAAACGACGTTTAATCGTTTTGGGGCGCGGGTTCTGACTGGGTCTGAATCCTTACCCTTTAGGCTCTTAACGATAAATCAGCCTTCCTAGCTCAACGGGATAAAAAACCTTTGGCGCTTTGGTTGTCCGACTCGGTCGGATTGTTGCCTGGAGTTGGGCCGAGGCGCAGCGAGCAGCTCGCGGCCCTTGGGATAGAGAGCGTGGAGGACCTGATGTGGCACATGCCTCTCCGCTATGAGGACAGGAGATTCCCCACGGATATCGCTTCCTTGGAGGATGGGCGTCCCGCTGTCGTGTTGGGCGTCGTGGTGTCCGCGGAGGTGCGTCCTACGAAACGGCGCAGCGTTCGTATGGCATCGGTGGAGATCGAGGATGGCTCGGGCGCGGCAGGCGCGCTCTTCTTCGGAGGTTTTCGTCTGGCGGCCCTTCTCAAACCCGGGACGAGGATTATTCTGTCCGGGGTCCCCACTCCGTCCGGGAGGACGAGGAAGCACATCCCTTCTTTGGAGTTCAAAAACCCCGAGTACGAATTGCTCTTGGGCGACGCGGCGAAAGCCGGCGCGCGCTGGGGGAGGATACTGCCCGTTTACCCCTCGACGGAGGGTCTGCCGCGCTCCACCCTCGCGGAGATCATAAGGTCGTGCGCCGCCTCGCCGGAGCTCGTCGTCGAGGATCCGGTGCCGCGCGAAATCACCGTCCGCCGGGGCCTCATGCCCTTGAGGGACGCGTTCACCGGAATTCACTCCCCGTCCTCGCTGGAGGAAATCGAGGCCGCGCGGCGCAGAGCCGCGTACCAGGAGTTCTGGGATATCCAGGCCAAGTCCGCCGCGTTTCGTGCGGAACGCGCCTGCGGACGCGCCACGCCGCTCGCCGCCGGTGACGGCATGTTGGAGCGCTTCAGGTCATCGCTGCCGTTCGCGTTGACCCCCTCGCAGGAACTGGCGCTCTCCGAGGTGTCGGGTGACCTCAATGGGGCCGTTCCGATGCGCAGGCTGCTGATGGGGGACGTGGGCTCCGGCAAGACCGTCGTCGCGGCCGCCGCGATAGCGAAGTGCGCCGGAGCGTCCATGCAGGCTGCGGTGCTCGCGCCTACCACGATACTCTCGTCGCAATTTTACGAGGCCTGCCATAGGCTCCTCTCGCCTCTGGGAATAACCACAGCCGAAATTTTTGGCAAATCCAAGAACGCTATGTCGGCCTCTGAGCGCGAGAAATTAGAGTTCGATCTTAAGAGCGGCGCTGTCGGCGTGCTGGTTGGGACCCACGCTCTGCTCGGCGACTCGATCGCCTTCAAGTCGCTCGGCCTGCTGGTGATCGACGAGCAGCACAGGTTCGGTGTCTCGCAGCGGAGACGGCTGCTGGAGGCGAACGCCGGGGCGCACGTCCTGATGATGAGCGCGACACCAATACCCCGAACGCTGTCGATGGCGCTCTACGGGGATATCGACGTGTCCGAGATCAGGGAGATGCCCCAGGGAAGAAAGGGCGTTAAGACGAGGGTGATGAGCGACAATCACATAGGGGAGCTCTACTCGTTCATGGCGGATCGCGTCATCCGTTCGGGCTTCCGCTGCTACTGGGTGTGCCCGTCGATAGGCGGCGACTCGCCCGACGAGGAGGCGGGCGCCGTTTTGTCACGGGCCCGGGACGTCGAGAGGAACATCCCGGGCGTCCCGGTGACGCGCCTCCACGGGGCGATGCCCTCTTCGGAGAAGAGGGACGCGCTGCGGCGCTTCAAGGAGGGAGATCCTGGGGTGATGGTGTCCACCACGGTGATAGAGGTCGGCGTGGACGTGCCGGACGCCGTGTTGATGGTCATAGAGGGGGCGGCGCGCTACGGCTTGGCGGCACTGCACCAGATGCGCGGCAGGGTGGGACGCGGCTCGCGCGCCGGCATCTGCGTATTGCTGGACAGCGCCGCCAACATAAGGAACAGCCGCAAATTGCGCGTGCTGCTGGAGTGCTGTGACGGCTTCAGGATCGCGGAGGAGGATCTGAGGCTCAGGGGCGCGGGCGAGCTGTTGGGCGTCCGCCAGCACGGCACCCTAGACCTCAGGGTCGCCGAAATCGCCCGTGACGGCGACCTGATGGAATTTGCCGCCGAGGACTTCAGATCACTTAAGAAAACATTGATTTATTGTCAATGGCCTGACGGGTAAGGATTCAAACCCCTCCGGAACCCGTGCCCCAAAAACTCAGTCGTTCATGATCTCGTGCTCCTTTTCGCCCAGCACGGCGTCGATTTTCTTGATCGCCTCGTCCGTTATGTCCTGCACCTCCTTCTGGTACTTCTTCAGGTCGTCCTCATTGATCTTCGACTCCTTCTCCATCTTTTTGAGGGAGTCGACGATCTCGCGCCGGATGTTGCGCGTGGCGATGCGAGACTCCTCGGCGTACTTGTTGACGAGCTTCGTAAGCTCCGTGCGGCGGTCCTTCGTCAGCTCAGGCAGGTTCAGCCTTATCGTCTCGCCGTCGGGCTGAGGGTTTATCCCGAGCGGCGACGCCTGTATCGCCTTCTCCACGGTCTTCATCGCGGTCTTGTCCCACACCGTTATCACTATCTGGCGCGGCTCCGGTATGTTGACGGTGCCGAGTTGTTTTATCGTCATCATCGTCCCGAAGTAGTCGACCTTAATGTCCTCCACAAGCGCGGGATGAGCCCTGCCGGTGCGCACGCCCGCGTATGTCCCCTTAAGGTGTTCGAGAGCCTTGGAGGTGCGATTCTTTAAATCCTTCAGCAATGTCTGGGGCATTGTTAAACCACTCCTCTCATTTGATCGCGAATCGGTATTAGCCAAGTCCCCCGTCTGCCGCGAACGGAGCCCGCTAGGACACGACGGAGCCGATTCGCTCGTCCCTGAGCAGTATCCCGGCTATGTTGCCGGGACGCCGCACATTGAACACCACGATGGGCATCTTGTTGTCCTCGCAGAGCGAGAAGGCCGCCGCGTCCATGATCTTCAGCCGTTTCTGCCGCGCCTCGGCGAAGCTGACCCGCGGCAGGAATTTCGCATCCGAGTTCTTCTCCGGGTCGCTATCATATATACCATCTACCTTTGTAGCTTTCAAGAGGCAATCGGCGTTTATCTCGGACGCCCTGAGCGCCGCCGCGGTGTCCGTGGAGAAGAAGGGCGAGCCGGTGCCCGCCGCGAATATCACGATGCGCCCCTTCTCGAGGTGGCGGACGGCGCGTCTCGTTATGAACGGCTCGGCTATGGCGCGCATCTCTATCGCGGTCTGTACCCTTGTGGGGCGCCCCAAGCCCTCCAGCGCCGTCTGAAGAGCGAGCGCGTTTATGACGGTGGCGAGCATCCCCATCTGGTCGGCCTGCACCCTGTCCATGCCGTGGTCTACCGCCTGGGCGCCTCTGATGTAATTGCCGCCGCCCACTACCATGGCGACCTCTATCCCAGCGCCGGCTACTTGCGCGATCTCCCCGCACACGTCGCTGACGGATGCGTAGTCGAGGCCGAATTTTTCGCTGCCGGCCAGTATTTCGCCGGACAATTTGAGCAAAATCCTCTTATAGCTTGCGGACATCTCAATCCCCCCTTGCGGATACGCACAAAAAAACGAGGGAAAAGTCTCTCCCTCGTTCGATCCTCATTTTGCGTACTTTACGCTTCTATCGCGAACCGCGCCATTCGGCGGGCCACTATGTTTTCGCCCATTTTGGCTATTTCCGCTATGACGAGGTCCTTTATCTTGACCTTCGGGTCACGGATGTAGTTTTGCTCCATCAGGCAGTTGTCCTGATAGAACGCGCTGATCTTGCCATCAGCTATCCTGTCGACTATGTTAGCGGGTTTCCCCTCTTCGAGTGCCTGCTTGCGGTAGATCTCCCGTTCGCGCTCGACGTCCTCCGCCGGCACGTCCTCGACGTTGATGTACTGTGGGTTAGCCGCGGCTATCTGCATACAGATCTCGTGCCCGAGGCTCTGAAACTCGTCGGTCTTGGCGACGAAGTCCGTCTCGCAGTTGAGCTCCAGCAACACGCCTATCTTGCCGTTCGTGTGTATGTAGCTGAAGATGATGCCCTGGGCGGCATTGCGGCTCGCCTTCTTGGCGGCCTTGGCCAGCCCCTTCTCGCGAAGGTAGTCCACCGCGCGCTCAATGTCGCCGCACTCGGCGAGCGCGTTCTTGCAGTCCATCATGCCGGCGCCCGTGCGGGCGCGAAGTTCCTTTACAGCGTTGGCGTCGAAAGCCACTTTATACCGACTCCTTCCATCCCTTGCGCTCTTCGAGTTCCTGGTTTACGACCTTCTCCCCGACCTCCGAGTACGTGTCGTGCAGCTTCTCGCGGATCTCTATGGCCTCGTCCTCTATGGCCTCTCCCTCGTTCTCCGGCTCCGCGCCGGCATTCGGCGCGCCGTCAGTTCCCTGGCGCCCCTCTATGAAGGCGTTCGACATGAGGCTCACTATCAGCTCGATGGCCCTTATGGCGTCGTCGTTCCCGGGAATGGGGTAGTCGATGACCTCGGGATCGCAGTTCGTGTCCACTATGGCGATCACCGGTATCCCCAGCTTGCGCGCCTCCAGTACCGCGATCGTCTCCCTGCGCGGGTCGATCACGAAGAGGGCGTCCGGTGTCTCGCGCATCTCCTTTATCCCAGAGAGCGACTTCCGCAGTTTGTCCCTCTCCTTGTGGAGCTTGATGACCTCTTTTTTGGGATACTTGTTGATCGTGCCGTTGGCGTCCATGCCCTCCAGCTCCGCCATGCGGCTGACGCGCTTGCGGATGGTCGCGAAGTTCGTGAGGAGCCCGCCTAGCCACCTCTGGTTGATGAAGTACTGGCCGCACCTCAGCGCCTCGTCGCGGATGGGGTCCTGCGCCTGGCGCTTCGTGCCGACGAAGAGGACGCTGCCGCCGTTCTGCGACACCTCGCGCACGAACTCGTAAGCCCTCTCCAAGCCCTTGACGGTCTTCTGCAGGTCGATGATGTAGATGCCGTTGCGCTCGGTAAAAATATACGGCTTCATCTTCGGGTTCCATCTGCGGGTCTGATGGCCGAAGTGAACGCCGCACTCCAACAGTTGCTTCATGTTGACTACGCCCAATATTTTCTCCTCCTTGTTTTTTCCTCCGCAGGGTTCGTCTCGCGGGCCCACCGCATTGCGGCAACTGGCGCGCGATCCCCCCGCGTGTGTTTTCATACCGGTGCGCGCAATTGAAATCGCGTTGGCATCGAGCAGGTGGCATATTAACATATTTGAAGGGACGGCGCAAGAAAAATTTTGACAGGTATTGTTCGTCTGTGATAATATCCACCCCATAACTCGTCAGCGAAAATGTCCGCGAATGGTTGAAGGGAGTTTGAAAATCGTGCAAGTGACGCTTGACACTCGGAAGGAAAATGGTAGCCTTCTCCAGGCTCCAGGCTCCAGGCTCCAGGCTCCAGGCTCCAGGCTCCAGGCTCCAGGCTCCAGGCTCCAGGCTCCAGGCTCCAGGCTTAAATATTCATTCGCGCTTGACGCCGGCGCTTTTTGCGCCGCGTTTTTTAAACTCACTCCAAATTTTCACAAAAAATATATGTTTTTAGTTCTGGACGGCGGATTTACGTCGGCCCTTTTTCCTGCGTGAGGGTAAAGAAGAATAATAATGAATATTTTATTAATTTTACCACTCAGCTATCCTTATGATGAGATCGTCTTTCAGGTTGATTCAATGGAATGGGAGAGGAAGATAAGCAATATAAAAGGAATTAAAAAACCTGACATCGCATATCCTAATGGATTGCTTTCAATAGCGGCTTATATAAAAAAACATTACCCAAACGTCGATATACGCATATTAGATTTTAACATGCTTATTTGTAAAGTTGTCGAAGATAGCAACAGAGATATATTTTCTATGCGAAAGGAAGAGTTTTGGGGATATTGTTTGTCATTGATTCCCGATTTCAAGGCTGACATCATAGGTATCTCATTGATGTTTTGCAGTGTGTTTGAAGATCTCATCCCCTTAGTGGGTTTCTTGCGCAAGAGGTTCGACAACATTTTTATCGCTGTTGGAGGTCATCTCGCTACTGCAATTTATGATACTATTTTACAAAATTTAAGAGGCGCTGTAGATGCCGTATGTTACGGCGAGGGAGAGATTCCGTTCCTGGAATTGGTTTACGCCATCTCGGAGGGAAGAGCGAAAGAGTATTTGGAGTCTGATAATAGCTGGGTCACTTGCGGTAAATTGCTCAATCACGTCAACTTCACGCCGCAGAATAAATTTATATATGAATTAGACGATATTCCAATGTATGATTTCGACGTCATAGTAGAGAGAAAGTTATATCTGAAATACATCAAGGCATTGATGTTCAGCGAAGACAGGGAAGCTGACTCCACCTTCTATATGTTTACGACAAGGGGCTGCCCGGGAAGATGTGTTTTTTGCGCATCGCAAAATGTACATGGTCACAACGTTCGATATTATAGTACTCAACGAGTGAAAAGTGATATTATGCATTACATGTCGACATATGGGATAAAATCTGTAATGTTCTATGACGATCATTTTCTGACAGATAGGTGTAGGGCCATTGAAATACTGGACTTCATGTCCGAAAACAAAATAAAGACAAACGTTGCAAATCCCCCCTTTTTTTCTATAAGCGAAGAAGTTGCGGCATCATTGAAAAGGGCTGGCATAAAGGAAACTATACTCGCTATTGAGAGCGGTAATGAGGAAACATTGCGGAATATCGTTCATAAACCAGGAAACCTTGATAGAGCGAGGGAATCCATCGACTATCTAAGGCATGAGGGAATAGTCGTATTTTGCAATCTCTTGTTGGGTTTTCCGGGAGAGACAAAGGAAGCGATGGAGAAAAGCATTGAAGGCGCTCTTGGTCTCGGGAGTAACTGGTATAGTTGTTATGTTGTAGCTCCCCTGCCGGGAAGCGAGTTGTATGAGATATGCAAAAAAAATAATAACTTTGTACCTGGCTCGGATATTTTTAAGATGAATTTCAAAAAAGGGGTTATACAAACGCAGGATTTTACCCATGAGTATGTTGAGAAAAAAGTATACGAGACAAATCTTCTTCTCAATTTCGTGAAAAATCACGACATGAAAATTGGTAATTTCGCACTTGCTCTCAGGCTGTTTGAGAGAGTTCTTGATGATGTAATAGATACCCACGCTTTTGCGTATTATTTTTCCGCGATCTGCGCCATGAATCTCGGGTTGAATGAAAAATATAAGAGATATAAGGGTAGATATTATGAGATGATCGGTAAATTCAATTATTGGCGGGAGTGGTCAGAATATTTTAAACTTGACGATCTTCCATAAAAAGAAACATTTGTCAGAGGCCCGCTATCTTGATATTGAAAAAAGTATTGTGTGATGGAGGATATACAGGTGAAGTTTTTGCCGCGAAAATTCGAGAGATGATAGATGCGGAAGTAGAAGTTGCTAAACGATCAGAATCGCGTAAGTTTGTGATAATGCCTAAAAGATGGATTTTAGAGAGAAGCTTTGGTTGGCATTGATAAATGCAGGCGAATGTGGAAAAACCGCGAACGTCTCATTGAAACATCGCTGAATATGGTTAAACTGGCGTTTGTGTCTTTGTTATTAAAAAGATATTAGGCAGGCTCGGGTCTGTCAAGAAAACTGTGTGAGGTTTGGAATTGGGTTTCAGGCGACATGTTTGATTCTGTCCTCGAATTGGATCAGGAAGAAATTCAAAGCTGCTTCCCAGTCTCTGATCGGCATTGTCCATTTTTTGGCCGCTTCCGCCGCGGCAAGCCAGACTAGCTTCAGCGCGGATTCCTCGGAAGCCATGATCCGCCGGCCCCTCAGACCCTTGCGGATGACCATGTTCAGCGATTCTATCGCGTTCGTCGTATAAATTACCTTACGGATATCGTGCGGGTACTTGAAGATAGTTATCAGTTCTTCCCAGTGACTGCGCCATTTCCGGCTGATTGAAGGGTATTTCGCGTCCCACTTGTCGGAGAACTCTTCCAAGGCTTCACGCGCGGC
>JAISZL010000098.1 GCA_031269245.1 Synergistaceae bacterium | reverse complement strand
AGGAAGGCCGATCTTGGACGTAAGCGGCTCGGAGCCAGAAAAAAGATGCTCAAAGCCGCTCTCAGCCAGGACGTATTGTCGAAGATCCTTTTCGATCAAAAGTAAATGCTGTTGCCCTGCTGCTACTACTATTGACTATATCAAATACTTACTATATAATATAAATACCTTGAGCTTGTGCAGGAGATTATTTGGATGCGGCGAAGACTAGCGCGTGATATTCAGACACAAGACACAAGCTAATTGTTTTTGTTTTCTCAAACCTCCCGGAGGTCTGCGGAGGTTTGAGTAATGTTTTTTAATTCTATTGATTTTGCGATATTTCTTCCTATAGTATTTTTTCTGTATTGGTTTGCCGCCGGCAAAAATCTAAAGATTCAAAACGTTTTAATTGTCATCGCAAGTTATGTCTTTTACGGTTGGTGGGACTGGCGTTTTCTTTTTCTAATTGTATTCAGTACATTAACCGATTATCTGGTTGGTGCTTGTTTATCAAAAATAGAAAATAAATGCAGGCGGAAAATCCTTTTGTGGATTAGTATAGCTGTAAATATTTTATTCTTGGGGTTTTTCAAGTATTATAATTTTTTTGCTGAAAATTTTGCGGCGGTATTTTCATTTTTCGGAGTAAAATTCAGCGTGAATCATTTAAACATCATACTTCCTGTCGGGATAAGTTTTTATACTTTTCAAACAATGAGTTATTCAATTGATGTATATAAAAGGAAACTAGAACCCACAAAAGATTTTATCGCATTTGCCGCTTTTGTTTCGTTCTTTCCACAGTTGGTAGCGGGCCCTATTGAACGGGCAACCAACCTTTTGCCGCAATTTTATGTAAAAAGGTTCTTTTCCTATGACCATGCTGTTGACGGTTGCAAGCAAATGCTCTGGGGATTCTTCAAAAAAATGGTTGTTGCGGACAGCTGCGCTATGTATGTTAACGAAGTATGGGAAAATTATAATTTAAAAGATTATCCGGGCAGTGCGCTTTTTTTGGCGGCAATTTTATTTACTATCCAAATATACTGTGATTTTTCAGGTTACTCGGATATTGCTATCGGTACGTCAAAATTGTTCGGTTTCAGGCTGATGAAAAATTTTGCGTATCCGTATTTTTCGCGTGACATGGCGGAATTCTGGCGGAGATGGCACATATCGTTAACGACGTGGTTTCGTGATTATATTTATTTCCCGCTGGGCGGAAGCAGAAACGGTCTTTTGATCACTGTCAGAAATACTTTTCTTGTTTTTCTTGTCAGCGGGTTTTGGCATGGCGCGAACTGGACGTTTGTAATATGGGGAATCCTCAACGCTCTTTATTTTATGCCCTTGCTGATGCTAAAAAGAAACAGGACAAATCTTGAAATAGCCGCAAAAGACAGGGTATTTCCAAACATAAAGGAGTTGTTTTCAATGAGCGCAACTTTTTTACTTGAGGCATTTGCCTTTATTTTCTTTAGGGCGGAAAGCGTTGGCGGCGCGCTGCAATATATTGGAATAATGTTTTCCGATTCATTTCTGAGAATGCCGAAAATAGAATCTTTTGGAGAACTGGCAACCGGAAGCATAATATTATCAGTAATTATTTTGATAATTAATGAATGGGTAAACAGAAGGGAGGAATATGGGTTCAAAATACAAAGCAGATATAAAGCGGCAAGGTGGCTGGTTTACAGTGTTATTACGTTAATGACACTGGAGCTGACAGGGCTAGGGCAGGGTTTTATTTACTTCCAATTTTAGGATTATAACATGAAAATATTTTTATGGCGTTTGTTTAAATTCTTTTGCCTCAACATAACTATAGTACTAGTTTTGGTTGCCGCTGTTTATTTTATTCTTTCCGGGGCGTCTTTCGCCATACCGGAAGATAGAAATATACTCATTATAGGCGATTCGCATACTGAATGCGCGATTGACGATTCTATTTTTACGCGTTCATTTAACATTTCCCATGGCGGAACGGCGTATTTATATTCCTATGTGAAACTGCGGAAATTTCTTGCCGAAAACTCTCATATAGATACCGTGCTTCTATCTTTTCACGGCGGAGCAACGCAAAAATCGCGGGATGAATTGATTATTGGAGATAGATATATTTTAGGGTGCATCCCGAATTATTCTTCTTTGTTACATGCGGAAGAATTATCCATATTTATAAATAATCCAACTTTCTATTCTGCTGTTGTTAAATTGCCGGTAAAATGTATAAAGCCTATATTAAAATTCATAACTAAACATACTTTAACATGGAAAGATTTACGTATTGGGGGATACTTCAAACTTGACAGGGATAGGTTACAGCAGGAAATAAAATTAACGGGAAATAATACGGTTGTGGAAATTGGATACTCAGATTATCAAATTGATTATTTATTAAAAATTATTGATTTATGCAATGAAAAAAATGTTAGATTAATTTTGTTTAACGCTCCAACATACGATGCCCCAAAATACGGTAATTTACAGATGTTAAATGATTTTTATACCGCATATTGCAATGGAATAAGATACTTGGACTATTCAAATTTTATTCTGCCGGATTATGCATATGGCGACATATGGCATCTGAATTTCAAAGGAGCGGAAATATTTAGCAATTATTTGGAAAGTAATTATGAAGATATTTTTTAATAATATCACTCAAACTTGCACATGAAAAACCAATGTCAGCAGGTTAAGAGAAATCAACAGTTAGATTTTGTGTTATGGTGAAACCTGGAGTAAGTTTTGAAGGGTTTTGGCATTGAGCCTCTTGAAGAGGGTCTCTATGTGTGGTCTATGCGTTTAGGTTTATCCTGCGCGGCGGCAAAAAAGCCTTGGCATATTTCGCCAAAACCGCTATAATGTCCCCTGCCCTTGGGGTGTAGCCAAGCGGCAAGGCAGCGGACTTTGGATCCGCCATCGATGGTTCGAATCCATCCACCCCAGCCAGAATAACTGAGGATGGGGAAGTCGCAGGGCTTCCTCTTTATTGTTTTGCTCTGTCCTGCCTCGCAGGCAGCTAGCCGCTCGAGAGGAGTGTTGTTTGGCAATGAGTGAGAATCCGCAGTCGTTGGGCGTGCTGGTTTTGGCCGCAGGCAGGGGGACCAGGATGCGCAGCGACAGACCGAAGGTGTTGCAGTCGCTTCTCGAGGAACCCGTCATTTATTACACTCTCAGCGCCGTGCGATCGGCCGGTTTGCGGAACATAGCGGTGTTGGTTGGATATCGCGGGGAGGAGGTCGAGGAGTATATCGAGGGCGAGTGGCCGGGGGTCGAGGTGATATGGCAACGCGAACAGCTTGGCGCCGGACATGCGGTCAAGGTAGCGGAAGATTGGTGGAAACGGTACGACAATGTGCTGGTACTCTCTGGAGACGTGCCTCTCGTTCGCCCCGAGACACTTTCCAGCCTGGTTTCCAGGCACCTCGGATCTGCGCCGAGGTGTACTCTGATGAGCTTCATGGCGGACGATCCTTCGGGCTATGGCCGCATAGAGCGCCTTGCGGACGGCGGGGTGCGCATCGTTGAAGAGGACGAGGCGCAGGAGGAGGAGCTCTTGATCCAGGAGATCAACGCCGGCGTGTACCTGTTTGACACTGAGGCCCTCTCCGTTGTGATAAACGAGATAAGCAACGACGAACACGAGTACTATATAACTGACGCGGTGCAGCTCATAGGCGAGACCGAGGGGGACGTCAGCGTCATTATTTGCGACGACAAATACGAGCTCTTGGGCGTGAATACACCTAATGACCTGGCCGTGACGGCCAAGGTTCTGAACAAGAGAATAGTGCGGGGGCATATGCTGAACGGGCTCAAGTGCATGGATCCGGCCTCCGCGTGGATCGGCCCCATGGTCGAGTTCGGCAGGGACGTCTTTGTGGAACCTGGCGCTCAGATATGGGGGAGGTCGAGCCTCTCGGACGGTTCGAGGATAGGCGCGCACTCCACGCTGCGGAACGTCACGCTGGGCGCTTGCGCGCGGGTCATAGGGCCGTCGGTGATATCGGATGCGGTGATAGGCGACGGGGCGGAGATAGGCCCGTTTGCCTTTATGCGCGACGGCGTTTCCCTCGGTGCCGGGGCCAAGATCGGCCGCTTCGTCGAGATCAAAAACAGCGTTCTCGGCGACAGCGCCAAGGTCCCCCATCTCTCGTACATCGGGGACGCGTCCGTCGGTAAGCGCACGAACGTGGGGGCGGGCACCGTTACCTGCAATTACGACGGGGTCGTGAAAAATCGGACGGAGATTGGGGAGGACTGCTTCATAGGGAGCGACACGATGTTCGTGGCCCCCGTCTCCATGGGGGACGGCTCGTCCACCGCGGCAGGCTCGGTGATAACCAAGGACATCCCCGACGGCGCGCTTGCCATAGCCCGCCAGCGCCAGACCAACATCGACAACTGGCGTCAGCGCAAGAGCATCGCCGGTGACCAGGCAGAGAAAGCCGAGGAGAATTGACGATGGAATCCGCCTCCAGGGACATGAAGATTTTTTCAGGGAGCGCGCACGAGGATCTCTCGAAGGCCATTTGCGGCGCTCTGGGGATGCAGATGTCGGAGAGGAAGATATTCCGCTTCTCCGACGGGGAGATAGGGCTTGCCCTGCAGGAGAGCGTTCGAGGAACCGACGCCTTCATAATTCAGCCGACGTGCCAGCCAGTGAACGAGAACCTCATGGAGCTTCTGATACTGATCGACGCGCTGAAACGAGCGTCCGCGTACAGGATCAACGTGGTGCTGCCGTACTTCGGCTACGCCAGGCAGGACCGCAAGGCGCGGTCGAGGGAGCCGATCACGGCGAAACTCGTCGCGAACCTGCTGCAGCAAGCGGGGGCTGGCAGAGTCGTGACCGCGGACCTTCACGCCGGGCAGATACAGGGTTTCTTCGACATACCACTGGACCATCTCACGGGCATCCCGCTTTTGGCATCGCATTTCAAGAGGGTATTGAAGGCGCAGTTGCAGGAGGGCCGCGTCGTCGTGGTCTCGCCCGACATCGGGGGAGTCGTCCGCGCGCGCAGGTTCGCGGAGCAGATAAACGCCGAACTGGCCATAGTGGACAAACGCAGGTCCCACGACATAGCCAACCACAGCGAGGTCAACGAGGTGATAGGCGAGGTTGACGGCAAGATAGCCGTATTGGTGGATGATATCATCGACACTGCGGGCAGCATAGTGAACGCCGCGAACGCGCTGGTTGGGCACGGCGCGGACAAGGTGTACGCCTGCGCGGTCCACGGTGTCCTCTCCGGCGCGGCCATCGAGCGCATCGGCAAATCGGTCTTCGAGGAGATGGTGCTGACCGACACGGTCCCGCTGCCCGATGAGAAGCGCATAGGCAAGATAACGACCTTGACGATAGCTCCGCTCTTCGCCGAGGCGATTCGCAGGATTCACCTGGACCATTCGATCAGCATACTCTTCCAGCCCAAGCCAAGGCGTAAAGAGCAGTAACATCGCCAATAACTACTATAATATAGATGTTTTTTAAGGAGGAGAAATAAATGGCAGTGAAGATCAAATTCACAAAGCGCGCCAGCATGGGCAAGGGAGCGTGCCGTAAGCTACGCGCCGCCGGGGTGGTCCCGGCTGTGTTCTACGGTCCTGAGTACGGCGGGAGCGTGGTGGGGTCGGTGGACGCTAAGGAGCTCTCTCATATCGCCAACTCGGCTAACTGGGAGACCAACATGATCGACCTGGAGATGCCGGACGGACGAGTGGAGATGGCTCTCCTTCGCGATGTGCAGAGGCACGTCGTCACGCAGAAAATACTTCACGTCGATATGTATCAGCTTGTGAAGGGGCACAAGGTCAAAGTGGCGGTCCCAGTCAGGGTGGTGAACAAGGATATCTCCGTCGGCGTCAAGATGGGCGGGTTGCTGGAACAGCCGTTGCGCGAGGTCGAAATTCTCGTGCTGCCGCGCGAGATACCGTCCGAGATCGTGATCGACACAGCGAAGATGGCGATGGGCAGCGAGGTCTTCGTGCGCGACCTCCAGCTGCCGGAGAGCGCGGAGTTCATAACGTCCGAGGACTTGGCGGTGGTCATGGTGACACGTCCTAAGTCGCTTGTCGAGGCGGCGGAGGAGAGCTCCGCCGAGGAGGACAAAGAGGTCGAGGTGGTGAGCAAGGGCAAGCGCAAGGACGGAGAGGAATAGAGGCGTAGCTTTGAAACTGGTGGTGGGGCTGGGGAATCCCGGCCCTGAATATGCGTGGAGCCGGCACAACGCCGGTTGGATGATGATAGATTTTTATACTGGCAAAAACGGGCTGGGCGCGCCCCACATGAAGTTCAGCGGGGCTTTTTGGCCTGCCTCGTCTTTTGACGGACACCGAGTCCTCTTTCTCAAACCCTTCACGTACATGAATCTGAGCGGCAAGTCCGTCGCCGAGGCCGCCAAGTATTACGATGTGGCGTCTAACGACGTGCTGATAGTGTTTGACGACGCGGCTCTGCCTTTCGGCAGGCTGAGGTACAGGCAGAACGGGTCCGCCGGAGGGCACAACGGAATGGCCTCCATACTGGGCGGTCTCGGGACGTTGGACGTGCCGAGGCTGCGCGTCGGGGTCGGACCCCCTCCACCGAGTGCTGACATGCGAGACTGGGTGCTCGGCAAATTCCCGAAGGAGCAGAGAGACCGCTGGAGCGACGTCGAGGACCTGGCGTGGAGCTCGCTCGCCAGGTGGCTGGACGGCGCCTCGGGGGAGGGCTTTACGGTGGGGATAGGTGAAAAGTGATGCGGGCAGGACGGCGCAGGGCACGTTAAACGCGCCCTGCGCGCCCTATACGCCTAATAGTTTGGAACGACTGGATGCCGGCGAATGGAGGAGGAACAGCTTGATTCATCTGTCGGCCGCAGGGGCCGCCAGACCGTGGATATGCCGCGGATTCCGGCGGCCTTTGCTCGTGGTTCTGCCCAACTCCAGGCTGGCCCGCGATTTTCAGTCGGACGCGGAGGCCATCCGCCTGCTGTCGGGCCTGCCGGCCGTGTCGATGCTGGAGGAGATAGCAATAGCGTCTTACGAGGACGCCCCCACGATGTTCGAGGCACAGAAGGCCGGTAGGGGGGAGACGATGTACCGTTGGGCCGATGCCTCCGGCATCATGCTGGCGACTCCCGGGGCTTTGATGGGCCCCTTCTCGATAGGGGGCGACGTTTTAGCCCTCGAGAGGGGACACGAGACGGGACGTGCCCGGCTGATAGACTGGCTGGCGGGGCATGGTTACGAGAGGGTCGATATAGTCTGGTCGCCGGGGCAGTTCACACATCGCGGCGGCATCGTGGACTTCTTCGACCCAAGGGACGCTTATCCGATAAGGGTGGAGTTCTTCGACGAGGAGATCGACAGCATTAGGTGCTTTGCCACGGACACGCAGCGCAGCATAAGGAGCTTTAGCCGCCGCGATATAAGGGCGCTCTCCTCGCGGCGCTCGGCGGCGCTCGACGCTTTTTTCCCCGCCGACATGCACATCCTCCTCATAGAGCCTGCGGAGCTGGAGAACTCGGCGGATAACTACTCATGGCTCAGGGCTGGCGTGGAGCGGGAATTGGAGGGGAACGAACGGCTTGAGTGGCGCGGAGTGGAGGCCATGCTGGGGCTTTATCCTAGGCTCCGCATATCCTCCGGGATAGCGAGAGCCGACCGCAGGACCGGGATAATCGGGCTGCCGAATTTTCGGGGCAGGCGGAGGGATTTGGAGGCCTACTGCGACGGCCTGTCCTCCAAAAATGTGTCGATTTGCGTCGTCTCTCAGGCCGGGCACTTCAGAAAATGGGCCGCCGAGAGGGGCTATATCGCGGCGGAGGGCGCCGTGTCGGAGGGTTTTTACGACCCCTCGTCAGGGGTTGCGGTGATCGGTGACCTCGAGCTGTCCGGTCTTTCACTCTCTGGCTCGTCCAAGGAGAGGGCGGCCCCGCTCGACTGGGGGGATCGCCTGATGCCGGGCCAGTGGGTCGTGCACGAGGACTACGGGGTGGCCAGGTTCATGGGATCCGAGCAGATCGAGAGCCCGGACGGAGTTCAGGAGTACTTGGTTTTGGAGTACGCCGAGGAGCGCAGGCTGAAGATTCCCGTGATGCACTTCCACAAGATATCCCCCTACATGACGTATCCCGGGGTGGAGCCAGCGGCGGACAACCTGAGGGGCGGGCACTGGAAGAAGATGACCGCGCGTGCGCGCGAGCAGGCGGAGTTGGCCGCGAGCTATCTCATGGATGTCTACGCAAAGCGTGAGATGACGCCGGGGCACCAGTTCACCGGCGACCCGGAGCAGGAGGCGGAGTTCGAGAGGACGTTTCCGTATCGCGAGACGGAGGACCAGCTCAGGGCTATCGGCGAGGTGAGTGCCGACATGAAGCGTCCCTTCCCCATGGACAGGCTGTTGATAGGGGATGTCGGCTTCGGCAAGACAGAGGTCGCCATGAGGGCCGCAGCGAAGTGCGTATTCGAGGGGCTGCAGGTCGCGCTGATGGCGCCGACGACTCTTCTGGCCCAGCAGCACTTCGAGACGTGGAGCGCGCGCTTCGACCAGTTCGGAGTCAGGGTGGAGGTCGTCTCCCGCTTCGTCCTCCCGACGAAACAAAGGAAGATAATCGAGGATGCGGCGTCCGGCAGGGTGGACATCCTGGTCGGGACCCACAGGATGCTGGGCGCCGACATAGCCTTCAAATCGCTGGGGCTCGTCATAATAGACGAGGAGCACAGGTTCGGCGTGATGCACAAGGAGCGCCTCAAGAGCGCCTATCCGTCGGTGGACGCGCTCATGCTGTCGGCCACCCCTATACCCAGGTCCCTGCACATGTCGCTCTCCGGTCTGAGGGACCTCTCTCTGCTCGAAACCCCGCCGAGGAAACGCCTGCCCGTCATAACCGCCGTTGGGGCGTGGTCCGAGCCGCTGGTCAAGAGCGCGGTGCTGAGGGAGCGCGCGCGGGGAGGCCAGGTGTTTTACGTGCACAACAGGGTGCGGAGCATCGACAGGGAGGCAATGATGGTGAGGCGGCTCTTCCCGAAGCTCGCGGTTGCCGTGGCACACGGACAGATGCCCGAGAAGGATTTAAAAAACGCGATGGACGAATTTGCCGGAGGGGAGACTGACATCCTGGTCTGCACCACGATAGTCGAGAGCGGGCTGGACATACCGAGGGCCAATACCCTGATAGTGAGCGACGCGCAGGACTTGGGCCTCGCGCAGATGCACCAGCTCAGGGGGAGGGTGGGCCGCCGCGACGAGCAGGCATTCGCCCTCTTCCTGCACCCGGAGGGTGTGGCGCTGACGAGGGAGGCGGTGGAGCGCATGGATGCCATCGCGTCCCTGGGCGAGTTCGGTGCCGGGTACCAGCTCGCCAAAAAAGACCTCGAGATAAGGGGTGGGGGCGAGCTGGTCGGCGTGGCCCAGCACGGCAATCTCGGCAGGGTGGGCTTCGAACGCTACTGCGATCTCCTGGAGGAGGCGATCAGAAGGGCGAAGGGCGACGCGCGCGAGCGAACCCGGGTCGAGGTCGGGGTGCCATCCGCGATCCCGCGCGACTATCTCCCTCACGAGAGCCTTCGGATAGCGCTCTACAGGAAACTGCTGTGGGTTCAGGAGGAGGACGCGCTCGACTCCCTCCATGACGAGACCGTGGATCGCTTCGGCCCCATGCCGCGCCCGCTCGAGTTTTTATTCGACGTGTCGAGGATGAGGATAATGGGCCCTGACTTCGGCATACTAGACGTGTTGTGCGGCTCTGACGAGACCGTCGTCCGGTGCGGCCCGCGGGCGCCGCTGACGGAGGAGCCCGCGCCGCGCGGGTGGTTCAGGAGGGCGGACGGCTTCAGAAGTTCCGGCGGTATGGACACCCTCGGCGGATTTATTCTGTTCTTGCGTGATGTGCGCAAAACAAGCAAAAAATCTCCTCTCGCCGGGAAAACCCAATAAATTCGAAAATATCTGCTACAATGCGCGTATGAGCATGAGAGGAGCAATCGCGTTGGATGAGTTCGGGCCCGGTGATTTCAGATGCCTGACCGATATAATGAGGAGGCTTCGCGCGCCGGGTGGATGCCCGTGGGATGCGGAGCAGACGCTCGAAACCTTGAGGAGATATATCCTTGAGGAGGCGCACGAGCTTGTCGAGGCCATAGAGGGCGGAGATCCGAGGGACATCATGGAGGAGTGCGGGGACGTGCTGCTGCAGGTGGTTTTCGTGTCGCAGATAGCGTCCGAGCGGAGCATGTTCGGCATAGAGGACGTCTGCCAGGCCATCTGCCGCAAGCTGGTCAAAAGGCACCCGCACGTGTTCGGCGGCGTGACGGTGCGTGACGCGGACGAGGTCAGCCGCAACTGGGAGACGATAAAGGCCGGCGAGAGGAGGGGCCGGGATGCCGACAGCTCCGCCATGGCCGGCATACCTCGCGGCCTGCCTGCGTTGCTGCGCGCGCTCAGGATGAGCGAACGCGCGGCCAAGAAGGGTTTCGACTGGAAGAGGGGCGACATAGCTTCGGTGAGGAGCAAGGCACTCGAGGAACTGGACGAGCTGAGGGTCGAGATAGACCGGCTCGACGCCGGTGCGTCGAGGGAGGAGCTCGGCGATATGCTCTTCGCGCTGGCAAATTTAGCGCGTCACCTCGGCATCGACCCGGAGAGCGCCCTCCAAGAGGCCAACGCCAAGTTCTCGAGTCGATTCAGGGAGATGGAGTCGATGGCAAGGGATAGCGGCATCGAGATGGAGTCCATGTCTCTTCGTGAGTTGGAGGAGATGTGGCAAATCGCCAAAAAAAAGTCAGGTAAAATAACCGCAAGGAGGGTAATTGAAATGTCGGAGGTAGCTGAGAGAATCGTCGGAGTTTTGGAGTCGGACGTGCGCCCGATTATCGAGTCCCACGGTGGAGGCATAGAGTTCTTGGGTTTTGACGAGACGAACGGAGTCCTCAAGGTTCAGCTTACCGGCCTTTGCACTGGCTGTCCAGGGGCCGCCGCCACCATACGCAACATGGTCGAAGGAGTCGTTCAGCGCAGGGTCCCGGAGGTCAAAGAGGTCGTGCGGGCATAGGCGCCGTGAGCGCCATGCGGACCGTGACCCTCCCGTCCGAGGAGATCCTGTCGAGGGTGCTCGGCGCGAGGGACGAGATCCTGTCGGCCATAGAGGACAGGCTTGGCCTCCGCGCAACGGCGAGGGGCGCGGATGTTCACATACCTGACGACGGCTCCGGGATGGCGGAGGGCCTGACGGATCTCATAGGGCAGTTCGCCGAAATGACGGCGCGGGGCGCCAGACCGTCGGGCGTCGAGATACGATACGCCCTGGACATGCTGGCGGACGGGAGGAGGCCGGACCTGATCGCCCTGCTTGATCGCACGATTTGCGTGACGAACAGAGGGAAGCAGGTGCGGCCGTACACCCAGGGGCAGAGAGAGTACGTGGACGCCATCGACTGCAATGACGTGGTGTTCGCGATAGGGCCCGCGGGTACCGGTAAGACGTATCTCGCGGTGGCCAAGGCGGTGGCGGCGCTCAATGCCTCCATCATAAACAGGATCGTGCTTGTTCGCCCCGTGGTTGAGGCCGGGGAGCGGCTCGGGTATCTCCCGGGCGACATGCTGGAGAAGATAGAGCCGTACATAAGGCCCCTGCACGATGCTTTTTACGACTTGCTGCCGACAGACCGCTTCACGAGGTACGTT
Organism: Synergistaceae bacterium; assembly: GCA_031269245.1. Lineage (GTDB taxonomy): Bacteria > Synergistota > Synergistia > Synergistales > Synergistaceae > JAIRKI01. The sequence goes on along the minus strand of JAISZL010000098.1, from coordinate 94,137 downwards.
GAGAAGGGCATCATAGAGATCGCCCCGCTGGCGTACATGAGGGGGCGCACGTTGAGCAGCAGTTTCATAATATTGGACGAGGCCCAGAACACGACCCGCGAGCAGATGAAGATGTTTCTGACGCGGCTCGGCCTTGGATCGAAGGCGGTGGTCACGGGCGACATCACCCAGGTCGATCTGCCCGGCAGCAAGGAGTCCGGGCTTCGCTCAATAGGCGGCATTTTGGAGGGGATTCCGGGGATCGCCTTTTGCGATCTCACAAATTACGACGTGGTGAGGCACGATATTGTGCAGAAGATAGTAGCGGCCTACGAGTCCTTCGAGAAACGCGATAAATACGCCGGGTATGAGGGCAATGGCGGAGCTTCACAGACACTCGTATCGTAGGCTCTTCCAATTGCTCATGCTGGGCGCCGGCAGGCCCTCCGACGGAGCGCCGGTCGTTTTCCTCAGCCTTTTCAGGCTGGTGCTGGTTGTGAGTGCCGGTTTGATAGTGTTGCTGAGGTGGTATTTCGTGGACCTTGGCGAGAGCTACATGGCCGGGTATCCCGCCCCGAGGACGTACATCGCCAGGAGTTCCATTCGATTCGCGGACAAGGCCGCGACCAACGAGCTGCGTAGCATGGCCGCCGACCAAATAGTCAACGTGAGGGTCAGGAACTACGGGCTGACGCAATTAGTGGTACAGAGGATATCCGCTCTGAAGAACGACGGCAGCCTCGACTTCGCTCCCCCCGAGCTGGCGTCGGTGATAAGGGGGCTTCCGGAGGCCGACCGCACTCAGGTTATCGGCGCGGCCGTCGACATAGCGGAGAAAAATTACGATCGGTTCGCCAGCAAGTCGGAGCAGGCGGCAATGATATGGGACCATCTCAGGTACGCCGAGATGCCTCAGGCGAATAAAAACGTCGTTTTTCAGCTGCTCGACGCGCTGCTGCTGCCGACGGTGGCGGACGACGCCGAGATGGCCGAGCGCCTGCGCGAGGACGTCAGCTCGCGCGTCACGTCGGCGCCCACCGACATACGCGTCGGGGGCATCCTGGTTCAGAAGGGACAGCTCGTCACCCCCGACATAGCGGCACTGCTCCGCGAGCAGGGGTATTCAGGCGCCAATGTTCCGTGGAAGTACATGAGCTTCGTCGTCATATCGACGTTCGCTTGGTCGTTCTGGGTCACGTGGCTGGGGGGCAAGCAGGAGAGCCCTCCGTCCAACGGCGAGTGGGTGTATATAACGCTGCTGCTCCTGATAGACTGGGTCGTTCAGGCGTGGTTCGGCAAGTGGGACGTGGACTCCCTCTCGGTGCTCGCCATGACCGGCTGGATATTTCTGACCCTGCAGCCGGCCTTCGCGTTCCAGATCGCGCTGGGCGGCGGGATCATAGGCTATCTTCTCGCGTTCCAGGGCATGACCTCTATGATATCCGTCGGCTTCATACTCTGCGTGGTCGCGGTCGGAGCGAGCTTCATATTCATGCGGGAGGCATCGAGCCGCATCATGATCTGGAGGAACATATTCAGCCTTGGTCTCTCCCTGACGTGCGCGTCGCTCTTCGTGAGGTGGGGACTGGGGCTGGCGGTCTCATGGGAGCTGGTGGGGACGTACCTTCTCCTCTGCGCGCTGTGGAGTAGCCTCGTCGTCGCGGTCATCCCGCTCTGGGAGGCGATTTTCGACATAATCTCGCCCTTGAGGTTGCTCGAGCTGAGCCATCAGTCTCAGCCGCTCATGAAACGTCTGCAGCTGGAGGCGCCGGGGACGTACCACCACACCGTAACGGTGGGCACCTTGGCGGAGGCGGTGGCGGATCGGCTGGGGATGAACGGCCTTCTGATCAAGACCGGGGCGTACTATCACGACATAGGCAAGCTCAAGCGGCCGCATTATTTCGTGGAGAACCAGTCGTTCGGCAACAACATCCACGACAGAATAACCCCCTTCGAGTCCGCCAAGATGATCAAGAGCCACGTGACCGACGGCCTGAAGCTGGCTGACGAATATCGCCTTCCGAGGGCTATAAAGGATTTCATCGCGGAGCACCACGGAAGGACATGCATGACCTACTTTTACAAGAAGGCGCTTGCCGCGGGAGAGGAGGAGGGCGGGGGAGACGTCGACAAGGCGGACTTCTGCTATCCAGGCCCCACACCGCAGCACCCCGAGACGGCGCTTTTGATGCTGGCGGACTCGGTGGAGGCCGCGCTGAAGGGGCTGAAGGATCCGTTGGCGGGCAGACCCGAACTGGACAAACTTGTCGAGGACGTCATCAACTCAAAGATCATGACAGGCCAATTTGTGGACGTGGACTTCACCTTAAAGGACCTGAACTCCATCAGGACGGCTATGGTCGACGTGCTGATGTCCATGTACCATACGCGCGAGGTGAAGCCCCTGCCGAAACAGGAGGAGAGGAAGGAGCCCGAACAGGCCGCGCGGGGCGATCAAAAACCGGAGGAGGCGCGCGCCCCGTCCCTCCGCGATGCCGAGCCGGGGCATTGAGGCGCCTCCAATGCGCTTTTCGATAGAGCTGTCCGGCGAGTCGGACCCCAGTCCGGCGCCGCCGCTTCTGGAGGCGCTCTCGGGCGAGTTCGAGGATTACCTTGGCGGCGGCACGCTGGAGCGCTGTCGCAGTGTGAGCGTTGTGCTGACTTTTGCGTCCGCCGAGAGAATGCGCGAGCTCAATTCGCGCTATCGCGGCGCGGACGAGTCCACAGACGTCCTCTCCTTTCCGATGTGGGAGACCGGCGGGGAGTTCGTCCCTCCCGACGGCTGGAGAGATCTTCCGCTTGGGGACGTCGTCGTGTCCCTTGAGGTGGTGCGCCAAAACGCGAATGAGCGAGATATCAATTATAATGTTGAGGTGGCGCTGGTGGTAGTACATGGGATTTTGCACTTGATCGGCTTCGACCATGATACGGAGCACCGGCGCGAGGAGATGTGGGCGGAGCAGGACAGAATTTTGAGCGGGTATTTCAATAGGGTCGGCGGAGTTTGAAAAATAAAATTATGAGGAATCGCGCCCGCGGCCGAAGGCGTTTCGCGTTGCGGAGGGGCGGGCGAAATATGGGCATGAGACGTGATATTGAGGAGGATTGATGACGGAGTGAACTCTGATCTGGTTGGCAGTATCGGCCTGCTGCTGTTGTTTTTGGTGTTGTCGTTTTTCTTCAGCTCGACTGAGACTGCGATAACGGCAGCAGGGAAGGTAAAACTGAAGGTAATGGAGAACGCCCACCCGAATCGAAAGAACGGGTTCGCGTGGCTGTCCGACAATGTGCAGCGCGCGCTCTCGATAACGCTGGTGGGCAACAACATAGTCAACATAGCGGCCAGCGCGGTTGCCACCGTCATGTTCTCGCGCTTTTTCGGCTCCAACCATGGGCCGTTCATAGCCATTCTGACGATGACGACCGTCGTGGTGATATTCTGCGAGATATTGCCTAAGAACATCGCCATAGCGCATAAGGAGCCGGTTCTCTATCATTCCTTGCCAATCCTGTTTTTTTTCAATTTGATCCTCTGGCCGGTGGTGTGGTGCGTCCAGCACTCGGTGTGGTTCATCGGCAGGATAGCCGGCCTGAGGCTGGACACTCTGAGCACTTTCGTGACCCGCGAGGATCTCGAGGTGATGGTCAACGCGAGCGGGGAGTCGGGCGCGATCGAGGAGGGCGAGCGCAAGATGATCAGCGGTGTCATAGCGTTCGAGGAGACGAGGGTGTCTGAGGTCATGGTCGCCAGAACCGACATGATGGCGATTCCGGCGGACACGACCGTCGCGCGTGCGTCGGAGATATTTCTGGAGAGCGGGCACTCACGCATACCCGTCTATGAGAAGGAGCTGGACAAGATAACGGGGGTTCTATACGTCAAGGACCTGCTCGGCCCGTTGTCGCGGGGGACGCTCGACGTCAGCGTGACCGAGGTCCAGAGGAAGACGCTCTTTATACCGGAGACCATAAAGACCGACGAGGCATTCGAGCTCATGAAAAAATCCAGGACCCACATAGCGATAGTCGTCGACGAGTACGGCGGGACGGCAGGGCTGGTCACCCTAGAGGACCTGCTGGAGGAGATAGTCGGCGACATTCAGGACGAGTACGACAACGAGACGCCGGACGTCCTGGAGGAGAGCGAGGGCGTGTATCTGGTGCAGGGCTACGTCAACCTCGACGAGCTGTCGGAGACATTGAGGTACTCCTTCGAGTTCGACGACGTAGACACCGTGGCGGGTATGTTGCTCTCACTGAAGGGGAACTTCCCTGAGGAGGGCGAGTCGGTGAGCTTTGGGCCGTGGCGGATAAGCGCGGTCGAGGTGGTCGATCACAGGATACTCCAGGTTCGCGTGGAGTTCGTTACGGCTGGCGATGAGCCCGTTCAGGACGAACCGCCCGAGGGAGGGAAAAATCCCCGTGCCTCGGGATGATGACCGCAAAGTCCGGAGCCCTGCCTGATGAAGCGCTGATTAAAGGGCTAAAACGACATTTAAGCGTTTTGCGGCGCTGGTCCCGGAGGGGTTTGAATCCTTACTCTTTAGGCATTTGATTTCAAATTGACATTGACAATAAATCAACGTTTCTAAGTTTGAGGAGGTGGGTGAATGATCTCGCCCGTCGCGGAATACTGGCCGCGATTTGGCCTTTCCCCCGAGGATTTGATGGAGCGCGCGCGCGAATGCTGCGGACGGGCTTACGCTCCGTACTCTGGTTTTCCCGTGGGCGCCGCCGTCTTGACGGAGTGGGGGAAGGTGGTCGGAGGGTGCAACGTCGAGAACGCGAGCTACGGCATGTCGCTCTGCGCTGAGCGAGTCGCGATGGCTGGCGCCGCGCTGGCGGGCTCAAGGCATCCGCTGGCGATAGCGGTGGCCTCCGGGCGCCCGGCCTTCTGTCCGCCGTGTGGGGCTTGCAGGCAGTTTCTGTCGGAGTTCAACCCTGAGATCGACGTGGTCCTGAGCGTGGACGGCCGTTTGGAGATATATAGATTGGACTTCCTTCTCCCGCATAGATTTAAGCTGGAGATGACGTAAAGGATGAAACATGGCTGAAGACGGAGGACATACAGCGTCAAAACGCCGCGCCGGGTTCGTCGCCCTGGTCGGGCGTCCTAACGTGGGCAAGTCGTCGATAGTGAACGCGATGCTGCGCGAGAAGGTCGCGGCGGTTTCGAGCAAGCCTCAGACGACTCGCAACGCCGTTCGTTGCGTATTGACGGAGGGCGAATACCAGATGGTGATAGTGGACACGCCGGGGCTGCACAAACCCAGGCACGAGCTTGGGGAGTTCATGGTGCGCGAGGCGGAGGGCGCGATGGAGCGCGTGGACATCATCTGCTTCGTCACCGAGGCCGGGCGTCGCATGGGGCCCGAGGAGGAGGAGATCGTTTGCCGCATCGCACGGTTGGGGGTACCCGTGGTGCTCGCCGCCAACAAGGTGGATCGCCTGCGCGACAAGGAGTGCTTCTGGAGGAACATCGGCGGCATAGCGGAGAAATTGCGCCCGGCGGCGCTCGTACCCCTCTCCGCGAAGGACGGGACGAACCTCGACGTGCTCGAGGAGGAGCTGTCACGCCTGTTGCCGGACGGTGACTTCATATATCCCGAGGACGTCCTCATGGACGCCACGGAACGTTTCCTCGCGGAGGAGATAATACGGGAGAAGATATTCGAGTCCACGGAGCAGGAGGTGCCTCACAGCGTCGCCGTCGTTGCGGAGGAGTTCAAGAGCCCCGACGAGTATCCGGAGATGAGGAGGATCGAGATAAGGGCCAACATAATCGTCGAACGCGCCGGGCAGAAGGGCATCGTCATCGGGGAGCGCGGGGCGATGCTCAAGTCCATCGGCAGCGCGGCGCGTCTGGAGATGGAGGCGCGTTTCGGGCACCCCGTCTTCCTGCAGCTTTGGGTCAAGGTAAAGCCGGGATGGAGAAGGTCTCGCCTGGAGATGGAGCGGGCAGGATACCCGCGGAGATAACGAAGATAATCCCGCTCGGAGAGGAGCGCCTGCCCCAGGGGGATCACCGGGCGAACGGCGTGGTCCTCCGCAGGAGGGACGTCTCCGGCAGGTCGCAGGAGTTGTTGCTGTTTTTGCACGGCTTCGGGGCGACTTGGGTGAGCGCCCCGGGCTCCGGGACCTCGAATAGATTCGGCGGCGGAACGGAGCCTATGACGTGGGGCGTCTTCCGCCTCTATCAGAGCCCGAGAAGACTGTATCTCAAGGGCGTTGATATACGCGAGTCCTTCCTAGGCGTCAGAAGGTCGAAGAGCTCTTTGTGTGCCGCCGTGAAGTGGTGCCTCGAACTGTCGTCGAGGCTCCCCACGGGACACGAGAGCGACCCGCTTCTCTCCCTCCTGTGGGGGAGCATGAAAAACCTCTCATGCGGCGTGAGCCATTTGCTCATAGACGCGCGGTTCGCGTGGCGCTGGGCCAACCTCTGGGGCCTTGCCCCATCGCTCGACAGGTGCACGCGCTGCGGGAGGGAGATCCGCATCGGTGGCGCGCGCCTCGCGGCGAGGTCGAGCGATGGCTTTATATGCGGGGAGTGCCTGCGCGGCGCGAGGGACGGCTCCGAGGGACGCGCCCTGCTGAGTCCCATCAGCTCCGAAGCGGTGTTGCTGCTGAGGACGGCGGCGACTCTTCCGAGAGATGGCTTCGCCGCGTGGGCCAAAGCTGGCGGCGCCGAGTCCATCCGCGACGCGGGGATCAGGGCCGAGCTCGAGGATTGCTCGTTGTGGCTGTACTCCTTCCTGTGATCTTCAAGAAGCGCCGCTTTATGTCAAGCTGTATAACCGAGCGTTTTGGCCGTTGCCGACGCGTTCGCGCGGCCATGATGTGATATTATTTAACGGTCGCTGTGCGGCGCATCCGAAACAATGGCGAGGACACTGGCTTGAAATTACCCTATGGAGTCAAGATGACGCCGATGCTGAAGCAGTATTGCGAGTGGAAGGACAAGTACCCCGACTGTCTGCTGCTGTTTCGCATGGGCGATTTTTTTGAGTTGTTCTTCGACGACGCCGTCATAGCATCGGAGGTCCTGGACATAGCGCTCACGGCGCGTGATCAGGACAAGGCCATACCGATGGCAGGCGTACCTCACCACGCGCTGGACGCGTATCTGGGGAGGCTCGTTGCCGCTGGCTACAAGGTCGCCATGTGCGACCAACTCACCGAGCCGGACGGAAGGACGCTCGTCGAGCGCGCGGTGGTCCGCGTCGTGACCCGAGGCACTTACGTGCCGCAGGACGCGCCGGGCGACGGCAAGCTCGCCGCCGCAGTCCTGAACGGGGATCAGGCGAGTATAGCACTGCTCACCGCCGGTACCGGACTGCTGGAGGCTGGCACATTTTCGCGCGGCGAGGCCATGTCCCTGCTCTTCTCGTTCTCACCTGACGAGCTTCTGATACCGAAGGGGCAGGAGGACGAGTTCGAGAGGATCTCCCGGGACCTCGCGCCGCTTCAGGGGGCACGCCCCACGATCGTCACGCGCGAGCGCGCGGATTTTTCCCCGTCATACGGCTCCGCGTGGCTGTGCAAGCGTTGGGGCATCGCGAGCCTCCGGGCTATGGGCATCGACGACATGGACCCGGCTTCCGGCGCCTCCGCGTCCGCCGTGAGGTATTTGGAGGAGACTCAGTTCGGCGGAGCGGGGCACGTCCACGAGATACGCCCCCTCATGTCGGAGGGGATGCTGATACTCGACAACACGACCCAGGCCAATCTGGAGCTGCTGGACGGGGACGGTGCTTCGCTTTACGCCGTGCTGAACAGGTGCAAGACGCCGATGGGGCGCAGGCTGCTTCGGGACTGGATATCTCATCCGAGGGCAGATCTGGAGACCATAGCATTCAGGCACGACTGCGTCGAGGTGATGGCCGGCAGCCCATCCACGCTGAGGCGCTTGGCCGCGGCGCTCGCGGAGTGCCGCGACATGGAGCGCGCCCTGGGCAGGTTGTCGCTCAAGGTGGGGAACCCTCGCGACCTCGGGGCCATAAGGGATACCCTTGCCGCCCTGCCCGGGATACGCGAGATAGCGTCGTCGCCCGAGTCCGAGCCGCTCTCCAGGATATTTGACGGCGTGCCGTGCCTGTTGGAGCTGACGGCGCTGCTGCGCGCGTCGCTCTCGGACGATCTGCCGAGGTCGCTCGGCGCCGGCGGCGTCATACGTGACGGATACGACGGCGAGCTGGACGGCTCGCGCGACGCCATAGCCCACGCCGAGGAGAACTTGAGGGCCTTCGAGCAGTCGGAGAGAGAGCGAACGGGGTTGAAGCTAAAGGTGGGGATAAACAAGGTCTTTGGGTATTACATAGAGCTGGGGAGAAACTACGCCGACAGGGTTCCGGACGACTACGTGAGACGTCAGACGGTGTCGAACGGAGAGAGGTTCGTCAACGAGCGGCTCAAGGAGATAGAGCGTAAAGTTTACCGCGCGGAGCGCGAGATAGGCGAGCGCGAGGAGGGGCTGTACAGGGAAATCCTGGCGCGAGTCCTCGATAGCGGGGCGCTCTGCCAAGCCGCCTCCAGGGCGGCGGCGGCTTTGGACGTTCTGCGCGCGCTGGCTGAGACGGCGCGCGACAACGCGTATGTCAGGCCGGAGATGGACGAGAGCAGGGTATTCTCCGTCAAGGGCGCGCGCCACCCGATAGTCGAGAGCACGCACGGCGTCTCATTCACTCCGAACGACATAGAGCTGGACCCGGACGAGCGATCCGACGCGGGGTGCATCGCCATAATCACGGGGCCCAACATGGCTGGAAAGTCCACGTATCTCAGGACGGCGGCGCTGGTTGCCCTGATGGCGCACATCGGCTCGTTCGTCCCAGCCGAGCGGGCGCGCGTCGGTCTCATGGACAGGATATTCACCCGCGTCGGGGCGCGCGACGAGCTGGCCCGGGGGCGCAGCACCTTCATGGTTGAGATGGTGGAGACGGCCGATATACTGAGGCACGTCACGTCCCGCAGTCTCGTGATATTGGACGAGCTGGGGCGCGGTACTTCCACCTACGACGGCATGAGCATCGCGTGGGCCGTCGTGGAATTCCTGAACCTCCACGTGGAGGGGCGCACGAAGGCGCTCTTCGCGACCCACTATCACGAGCTGACAAACCTCTCGCTCCCAAAGCTGACGAACCTCAGCATGGCGGTGGAGGAGTCCCGGGGCGGGATACGCTTCCTCCACAAGGTCGTCCAGGGGCCCGCGGACAGGTCATACGGCGTTGAGGTGGCACGCCTCGCCGGGATACCCAGTATCGTGGTGCGCCGGTCCGAGGAGCTGCTCACCGAGTTCGAGAGCTCGTCCAAGTCCTCGGACAATGAGATGAAGACCATGTCGAGGAAGTACGTCCAGCGGGAGATATTCTTCGACGTCGAACGCGAGGGGGTGCTCGAGGAGCTGGCGACGAGCGACCCGAACCATATGACGCCGATGGCGGCGCTCGACCTGGTGTCCCGCCTGAGGAAGAAGAGCAGGAGGATATTGGGGTTCAAATGAGCGGAGTGCATGGTTCGATAGAGCGGCTAGAGAAGAGCGTGGCGAGCCGCATCGCCGCGGGCGAGGTGATAGAGCGGCCGGTGTCCGCCGCGAAGGAGCTGTTGGAGAACTCGCTCGACGCGGGCGCCACGGACATCAAGGTCACGCTGGAGCAGGGGGGTAAGGCCCTGCTGACCGTGGAGGACAACGGGGACGGGATATACTATGGCGAGTTGCCGCTGGCGGTGGAGAGATACGCCACGAGCAAAATCCGTACGCTCGACGACCTGGAGTACGTGAGCACGCTCGGCTACAGGGGCGAGGCCCTGTCCAGCATCGCCTCCGTTAGCCGGTTCGAGCTGCGGAGCAGGAGGCGCGGGGAGGAGTCCGGCGGCGTAATAAGGGTGGAGGGCGGCGTCGTGACGTCCCACTCGCTGGTTCCGGCGCCTCAAGGCACCAGGGTGGAGATCGCGGACCTGTTCTACAACCTTCCCGCTAGAAGGAAATTTCTAAAAGGGGCGACCGCTGAGTTGAAGCGCATAGTTCAGGTAGTGCAGGACTACGCGCTCGTCTGCCCCCGCACTCGCTTCAGGCTGTCCAACGATGGGAAGATCCTGCTCGATCTGGGCGACGCGCAGTCAACGGACGAGGTGCTGAAGTCCATTTGGGGCGAAGAGCATCGCTCCGTGCGCGCAGCCCTGGGCGATGAGGAGGCGCGAATTCAGCTGTGGTGGAACAACCTGCTGGGTTCCAGGCGCGTCAACGTGACCGCGTTCGTGAACGGCAGGCGGGTGCAGGACGCCACTATAAGATCGGCCCTGAACTCGACAGGCGCGTCGATCTACGGCGAGTGGATCGTCATGGCGGCGGTCCCGCCTGAGGACGTTGACGTCAACATACATCCGGCTAAGGCCGAAGTGCGCTTCAGGAATTCGAACCGCGTGTTCGAGATGGTGCGCAAGTGCGCGGAGAAGGCCCTGCTAGACGGCGGGGGATTTTCCGAAGCCAGAGTGCGCGGGGAGGAGCCAGCGGCACCGCCGCCGGCTCCCGCGGCGGGCCCGTTCGAAAACTACGTGCCGGCGCCTGAACGCTTCAAAAGGCACCCGGAGTTTTTTTCATCCGCTCCGAACGAACCGGCCAGGCCCGCGGCGCGGGAGTGTACGCTGTTCCCCGAGGCCGGCCTGGGGCCGGTGAGAAGATACCTCGGGCAGGCACAGGGAGGATACCTGGTGTTCGACGACCCGCGCGGGCTGATCCTCGTGGACGCGCACGCGGCACACGAGAGGATACTGTACGAGGAGATAGAGTCATCGTACAGCGGCAAGAGGATTGACACCCAATCCCTGCTCTCCGGGCAGGAACTCCCCCCAGCCGTGGCCGCCGGGGCGTCCCTTCACCGCGAGGACTTGGCCGGGATGGGCTTCACGTTCAGGCTCCCTGGGGACGACGGTGACGGTCCGGGCGAGGCGTTGCTGCTGTCGGTTCCGGTGCTGAGAGGGCTTGGAAGGCTCTCCCCTATGGAGATGCTCCGCTCGGCGATCCGGGGTATAGAGGAGGAGGACGATCCATCGAAGCGCGACAGAGAGGTCTGGTGGCGATGGGCGCGCACCGCGTGCCGCGACGCTATAAAGCTCGGAGCATCGGTGAGTCTGGAGGAGGCGATGGATCTGTTCGACCGTCTGGAGCGGTGCAGGTCCCCTTACAGCTGTCCTCACGGCAGGCCCACGACCATCTTCCTGGCCGGCGAGAAACTGAAGAGCTGGTTCGAGAGATGACGCGCGAGCCGCCGCTTTACGCCATAGTCGGTCCAACCGCGGCTGGGAAGACCCGCGCGGCGTTCGAGCTGGCTCGGATGATAAAGGGAGAGATCATCTCGGTGGATTCGAGGCAGGTTTACAGGTATCTCGACGTGGGAACTGACAAGATCTCGCGCGAGAAGAGGAGTACCGTCCCTCACCACCTGATCGACGTGGCCGACCCCGACGAGATATTCACAGCGGCGGACTTCGTCCAGCGCGCTCTCTCCGCGGCGCGGCGCATCGAGTCCCGAGGGAGGGTCCCCATCCTGGCCGGAGGAACCCCTATGTACTTCAAAGCCCTGGAGGGCGGTTTGCTCTCCGAATCGCTCCCGCGCGACGAGCGGCTGAGGCGCGAGCTGGAGCGGACAGCGGAGATCGAAGGAGTCCGCTCGCTCCACGGCGAGCTGTCCGCCGCCGATCCGGAGAGCGCGGCCAGAATTCACCCGAACGACAGGGTTCGCATCGTCCGCGCGCTCGAGATCTTCAAATTGTCGGGACGCAGCGCCACGGAACTGTACGCCGCGCAAAAAAAAATAGGAGGTGAGCGCGGGATAGCCTACTTCGGCGTTATGTCCCCGAGGGAATCTCTGTTCGAGAGGATAGAGCGCCGCGCTGGCGAGCAGTTTCGCTCAGGCTATCCGGAGGAGGTGCGGTGGCTGCTCGACAACGGCTACTCGCGGGATCTTCCCGCTTTGCGGGGTTTCGGGTACCGGGAGCTCGTCGATTACGCGGACGGGAAGATCACGTTGGACGAGGCCCTGGCCGGCGACGTTCGCTCGACCAAGGCTTTTTCCAGGAGACAGATGACGTGGTTCAGGCAATTTTCTCCGATATTGTGGTATGATTTTTCCGAAACGACTTTAGAGAAAGTGGCGGAGGATATGGCGGAGAAAATGGGGCGGCCCCGCGTCCGATGAATTTGGTCGTTGCGAGCCCGACGGGTCTGTGTTTCGGTGTGAGGAGAGCTATAGGTCAGTTGGAGCGGGCGCTGGCCGAGCGCGGGACGGTCTACTCGCTCGGAAGCCCGATACACAACCCTCAGGAGGTGGCGAGGCTCTCAGCGCTGGGCCTCAGAGTGGCGGAAAGCGCCGACGAGGTGCCGGCCGGCGCCGTTGCGTTCGTGAGGGCGCACGGCGCCTCGAAGTCCGAGCTGGAGTACATGAGGGAGAGGTGCGGCGTGGTCGAGGACGGCACCTGCCCGTTCGTGCGCACAGCGCAGGAGCGGGCCGAGAGCCTCTCGAACGAGGGTTACAAGGTCATGATACTCGGCGACTCCAGGCACCCGGAGGTGAGGGGCATACTCGGCCACATAGAGGGCGAGTCGCTCGTCATATCGGGCGAGAGCGACATAGATCCGAAAAAACGCCACAAGCGCCTGGGGATCCTGAGCCAAACCACGCAATGGGAGGCGTCGCTCGCCGCTGTTGTCTCCAAGCTGGTACTTCTTGCGGATGAGATAAAGGTATATAATACTATTTGTCGCGCTACCATAGAGAGGCAGGAATCCATAAGGAGGCTTGGAGCTCAGGTTGACGGGATCGTCGTCATTGGCGGCAAGAACAGCGCCAATACGAGGAAGCTCGTCGAAATCGCTGAGTCTCTTGGGGTTTTGACGGCATGGGTGGAGCATCCTGACGAACTTGACTGGAGGTGGATGCGGGGGAAGTCATCTATAGGAGTGGCCGCGGGCGGTAGCACGCCCGACTGGCTTATAAATGAAATAACAGAGAAAATAAAGAGGCTGTAGGTCCGAGGAGGCTGTTACGATAATGGTGGATGAAATCCGCAGTGAAGAATTTGCAACGCAAGTGCCGAGCGTCGACGGGGGCAACCTGGCCGAGGGAAATCCGGCGGCGGAGGAGACGATGGAGAGCTTTATGGAGCAGATGGGCGGCTTCGAGGACATCCATCGCGGAAAAGTGATCGAGGGATCAGTGGTCGACTCCAGGGATGATGGTTGGCTTGTGGACGTGGGCTATAAGTGCGAGGGTTTTCTTCCGCGGAAGGAGTGGACACACCGCGTCTTGGTCGAGTCCACGCCGGAGCCCGCGGTGGGCGACAGGGTTCGCGTCCAGGTGACCAATATCAGCCAGGGGGAGGAGGCCCAGCTTGCGTTGAGCCGCTGGCGTTGCGAATTTGACGAAAGATGGAACATGCTCGAGTCTGAGCTCGGGAAAAGCGAGACCGTTGACGTAAAGGGGCTTCGCAAGGTCAAGGGCGGGCTCATAGTCGACTGCTTCGGACTGGAGGGTTTCATCCCCATATCGCATCTGGCTGAGGAGGGCCGTGTCGTAAACCCCGGCCGTCTGGTGGATCAGACTTTTCCGGTGAAGGTCATAGAGCGCGATCGCCGCAAGCGCCGCTTCGTGCTCTCGCGCCGCTCCATCCTCGAGGAGGAGATGGGCGCGGAGCGTGAGAAGTTTTACGAGACCGTCCACGAGGGCGACGTTGTGGAGGGCGAGGTCAGCAGCATCACGAGCTTCGGCGTGTTCGTGAACCTGGGGGTCATAGAGGGGTTGATCCACGTGACAGAGCTCGCGTGGCAGCGCAACGCCAAGGCCAAGGACCTGGTGAGCAAGGGCGACACGGTGAAGGTCAAGGTGATCGGCATAGACCGAGAGAAGAACCGCATCTCGCTCTCGCTGCGCCAGACGCTCCCCGACCCGTGGGACTACGTGTCGGAGCGCTGGTCGAAGGGCATAGAGACTGAGGGATCGGTCACCAACATGACCGACTTCGGGGCGTTTGTGGAGATCGAGCCTGGGGTGGAGGGGCTCATCCACATCGGAGACCTTAGCTGGAGCCGCGTAAAGCACCCCAAGGAGGTTTTGAAGCGCGGGCAGAAGATCAATGTCGTGATACTCGACATAGATATGGAGCGCAAGCGCATAAGCCTTGGGTTCAAACAGCTCAACGACCCGTGGGTCGGCATCGAGTCGCGCTTCGCCAAGGATCAGGATATCGAGGTCAAGGTCATACGCCTGGCTGATTTCGGCGCGTTCGTGGAGCTGGAGCCGGGCGTGGAGGGATTGATACACATATCCCAGCTCAGCCGCACGAGGGTGGATAAGCCCAGCGACGTTCTGCACACGGGGCAGGAGGTGATCGCTCGCGTGCTCGAGATCGACGCGATCGCGAGGAGGGTCCGCCTCAGCGTGAAGGCTCTTCAGTTCGGCGACGAACGCTATCCCCGTGACGAGGCGCAGGGCTCCGAGCGCGAACGCCGCCCGCGCCGGGAGGATTCCGACCGCAGGCAGAGCAGGGATCACGGCCCTCAGATACCGACTGAGGAGATGTCCGTGACGTTGGGCGACCTGCTGAAGGCCAAGGAGAAGGAGAACGAATAGCGCCGCCTCTTTTTTTAAGAAAACACTGATTTAAGGGCTTATTAAGATTTTAAGCGCCTCGCGAAGTCCGGGTCCTTGGGAACCCCCGTAAGATGCGAGGCGCTTATTTAATGTCTTGAATCGGAACCGCGGGCACTGCCCGGAACTATTTATTCTTGGTCTTGCTGTCTTTTCCCTCCGCCTGGGCTCTGCCGTCGATGGCCGGCTGATAGTTCGGGTTGATCTCAAGAGTCCTGTCGAACCACTTTACGGCCTCCTTGTAGCTCTTTAGCTTGGCGGCGCTCATGCCGGCCCAGTAGGCGGACAGATAGTTGCCCGGGCAGTCGTCGGCAAGTTTGGCAAACGCCTCGAACGCGTCCTTGTAGCGCTTCGCCGAGTACATTTTATATGCGCCGCGATGCTGAATACCCAGGTTGTTTCTCTCAGCGGGGGAGATGAAGTTGTACGCTTCGATGAGCTTCGCGTCGGTCGTGTTGTCGGGATCGACTCCAGCTACCTCCCTCATGCTGTACGAGCCGAATGAGCGCGCCGGCGCCGAGGCGGGCTGTTCGGATGGGGTCTCATCACCCGTCTCCGAGTCCTCGACGGGCGGGCTGACTGGGCTTACTGCCGGTGATTCGCCCCCGCCAATCAGGGCGTTGAACGTGTCCTCAGAGGCCCGTTTCGCCGGGCGGCTCTTCGGGAACTCCTTGTTCGAGACCATTCTCTTCGCTTCGGACGCGCTTATGGGGGAGACCTTGTCCCCCCGCTCTATCAGTTTGCCGCTTGTCCCCTCCGCCACAGTGCAAGTGCTGAAGCCGCTCTGAACCGTCTTGACCTTCAGTGCCGCGAGGGGGAGTTTGTTGCGGCCCAGTATTCTTCCGGTGATGGGGTCCGTCTCGCTGGGCCCGTCCGCGTACACGAGGTACAGATGGCCCGGCTGCACTCCCACGCTCGATCCGACGTTGATCTTTACCTCGCTGCCGCTTTTTGACGTCACATAGGAGTATTCGTTCCCGACCTCTCCCCTGATGTTGTGGGCCATGCGATTGACAGCGTCCGCGATCGCCCGCGCCTCTATGCCTCCGAACGTCGCCTCGACGTTCGTGAATCCTCCGATGGATATGGCGGAGCCGCCTTCGGACGCGCTGCCCGTCTCGACGAACGTATACAGCACCTCGGCTGTCGTTACGTCCACGACCCGCGCGTCGATGGTTGCCCTCGCCTCATGCCGCGCCTGAGCTATTATGGAAAAACCGGTTGCCGATGCCCCCTGCGACAGCTCCGTTACAGAACCGAGAATCATGTATTGCAAACCCATGATGCGCCCTATCTCCGCAGCGGTGGATGGGTCTACGAGGCCGGACATGTTGAAGCGATGCTCGGCGCCGATTTTGTTTATCTGTTCGCGTTCGATGACCGATATGGTCTGAGAGCTCGCCAGCGTGCGGGTGAAAAGGTCCGAGACGATGCTGGCCTGTTCCTGGCTCACCCCGCTTGCCTTGCTCGTGAACCCGACGACGCCGAGCTTGATCCTTCCGCTGGGCGCCGCCTCCAAGTGACCGAGGAAAATGAAGACGAGCATAACTGCCGTGACTGCTTTCGAGAGGAAATTTCCGTGATTCATGCGAGCACCCTCCTTATATATTTTTCTATTGCCAGTTCTTCCGCTTTAACGCGTCCGCGTGTTTCACGACAGAGTCCCGAGCGGCGGAGGCGAGAATCCCTCCGTATGACCCGCTCGCGAAGCCCCCGAATTTCGTGAGCAGCCCCGCGGCCTCGCGCTTGGCCTCTCCCTGCTCCGCCGCGGCGTATGCCACCTCGCCGGTGGCGTTGTCTATTATCCTGAGGTCTATGGTGACATAAGCGGTCTTCCCGGCCGCGCCCGCCCCCAATATGCCTGGAACGTAGACGGCTCCCGCCGACGCGTTGTAGAAATACAGGGTTATGGCGCCTGTCATGGTGTACTGAGCGCCCTTGATCTTGCCTAGCTCCGGTGCGGTTGACGGATCGACCAGCCCGGACTGCCCCAGGCGGATCTCCTCCGCGATGTAGTCGAGTTTTTCTCTTTCCGTCAGGGTGAAGATCCCTGAGTCGTGAAGCTCCGTGGCCATCATGTCCGTTATCGCGGACGCGGGCGCTTCGGCGTCGTCGCCGGCCTTGTTGTCGAAAGCCCTTACGGCTATGGAGGGTTTCGCGTCGGCACATGCGGCCAGCAGGATAAAGAAGGGCAGAAGGGCCGCGTGCCATCTGAATTTTTTCATCGTCGTCATCATTGTCTCCGTTCCCCTGTGCGTCCAGGATTTTTTCAGTAGCTGAAATCCGAGGATAGCCACTCGTCCAGCGACATCTCCACCTCTACCTCGTAAGTGCCGCCGAACGCGCGCTCCGACGTCACGCGGTGCGTTCCGATGCGCCCGGAGGCGCCGCGCGACGGCTCGCCGTTCATGGCGTCATGCCTCAGCATGAGCAGGTTCCTTCTCGCGTCCGTCAGGGCGGCCCTCTTCGCCAGGAGCCTTCCCTGCGCGGTGTCGTTCAAAATTTCCCCGTTCCCGGTTGCCGCTATGCTGCCGTCTGTTAAGGAGACCCTCCCGCGATAGCGCCCCTCCGAGATCAAATCGTTGGCCCTGGCGAGGACATCGGGCGTCGCGCCCGGCGTTCCAGCAGGGCGCAGGTATATGTAGGAGCATATCACCGCCGACGCCAGCAGAAGAACCGCCAGCGCGGCCCGCGGGAAGCGCTTTTTCCCCGATTCGGCCGGATCTCTCGTTCGCACGCTCATTCACGCTCCATCCTCATGCCAGCGTCATCTGCAGACTATTATGACCTTGCACTCCCTGCGGAAGTCGTAGGAGCTGCCGCGCACACGAGAGGCCGCGCTGTTGGGTATGACTATCGAGACGCCGTCCCCGGACAGCTTCACCGCCTTTGTGACTATGGGGTTCGCGGCGACCCGCAACTCCCCCTTTGCGTACTCGATGTTGTTGTAGTATGTGGCGAGGCCGGATTGGGCGGCGAACTTGGGGTCGGCGAAACTTATCCCGTACACCTCGCGCTCCCCCTCGTCGATCACCCTGAACGACAGGGACGGCGCTATTTGCAGGTGGCGGGCGTCTATGACGAGGCCCGTGAATTTTCCGGCGGTCTTGGGGGGCGCCGCCGGCTGTTTTGGCCTGGGTGCCCTCTCCTCGATCTCCTTGATATTGGGCGTGACGATCGCGAGCAGCTGGGGAAGCCTGACCCTCCCGGTGACCGTGTACGACTCGCCGTCCCATGTGCCGTCCAGCAGCTCGATGTTCCTGATTATGCCGTGCACCTCAGTCCTCACGCGATCCTCGGCCATGAAGTTGTCCATCGTCGTCCTCGCGTCGACCTGGACGCCCCCCAAGAACTCCAGCAAGTTGCGCTGCAGGTCAACTATGGCGCCTCTGCGCGCCAGCGCCTTCCCCTGAGCGCTTCCCGAACCCTCCGGCGCGACCGCCATGCCGCTTGCCTCGATGTAATTCCGCGACCAGTCGATCAGTCCATGCTCGCGTTCGACCACCACGGAGCTGGACTGCGCTTCGCCTTCCCCCGGGGAGGGTTCCGCCGCGGATGAGACGTCAGGTGCGGACAAGGAAGACGAGAGGGAGAGAACAGCTAACAACACGATAGCGCGTTTCATAAACATAAATCAATAACCTCCCTATGACTGTAATATATTTCAGGTACGTGTTCTGCCGCAAATTTACCTCGTTTCGCCGGAGGCAAGGCTTCGATCGCCAAGGCTCAATCCTTGTAAAATATAAAATAATAATATGTTCGCGTTAAGTTATTGTCAATGCGCTTCGTTGAACCTCGAATCACAGGCAAGACCTCGGGGCTCCGCTCCGAACTCCGCAAGGGGGCAAGCCCCCTTGACCCCGTTATCATTTTTATTTTCTCCCGCAGTGTGAACATAAAGCGGGTGTGGGCAGAGCCCACGATTGTGATCCCGCAGTTTGAGGTTCGACACGAAAATCTCGATTCTCTGATACAATCATGTAACGCGATGAAATATCGACGGTCCCGCGCTCACGGGCCGCCGGCCGTAGGGGGGATGATTTTGCGGGGGCTATTGATCCTGACATTGATACTCGCGGCGTTTTTCTTCCTGATGCCGTTCATACTCGGGTTTTTTATATTCCTGACCCTCACCACCATGATATTCATGTTACTCGCGCGGCTTGGCCTGATCCCAGGAAGATCGCCCAGGACATACGCGCGCAGGTTCGGCGGTAGGCGCGCGTGGACGGACAGAAGCACTCGCGTCGGGCACAACGTCCGCTTCGAGAACGAGGAGAGGGAATGGCGCGAGAGGCGCGATGGATGGTACGAATCGGCGCAGGAGGGCGAGGTGGTGATCCTGCCCGAGACCGCGCTCAAAAAGGACGGCGACGCGGGCCCGAAGGACGAATGATCTTTAATATAGCGTAGCGCGGCGCCGCCCGTGCGTCGAAGCGCGCGCCGCATCATACCGACTTCGATTTCAATCGGGCGTTTAATGTACAATTACTGATGAGGTGATGGACATGTGGGCATTTGTCATGAAGATATTCCTCAGGGCGCTGTATAGGATCGAGATTGAGCTCGACACTCTGACGAGGGCGCTCGCATCCTCCGAGCGGGTGGTGTTGATCCCGCACCACGCGTCGTACATAGACCCCGTGCTGTTCGGCATGTTTTCCCCGGAACGCCCGCTCGTGGCGATATCGCCCTCCCTGGCGCGAAAGAGGTGGTTCAGGTATTTCAAGGGCTGTTTCAGATACGAGGTCGTGGACCAGTCCGACCCGATGGCCCTTAAACGCTTTGATCGTCTCTGCAAGGAGACGCGCCTTTTGGTGGTGTTCCCGGAGCCGGAGCCGACGACGAACGGGATTTTGATGAAGGTCTCCGATTCCGTCGTCGAGGCGCTCGACAGAAACGGAGCGCTGGTGGTCCCCGCCCGCGCGTGCAACACGCAGTTCACGCCGTTCTCCCGCATGGGGGGACGGCTCGCCCGCGCGCTGGCGCCGAAGGTCACGCTCCTCTCCGGCGAGGCGGAGCGCATGGGGGACGGCGGGCTCAAAGAACCGGCGGAGAACCGCTATACAGCGCGCCGCAGGATAGAGCGGATGCTGGCGGACACGATGATGCTGGGTATATGGGACAGGAAGCCCCTGTTCGACACCATGCTGGAGCAGCGGCGCCTGTGGGGAGGCAAACACGTGATGGCTATAGAGCCGGACGGCTCACGGATCACCTGGGACGAGTTCATGGTCAGGGTATCGCTGCTCCAGCGGATAGTGGAGGGGATGAGCTCTCCCGGCGAGAGGATCGGCATCATGCTGCCGAACACCCTGATCGCTCTGGCCTCCATAATAGGGGCCCAGCACGCGGACAGAGAGCCCGCCATGATCAACTACTCTATGGGCGCGCGCTCTCTCAAGGCGGCGTGCGGCATCGCTAAGGTCAGACAGATCGTGACGTCGAGAAAATTCGTCGAGGAGGGGAAGTTCCAAGCTCTGACGGACGAGCTGTCGGGGGACGGGATCGGTATCAGGTATCTGGAGGATTGCGTGTCCGCGCTCGGCACCGCGCGGAAGCTAGCGATAGCACTGAGCGCGCGGTTCGCCTCCCCAACCCCTGGTGCCCGGAGGTACGCGGAGCGCACGGCGGTAGTGCTCTTCACTTCCGGCTCCGAGGGCACGCCGAAGCCAGTCGCGCTCTCCCATCTGAATATTCAGGCCAATACCGCGCAGGTGCGAAGCACGCTCGACTTCAACAGCCGCGACGTGATGGTCGACGTGATGCCGATGTTCCACTCGTTCGGGCTGTGCACCGGCACGATCATGCCGCTGTCGGCTGGGATGCCGGTGGCGTTCTATCCGACCCCGCTCCACTATAAAAAGATCCCCCAGTACTCATACGAGGCGAGGGGCACCGTCCTCCTTGGGACGAACGCGTTTCTCGCGGGATACGCCAAAAACGCCGATCCCTTGGACTTCTTCGAGATGCGCTACGTCATATGCGGAGGGGACAAGCTGAGGGACTCCACGTCGGACATATGGCTCCAGAAATTCGGGATCCAGGTGCTCGAGGGCTACGGCGTGACCGAGTGCTCGCCCGTTGTTGGCGTGAACAGGCTTGGCCGCAACGTCCCCGGCTCCATCGGCCTTCCCCTCCCATGCGTGAGGACGGGCCTGAAGCCGGTCGAGGGGGTGGAGGGCGCCGGCAGGCTTGTGGTGAGAGGGCCCAACGTCATGAAGGGCTACATACAGGCCGACGGCACTATCATACCTCCTCCTGAGGACGGCTACGACACCGGGGACATCGTCTCCATCGACAACGAGGGTTTCATGACCATCCGGGGCAGGGTGAAGCGCTTCGCCAAGATAGGCGGGGAGATGGTCTCCCTTGCGCAGGTCGAGGAAGCGATACAGGAGGTATGGCCTGACGACATTCACGCCGTGGTCAGCGTGCCGGACGAGGGGCGGGGCGAGATGATAGTCCTCCTGACGGAGCGGGAGTCCCCGGACAGGGAGGAGCTGAGGGCCGCCCTGTCCGGTAAGGGCCTGCCGGAGCTCGCGCTCCCCAAAAAAATAATAGCCACGGACTCGATGCCTAAGATAGGAGTGGGCAAGATAGACTACCAGGGAGCCGCCAGGATGGCCGAGGCATCCTGAGGGGGCGCCGCCGTATACCCAACCTGGCCTCTTCCCCCGCGCCGGGCGGCGAACCGAAATCCTCCGCTTCGTCACGCGCGGACGAAACGGAGGATTTCGGTTCGTTTGGGAAGGAGTGAGATGAGCCGTTACATAACCTGTGGGCTTCATATACTTTAATTTTATGCGGCTCTGCACAGCCTCGCTAACTTTGAACCCGGCTCGGATTTTACGCCGGGCCCATCTATGGGCTCAAGCGACCGCGCGAGGACACATAGCTCGCCGCCTCGCCAGGCTGCGGTTTTTTATTGGGACGCCGGCCCGCCCTCGGGGCTCGATGCGTTTGAACGTCGTTTCCGCTGTTTGCCCTATCGCTTCCCCAAGTTTTCCCTTGAGGCGTCCCCCAACCGCGGTAAATGGTACGATATGACCCGGGTGAACGCAATTGCGCATGGCTACAGTTTTTTTATTGTACCTATGTACAATAACCCGCTAACCTCCTGTAAAATAATATGACGAGATGGAACGACATATTGAGAAGGGCGGCGAATGGCATGGGAAAAAACGCGCTGATGATAATAGACCCGCAGAATGACTTCTGCGACCAGAGGGGGTCCCTCTACGTCGAGGGGGCGGCCGCGGATATGTCGCGGCTGGCCCGCCGTATAAAGCGCGGCGCGGAGGCGTACTCCGACGTGTTCGTGTCCCTCGACTCGCACGACTCGCTGGCGATCTTCCACCCCAAATTCTGGGTGGACGGGAGCGGCGTCAACCCCAGGCCCTTCACCGCGATCTCGCCCGAGGACTACGCCTCCGGCGCGTGGCGCGCCGCATCGCGCGACAACGAGCCGCACGCGGAGAAGCTGTTTCGCGTCTATTCGGAGAAAAAAATAGACGCGCTCATGATATGGCCCGAACACTGCATAGTGTCCACGTGGGGGCAAGAGGTGGCTGACAGCGTGCGCGAGGCACTGCGCGCGTGGAGGGAGACGTCGGGCAAGGCGGTGAGGTTCGTCTTCAAGGGGGAGAACCCCTACACGGAGCAGTTCTCGGTCTTCGAGGGGGTTGACGGCTCGTGGGGCGACACCGCCTTCAACGAGCTCCTTTTCGGGCGCCTGGCCGAGTGCGACAGCGTCACGTTCGCCGGGGAGGCGCTGAGCCATTGCGTCGAGGCGTCGATCGCCTCCTACCTCGACAGGCTGGAGATGGACGGGCGCGAGCAGGAAATATTTCTGATAGCCGATTGCTCGTCCCCGGTCTCGGGGTTTGAGAGGGCCCTCTCGGAGGGGCGCCTCGCGTCCAGGGGCGTGCGCCTGGTTCAGTCGGAGTAGGCGGGCGCGTGCTCTTTTCAGACGACGTGATAGCCGCGGTCGCCACCGCGTGGGGGGAGGCCGCGATAGCCATAGTTAGGCTGTCGGGCCGCGGCTCGGTCGGGCTTGTGGACAGGTTCTTCCGAGGCGCCGGGCCGATTGCCGGCGAACCGCCTCGCCGTATGGCGCTAGGCAGCATGGCGGCCCAGGACGGCGCGCGGATGATAGACCAGGTTTTAGCGGTGCGCTTCGAGGAGGGCGCGAGCTACACGGGCGAGGAGGCGGCTGAGGTCCATTGCCACGGCGGGGCCGCCGCGGCGCGGGCGTGTATGGATGTTTTTCTCGAATCCGGGGCGAGGGCGGCGCTGCCCGGGGAGTTCACGAAGAGGGCTTTTCTGAACGGGCGAATTGACTTGGCCCAGGCCGAGGCGGTGCTCGGAGTGATACGCGCGCGCACGGACGCGGAGCTGGCCTCGTCCGCAAGGTCCCTCCAGGGGGAGCTGTCGAGGGCGCTCAGGGATCTGTCTGGCGAGATGATCTCCGCTCTGGCCGGTATCGAGGCGCACATCGACTACCCGGATGAGGTCAGCGGAGATGAACGAAGCGAGATCGCCTTCAGGCTCTCCGAGATAGGACGCAGGACGAGGAATCTGATCGAGCGCTGCCGAGCGGGACTCATCCTCAAAAACGGGGTGAGGGTCGCGATAATCGGCAGGCCCAACGTCGGCAAGTCGTCGCTGCTGAACTCGTTATCGGGCGAGGATCGCGCGATAGTGACGGACATACCGGGGACCACCAGGGACACACTGGACGTCTCCATCGTCCACAGAGGGCTCTTCGTCAGCCTGATAGACACGGCGGGTATGAGGGATGATGTGGGCTTCTCGGGCGGCGCGGGGGTGATAGAGGGCATGGGAATCGCCCGGTCCCGCGCCGCCATCTCAGGTTCGGATATCTGCGCGCTCGTTGTCGATGCCTCGGTACCATTGGCCGAGGCGGATCTGTCGGCCGCGTCGGCGCTCCGGGGCAAGAGCTCGCTGCTGGCGCTGAACAAGCGGGACCTCCCCCGCGCCCTCTCGCGCGGCGAAATCGAGCGGCTGGGGCATTTCAAGAGAGTCGTCGAGGTTTCGGCGCTGACCGGGGACGGCGTCGGCGCGATAAAGGACGCGATATTCGACATGGCGGCGGGTGACGCATCGCTCTCCGAGGGAGTGCTGGCCGGCGAACGGATCATTGGTGCCCTGATGGAGTCCGAGTCGTGCATCCGAGAGGCGGAGTCGGCGCTCGAAGGCGCCTGCGGCGTGGACGTCGCGGGCTCGCTTTTGGCGGAGGCGTCGGAGCGCGTGATGCTCCCTCTCGGCGGCGACGCCCCGGAGGATCTTATGGACGCGATATTCAGAAACTTCTGCGTTGGAAAATGAGGAGGCTCTGTCAAGCCTTAGCGCGTTTCCCAAAACCACAGGCAAGACTTAGGGAGCTCCGCCCCGAATCTCGCAAGGGGACTGGTCCCCTTGACCCCGTTATCGTTTTTATTTTCACCCGCGGGGTGAAAATAAAAACGTAAAAAGGGCCCAGAGAGCTAGCTCCCTGGCGGGCGCGGGCAGCGCCCGCGGTTTCGAGGTTCAAACGCGCAATTTGTGTTTATCGGTCTATGATGATAATATTACGCATCGAACATTCCATTAAGCCGCAAACGGAGTTTAGGAGGCTCGTTTCATGCCATCGGAGAAGAAACCAAACGACTACAAGGAGACGCTCTTTCTCCCCCAGACCGACTTTCCCATGCGCGCCAATCTATCGTCCCGCGAGCCTGGTTTTCTCGAGTTCTGGAAAGAACAAGATATCTACGGTAAGCTCGTGGAGAGCCGCGGGGAACGCGTTCCTTTCATACTCCACGACGGGCCGCCCTATGCCAACGCGAACATCCACATAGGCACGGCGCTCAATAAAATACTGAAGGACATAATCGTGAGATACAAGTGGCTGCGCGGGTACTTCGCTCCGTACGTCCCCGGCTACGACACGCACGGGATGCCGATAGAGCACAAGGTGCTGAAGGACTCGGGCATCGCCGCCGACTCTATAGATCCGGTCGAGTTGCGCAAGCGCTGCGCGGAGCACGCCTCCAAGTACGCGCGCGTGCAGACTGAGGAGTTCTCGCGCCTCGGCGTCATGGGGAACTGGGAGCACCCCTACATCACGCTTGACCCCCGCTACGAGGCGGCGCAGATGGAGGTTCTGGCAGACATGCTGGACAAGGATCTCGTCTACAGAGGGCGTAAGCCCGTGCTCTGGTGTGTCGAGTGCGGGACGGCTTTAGCCGCGGCCGAGATAGAGTACGAGGACGAGAGCTCACCGTCGATTTACGTGTCCTACCCGTTCAAGGAGGCGTCGGAGAGGTTCCCGCGGTTATCCGGGCGCGACGTCTGCGCCATAATATGGACCACCACGCCGTGGACTCTGCCCGCGAGCCTCGCTATATCCATCCACCCCGACTTCGACTATTCGTTCCGCGAGTCCGGGGACAAGACATACCTTATGGCCTCCGAGACCGTGGACGACGTGGCCAGGGCCGTGGGTATGGAGTTCGGAGCGGAGCTTCACCGGGTGCGGGGCAGGGACCTGGAGGGGATGAGTGCCGCGCACCCGTTTTACGGCGACCGCGGGATCCCCTTCGTCCTCGCCGGCTACGTGACCCTCGATGCCGGCACCGGCTGCGTCCACACCGCGCCGGGGCACGGCGCCGAGGACTACGAGACCGGCGTCAGGTATGGCATAGACATATACAACCCGGTGGACACCAAGGGCTTTTTCCACCCCGAAACCGGCCTCGTCGGGGGCCTGTCGCTGGAGGACGCGACCAAGCTCATCTTCAAGGTTCTCTCCGAGAGCGGAAGGTTGCTGGGATGCCTCAGGATAACCCACTCGTACCCTCACTGCTGGAGGTGCAAGAAGCCTGTCATATTCCGCGCCACCGACCAGTGGTTCGTGGATGTCTCCAAGTTCAGGGAGCGGGCGCTGGAGTGCATCGATCGCGAGGTCAAGTGGGTGCCGTCGTGGGGCAGGGACAGGATATACAACATGGTGCGCGACAGGTTCGACTGGTGCCTCAGCAGGCAGAGGATATGGGGCATGCCCCTGCCCGCGTTCCGCTGCGACGACTGCGGGAGCGATATACTGACCGCCGATCGCACCCGCGCGATCGCGGACAAGTTCAGGGAGAGAGGCAGCAACTACTGGTGGGAGGCGTCTCCGCTGGAGCTGCTCGGGGACCTGGCCGTCTGCCCTCACTGCTCCAGCGGGAACATCTCCAAGGGAGGCGACACGATGGATGTGTGGTTCGACTCCGGCTGCAGCCACAGGGGTGTTCTGGAGAGCCCGGACGTCTGGCCGGAGCTCGGTTTCCCGGCCGACATGTATCTGGAGGGGAGCGACCAGCACAGGGGCTGGTTCCAGTCCTCGCTGCTCACGTCCGTGGCGACGCGCGGGAGGGCGCCGTACAGGTCGGTGCTCACGCACGGCTTCATCGTCGACGAGAGGGGCCGCAAGATGTCGAAGTCGCTGGGCAACGCCGTCTACCCCCAGGAGATAGTCGAGAAGTACGGCGCCGACATACTCAGGCTCTGGGTGGCCTCCACCGACTACAGGGGTGACATAGGCATATCGTCCGCGATAATGGCCAACCTCTCCGAGTCCTACAGGAGGATACGGAACACGGCTCGTTTCCTGCTGGCGAACCTTAGCGGTTTTGACCCGGGGCGCGACGTCATACCTCACGAGAATCTGACGGAGGTGGATCAGTACATACTGCAGAAGCTGGCGGCAATCGTTCGCAAGTGCACCGAGGACTTCGACGGCTGCGAGTTCCATCTCCCCCTGTCCAAGATCCATCAGTTCTGCGACAACGAGATGTCGTCGTTCTACATAGACATATCGAAGGACAAGCTCTACGCGGACCGAGCCGACTCGAACGCGCGCAGGTGCGCCCGTTCAGTGATGTGGGAGGTTCTCTCCGCGATGACGAAGCTCATAGCCCCCGTGCTCTGCTTCACGTCCGAGGAGATATGGCGGGAGATGCGCAAGATGGACGGATCCCTGCCCGAGAGCGTGCACCTGGCGTTCTGGCCGGAGCCTCCGTCGGACGGTCTGGACGAGGGTATAAGGCTCCGCTGGGAGAGGGTGGTTGAAGCGCGCGGTGCCGTGCTGAGGGCGCTCGAGAGCGCGCGGTCGCGGGGCGTGATAGGGCACGCGCTCGACGCGTCCGTGTGGGCCGAGTTCGGTGAGGAGTGGGGCGATCTGGCCGCCAGCGTGCCTGACGGCGACTGGGAGACAATATCCATAGTGTCGAGCTTCAGGAAGGTCACGTCCGAGGAGCCCGCCGACGTGACGTACAGGGACGAGGCGACCGGCATCGTCGTAGGAGTCAGCAAGAGCCCCGACGGGAAGTGCCCGCGTTGTTGGAAGCGCAGGCCAGAGGTCGGGGCGCGGGAGGTCTGCGGACGCTGCGCCGATGCGCTCGAATACCTGGAGGGACAGCGGAGCGCGGGTTAGCGCCCCGTGGTCTTGTCCTTCACATTATAAAAAGCCAGCGGAAGGGACGTGACGCCATGTTGGTCATAAGCGCGGATGACATAAGAAGGGTTTTCACCATGCGGGACGCGATCGAATCCGACAGGGAGGCGTTCGTTCTTCAGACTGAGGGCAAGGCTGTTCTCTCCGTCAGGACCAGTTTCAGCGTCGAGGGGAGGGGTTTGTCGTCCTTCATGCCGGGTTGCGTCTCATCGTTCCCCAGGATAGGGATCAAAATCGTCTCGACCTTCCCGGGCAACGTCGGGAGGAACTTGCCCGCGGTCGGCGCCACAGTCCTGCTTCTCGACCCGGAGACGGGGCTGGTCGACTGCATCATCGAGGGCACGGAGCTGACAAGGCTCAGGACCGGCGCCGTGTCGGGCCTCGCGACCGAGCTGCTCGCCAACGATGACGCCGAAACGGGGGCGCTGTTCGGCACCGGCGGACAGGCGATGTCCCAGTTGGAGGCGATGCTCACTGTCAAGAAGATCCGCGAGGTCAGGATATACGACGCGGCGCGCGAAAGAATAGCGCCCTTCATTGAGCGTTCGTCGGCGATGGCGGAGCGTATGGGGGCCAGGCTCGTCCGGGCGCCGTCGCCTGA
The DNA here is from genome assembly GCA_031269245.1 of Synergistaceae bacterium. GTDB lineage: Bacteria > Synergistota > Synergistia > Synergistales > Synergistaceae > JAIRKI01. The sequence goes on along the minus strand of JAISZL010000098.1, from coordinate 66,407 downwards.
CGCCGCGGTCGACGGCGCGGACGTGATAACGACGGCCACCACCACCCTGAGCCCAGTGTTCGACGGAGGGCGGGTGAAGGAGGGGGCGCACGTCAATGGCGTCGGGACCTACGAACCGCACAAGCGCGAGCTGGACGAGACGATAATGCGCCGCGCCGGCAGGGTATTCGTGGACAACATGGAGGCGATAATGGCGGAGGCCGGTGACATATTGATCCCCATGAAAGAGGGGAAGTTCAAGAGAGAGGACATAGCGGGCGAGCTGGGGGACCTCATATTGGGCAGGGCCCAGGGCAGGACGTCGAAGAGCCAGATAACCGTGATGAAGACGGTGGGGTTCGCCACGCTCGACATCGTGATAGCGCACAAGATTTTCTGCAAGGCTGTGGAGATGGGAATCGGAAGCGATTTGTAATTCGAGGGAGGCTCGGTGCCCGCCTGTGTTTGCCCCCGCTTCCGCGGCAACACCGGACGGTTTCGTTTGACTGCGTGAGAAATTGACCGTATCATCTGCGTACAATATATTTTGAGGTGATTGTTTGTGACAAATGTTGAAAAATATACAGAGTGTTTCGTCAAGGCGTTCGCGCTGCGGGACGATGAGGACGTCCGGCCGCTGGAGTACCAATCCATAGCGCAGTGGGATTCGGCGGGGCACATGGTGTTGATGGCGCTGATCGAGGATTGCTTTGAGATCATGCTCGAAACTGATGACATAATAGACTTCTCCTCGTTTGAAAAGGGCAGGGAGATTATCAAAAAGTACGAAGTGGACCTGTAGGTTTTGGGATGCTTCTGCTGAAGGGGAAAACCGCCGTTGTCACTGGATGTTTGCGAGGCATTGGGCGGGCCGCGCTTGAAACTTTCGCAAAGAACGGCGCTGACGTATTCGCGTGCTGCCAGCGGGAGGATGAGCGGTTTGCGGAATACGTCTTGGAACTGTCCGGGAACTGCGGGGTGTCCATAACGCCCGTGTATTTTGACCTTCTTGACGAAGATGCCGTGAAGGAAGGGGCCAAATTTATCCAGAAATCCAAAAAATCGATCGATATCTTGGTCAATGTCGCGGGGGCGAATTTTGACGCGCTCTTTCACATGGTGACTATGGAGCAGATGAAACGTACATTCGCGGTAAATTTATTTTCGCAGATACTCTTCGCACAATATATAACCAGGCTCATGCTCAAGGGGGGAGGGAGCGGCAGCGTGATAAATATCTCAAGCATATCGGCGCTGGACGGCAACCCGGGGCAGTTGTCCTACGCTTCATCGAAGGCCGCGCTGATAGCCGCGACAAAGACCATGTCCTCGGAACTGGCGCCGAAGGACATTCGTGTCAACGCGCTTGCGCCTGGAGTGATCAAAACCGCGATGACCGATACCCTGCCGGAGGATATCAGGTCTCGCATGATTTCAAAAAGCGAGTTAAAGCGCATCGGGCTTCCCGGCGAAGTCGCGGGCGCGATACTCTATCTAGAGTTGACGGCGGCATTGGATAGACGCGGGGGGTTCAGGACATGCTGCTGAAGGGTAAAACCGCGATCATAACCGGGACGAGAAGGGGTATTGGAAGAGCGGTGGTCGAGACGTTTGCCGCCAATGGGGCTGACATATACGCTCACGCGCGAAGCGACTCCCCGGAATTTACGGAGGAGATGAGGTCCGCCGCCGATAAATATGGCGTCGAAATATGGCCGGTTTTCTTCGACATGACCGACGGCGCCTCCATGAAGGCCTTCGTGAAAGGGCTGATGTCGGATAAACGCGAGATTGATGTCTTGGTCAACAACGCGGGGGTTACGCATAACGCCCTTTTTAACATGACCACTGAGGTGACGCTGAGAGAGCAGTTCGAGGTTAATTTTTTTTCAGTGTTTCTCCTTATTCAATATATATCGAAGTTCATGGTGAAGCAGAAATCAGGCAGTATCATTAACATCGCTTCAACGGCCGGAGAGGACGGCAACCCTGGAAAGTCCGCCTATGGCGCGTCCAAAGCAGCTGTTATCGCTATGACGAAGTCGATCGCCGCCGAATTGGGGGAGTTAGGTGTGCGCGCAAACTGCATAGCGCCTGGCGTAACCGAGACGGATATGCTGGCGACTCTCCCGTCCGTAGTTCTTGAGGAAACGAAAAACAGCTTGGATTTGAGACGCGTGGGTTTGCCGTCGGAAATTGCCGATACGGCTCTGTTCCTGGCGTCAGATTTATCGAGTTACATCACGGGGCAGACTATTCGCGTGGATGGTGGGCTAAAATGAATCATAAAGTTTTTGACGAAACCCGAATAAAAATTATGGCTAGCACGATGCGGCGCAACATTCTTGACATGGCCTATGAGTGCGGCAGCAGCACCCATCTTGGAGGAGGGCTGTCCATAGTTGAGATAATGGCGACGCTATACGGGGCGGTGATGAATTTCGACGTCGCCGACCCTACGAACGCTGGCAGGGATAGATTTATATTGAGCAAGGGGCATGGGGTGCTGGGGTTTTATGCGGCATTGACCCAAGCAGGAATTTTCCCGTTGCGACTGCTTGAGACATTTCAGCACAATGAAACAGATCTTACCTCTCTTACGGTCATGAACGCGAATCTTGGTATCGAATCTTCAAATGGCAGTTTGGGTCAAGGGTTGTCCATGGCTGTGGGTATTGCGCTTTACTCTAAGTTGCGCGGAAAGACTTTTAACACTTACGTGTTGCTCGGCAACGGGGAGTGCAACGAGGGGGAGGTGTGGGAAGCGGCAATGTCGGCCTCGCAGTTTAAGCTTGACAACCTGACCGCTATTGTCGACGACAACTCGATGCAGTCGGATGGCGAGAGCAGTCAGGTAATGGATATGTTATCCATGCCGGAAAAATTCAGGGCGTTTGGATGGGATACTGTGTCGGTGGACGGGCACGATATTTCTAGCCTGTATCACACCATCGCGCAGAGAGATATAAACGGGCGTCCAAAAGTTGTCATCGCCAAAACTGTGAAGGGTAAAGGCATATCTTTTATGGAAAACAATAAGGATTGGCACCATAACAGGTTGACGAAGTCTCTATACGAGAAGGCCATCCTTGAGATTGGGGTATCATAGCATATGACTGCAATAACACTGATAAATAGCAGGGTATGGTCTAAAATGGGCTCTCGCGCCGTTTTCGGGGCCGCGATGCTGGAGCTTGCCGCACAACGGGATGATATATATGTTTTATCGGCTGATCTCATCATATCGTCAGGGTTGGATCGTTTTTGCAAAGCATATCCCGACAGATGTTTCAACGTTGGGATAGCAGAACAGAATTTAATAGGAATAGCTGCAGGAATGGCACATGATGGCGCGACTGTTTTTGCAACGTCTTTCGCGCCGTTTATATCAATGAGAGCAGGGGAACAGGTGCGCGTTAATCTGGGGTGCATGAGTTTGAACGTGAAGGCTGTAGGTATCAGCAGCGGGCTTTCAATGGCTCATTTTGGCAACTCGCATTACGGCCTGGAGGACATAAGCGCGATGCGCTCCATACCTAACGTCACTGTTCTTTGTCCAGCCGACGGGGCCGAGATATTCAAGACGGTGTTTGCGGCGGCGGAACTGAAGGGTCCCGCGTATATCCGGCTCACGGGCGGAGTCAACAACCCCGTCGTTTACGATAGCGATTACGAATTTTCGATTGGAAAATCCATAAAGCTTCGCGACGGCGACGATCTCACGATAATAGCAAATGGCACGATGGTTTATCACAGCATTGAAGCCGCGAAAATTCTGCAAGGTGACGGCATCTCGGCGTCCGTCTTCAATATGCATACGGTAAAACCGCTAGATGTGACGGCGGTTGACAAGGCCGCATTGAAGGGGCCAATCGTCACTGTCGAGGAGCACAGCGTGATCGGCGGTCTGGGGAGCGCCGTCGCCGAACGCAAGTCGACGTTGAGGAACGCCTTCCCCCAATTATTTATAGGGCTTCCCGACAGCTACGGCAAGTCGGGGGATTACCAGTATTTGCTGGAGAAGCATGGCTTGACAGGGGAACTGATAGCTGGAAAAATCAGGGGATTTTGGCGAGGCATTTAGTCATGCCGTCAGCGTTTGCCTTTTATTTTTATTGAGTATAAATCCAGTGAGCGAAATATTTTTCCATTCATTGAATCAGTTCAGCGAGAGGACGGCCCTTATAACCGAGTCGGGGGGCGCGGTCACGTACGCTGAGTTGATAGGCGATGCTGACGGGCTGTCGTCCGGGGTTGAGCCTCGTTGCGTCGTTTTCCAGATGTGCCGCGGCGACGCCGAGTCCGTGGCGGCTTACGTGGGATTTTTGCGGCGCGGCGCTGTGCCGCTTCTTATAAACGACTCCATAAATGGCGAGGCGTATCATTGCCTTAAGGAGGCGTATCGCCCGTCATACGTCTTCATGCCGAACGACTCCCCCCTAGAGTGCGCTCCATCCGTGTACAAGCTGGGCGGTTACCGGCTCGTCGAAACCGGGTGCGCGCGCGACTACGACGTCAACCCCGAGCTGGCGCTGCTTTTGACGACCTCCGGCAGCACCGGGAGCCCGAAGCTCGTCAGGCAGTCCTACAAAAATATATCGAGCAACACGCGCTCCATCGTGGAGTATCTGAATATCTCGGACGGCGACAGGGCGATAACGACCCTGCCCATGAGCTACACATACGGGCTTTCCATAATCAACACGCACCTCCGCGCGGGGGCCTCGCTGATCATGACGGACAGGACGCTGATGGAGAGAGAGTTTTGGAATTCGCTGAAGGCGCATTCGGCTACGACGTTCGGCGGTGTCCCGTACACTTACGAGATGTTGAAAAAACTGCGCTTCGGACGCATGGATATACCGTCGCTGAGGTATTTGACTCAGGCTGGGGGAAAACTGGCCCCCGAAATGTGCGCCGAGTTCATCGGCACCTGCGGCGGCAAGGGGATGAAGTTCATAGTGATGTACGGCCAGACGGAGGCCACGGCCCGCATGAGTTACCTGCCGTGGGAGAGCGCGCCGTCGAAGCCTGGCAGCATCGGGGTGGCGATACCAGGCGGGGAGCTCTCGCTGAAGGGCGGCGACGGGCGCGTCATAGATGAGCCCGGAACGGTGGGCGAGCTGATCTACAGAGGGGACAACGTGACGCTTGGCTACGCGGAGAACCGCTTCGACTTGGCGCGCGGCGACGAGCGCGGCGGCGTGCTCGAGACCGGGGACATGGCTTATTTCGACGAGGACGGGTTTTACTATATAGTGGGGAGGAGGAGGCGCTTTCTCAAGATATTCGGCAATCGCGTCAACCTCGACGAGGTCGAGCGGCTGCTTAAGAAATCCGGCGTCGACTGCGCGTGCGGCGGCGTCGACGACGCGCTGACGATATACGCCGTCTCGGGCGACATCGGAGCCTTTAAGCGGTATGCCGCGCTGCGCACCGGCATAAGCCCGGCCGGTTTTTCCGTCGTGAGGGTGGAGAGGATCCCGCGGAGCCCGTCGGGGAAGGTGCTTTACTCCGAGCTGGAGGGAGGGCAGGCGGATGTTTCAGTTTGACGAGATAGCCTCGCTGCCCCCGTTCTCGCTCGGGGAGAGGGACAAGGACGCCCTCTTCGAAGGAGCTATGGCGGACATTACCCAGTACCACTTCGAACGGTGTCACGATTACAGAAAGATCGTTCAGGGGCTTGGCTTTGACCCGAAGCGGCCGTGCGGCGTTTCGGACTTTCCGTTTTTGCCCGCCAGGATTTTTAAATCACACGAGCTATTGAGCGCGGACAGGTCGGATATCGTGAAGACCATGACATCGTCCGGGACCACCGGGCAGAGCGTGTCGAAGATATTCCTGGACCGCGAGACGTCGGCGCGCCAGACCAAGGCGCTCGTCAGGATAACGTCCGATTTCCTTGGAGGGCACCGTCTGCCCATGCTCGTCATTGATTCGAGCGAGTTGCTGAAGGACCGAAAGATGTTCTCCGCGCGCGGCGCTGGGATATTGGGTTTTTCGATGTTGGGGCGGGACGTCACGTATGCCCTGGACGGGGAGATGAGGCTGAACTTCGAGGCGATGGAGGCTTTTTTGGACCGCCACAGGGGCGAAAAGGTGCTGCTCTTCGGCTTCACATTCATGATATGGGAGCATTTTTGCAAGGCCCTGGCTGAATCCGGCAGGTGGCTGCCCATCGAGGGAGGGATACTCGTGCACGGCGGGGGTTGGAAGAAGCTGCGAGCTTCGGCGGTGAGCTCCGATGAGTTCAAGGAGGCGCTGCGTTCTGTCTGCGGGGTCTCGCGCGTCCACAACTACTACGGCATGGTCGAGCAGACCGGGTCGATATTCATGGAGTGCGAGGAGGGGCGGCTGCACTGCTCCCTGTTCTCCGACGTCATAGTGAGGCGTCATGGGGATTTCTCTCCCTGCCGGGTCGGAGAGGAAGGGCTGATACAGGTGTTGTCCCTGCTGCCTGTGAGCTATCCCGGCCACAGTATCCTGACGGAGGATGCCGGGCTCGTGACCGGCGTCGACGACTGCCCATGCGGCAGGCTCGGGCGAACCTTCGCCGTCAAGGGCCGCATAGCTCAGGCTGAGGTCAGGGGGTGCGGCGACACATATGAGAGAGGATAACGCGACCTACCTTGTCGGCTGCGGCATACCCGAGGCCAAGCCGCAGAGGCCGTATTCCGACGAGGCTTGTTCGTTCTTGGCGGCGCTGTCGGATCTGTTGCTGCGGCGGAGGGATTTCCCAGACGTGGCGTCGTTCGCGTTCTTCTGCCGCAGGGCTAACACAGCGCGTCTCAAGTCGGACTTCGGCTCGTCGGACGTCAGGCTCGGCAGGGGGATTGCGTTCCACATCACGCCGTCCAACATCCCCATCAACTTCGCGTTCTCCCTCGCGTTCGGCGTGTTGTCCGGCAACTCCAACGTCGTCCGCGTCCCGACCAAACCCTGGCCGCAGGTCGATATAGTGTGCGGAGCGATAAATTCGCTGCTGGGGAAGCCGGAGTTCTCGGGATTCAAGCGGCGCGTTGCGATGGTCAGGTACGAACGATGCGACGAGACGACGCGGTTTTTCTCCGAGCGCTGCGACGCCCGCGTCGTGTGGGGCGGAGACGAGACGATCAGGGGCATAAGGAGTGTTCCGATTCCGCCGAGGACTGTCGAGATCTCGTTTGCCGACCGATATTCGTTCTGCGTCATTGACGAGGGGGCTGTGATGAAGATTGGCGATGCCGAGATGGCTCGTCTTGCGGATAATTTTTACAACGACACGTATCTGGTTGATCAGAACGCGTGTTCGTCGCCGAGCCTGATCATGTGGCTCGCGGGCCCGCAAAGATCACCGGAGGCAAGGGAGAGGTTTTGGAGCGCCATAGAGCGCGGCGCGCGCAAGTACGACTTGGCGCCGATACGCGCGATGGACAAGTACTCCGCGCTCTGCGGCTTCCTGGCGCGCGGCGGCATTGAATCAGTCGTCCGGCACGGGAATTTGATCTACAGGCTGAAACTCGCTTCGCTGGACGGCGCCGAGAATCTTCGCGGGCGGTTCGGCCTTTTCTTTGAATACGAGGCTGACGGCATAGAATCTATCGTCCCTCACGTCACGAGCAAGTGGCAGACGCTGACTTATTTCGGCGTGGAAAAAACCTCGCTCTCGCGCTTCGCCGCCGACAACTCGCTGAGGGGCATCGACAGAATCGTCCCGGTGGGCGCGGCCCTGGACATCGGAGTGACGTGGGATGGTTTCGACATAATCCGGTCGCTGACGCGGGTTGTCGAGGTCAGATAGGCTGTATGACGCGTGTCATTGCGCGGGAGATCAGTTTTGCGGCTCGATTGACCACAAATTGGTCTTTGAGCAAAATATTCTACTTTGGGAGAGGATATGTCTGTGGACAAGGCTGCCGTAAAATCAGATGGAGCTGTGAGATCCGCCGGAACGCCGTCCCTCATGATACAGGGCACCGCCTCCGACGCCGGGAAGTCGCTGATCGTCGCCGGGCTCTGCCGGATATTCTCCAGGCGAGGGATGCGAGTCATGCCGTTCAAGCCGCAGAATATGTCGAACAACGCCGCCATCACCACAGACGGCGGGGAGATAGGCCGCGCTCAGGCGCTGCAGGCTGTGGCGTGCGGCGTCGAGCCGGTCTCCGACATGAACCCGGTGCTCTTGAAGCCGGAGACCGACCACGGGAGCCAGGTCGTGGTCCAGGGGCATGTCCGCGCCACGATGAGCGCGCGGGACTACATCCAGTACAGGTACAAGCTGATGCCGGACGTCATGGACAGCTTCCGCAGGCTCTGCGCCCAGGCGGATATCGTGTTCGTCGAGGGCGCCGGGAGTATAGCGGAGGTCAACCTGCGTGACGGCGATATATCGAACATGGGCTTCGCCGTTGAGGCCGGCGTCCCGGTCGTCCTGGCCGCCGATATCGACAGGGGGGGGGCGCTGGCCGCGGTCATCGGCTCGCACTGCCTTCTGCTGGATTCGGAGCGGCCTCTGCTTCGCGGGTATATGATGAACAAATTCAGGGGGGACCGGGAGATATTGACCCCCGCGATAGATATAATAGGCCGGCATACTGGACTGCCATGCGCGGGCATCCTGCGGTGGTTCGAGGGAGCGGCGAAGTTCCCGGCGGAGGACTCAATGGCACTCGGAAGAGCGACGCCGGGTGACGCGGGCGGCGCCAGGAGGATCAGGGTATATGTCCTCGGATTGCAGCGCATATCCAACTTCGACGACTTCGATCCGCTCGCGGCGGAGGAGGACGTGAGGCTGTCATTCGTCAAGCCGGGCGACCCCGTGCCGGGCGATGGTGATCTCATAATAATACCTGGCACTAAGTCCACGATAGCGGACCTCCAGCACTTGAGACGGCAGGGCTGGGACGCGGACATCGCGGCGCACATTCACAGGGGCGGCATGGTTGTAGGCATATGCGGCGGCTATCAGATGCTGGGGAGCGAGATTTCCGACCCCGACGCCGTGGAGAACCCTGAGCCGGCGACGACGCGCGGCCTTGGGCTGCTTGACGTGAGGACGGTCATGTCGCGCGAGAAGACCCTGCGGCGATTTACCGCGGACACGCCGGATGGCTGCCGCGTCTCGGGCTACGAGATACACATGGGCATGACGGAGGGACCGGAGCGGGAGCGCCCTATGGTGGTTTTGGATGGAATCCCGGAGGGCGCCGTCCGTGAGGACGGCTTGGTGCGAGGCTGCTACATCCACGGGCTTTTCACTAGCGACTCGTACCGCGCGAAGTTCCTAGCGATGTTCAGGGGAGGCGAAGGGCGCGGCGCGGCGAAGCTCGACTATCGGAAGTCCGTCGACATGGCGCTCGACGACCTGGCCGACCAGATGGAGCGCGAACTGGACCTCGAGCTGATAGCGGAGATCGCGGGAATTTGAGGTATCTCTGATTAGATGGCCGAAGGCGCATGGCAATAAATTGACGTTTTCTTGAACACTCTCCGGCGAATGCTCCGCGCCCTCTCACTATCCGCCGCCCGACCGCCGATACTGGTAGCATGACCATACGGCGCGGAGGCGGAGGGTGAAGTGCGATGAAATCTGGAGCGTGTCCCATAAAATTCACGAGGGCGGTCATAACCCATGCGGCCCTGGTTATTATGACGGCGGCGGTACTCCGCGCCATGCCGCCTGACTGGGCTTGGGCCATCGCGCTCGACAGGGGAGAGCGCGTCTCCGTTGCCCTCGTGACGCCCGTTGCCAACAACACGGAGTTCCGCGTCTGGGGGAGCAAGTACTACCCGGGGGATATACTGTCGGAAAAGATGTCGAACTACATGCTGAGACGGATGCGTGAGATACCCCGCGTGAACGCGGAGCGGGTGGCGGGGCAAACCCCGGACTACTGGGATATGGCGGGCTCGTCCCGCAACGACCTCTTCATAAAGGTAAACCTCGAACAGTTCGACTACAGCAAGAAGGACACGCTGGGCTCCAAGGTCCATTGGAACTTCGCGCTGCACATATACGTCTACAACGCGGCGAAGAGGCTCGTCTACGACATCGTGACGCGCGAGACGGACGACAGGTACTACGTGCTGTACAACGACGTGATGGAGCGGGGGCCTATTTATTGGGAGAAGTTCGAGAAGAGCCCGTACTGGCCCGCGCTGCGCCACGCTATGGACGAAGCCTTGGACGACGTGCTGGCCGGCTATAACGGCTATCGCGTGGTTGGACGCATCGTCGCGCGCGCTGAGCGCGTCGACGGCTCGCTATCGGCTCCGAAGAGGAAAACGGACAGGATATACCACATCGACCTCGGCATCGAGGACAGCGTGATGGTGGGCGACATACTCTCCGTGACGCGGGCGTCATCGGTGCGCACGGTCGCGCCCGAGACCCCGGAGATGCACTTCCCGCAGATAGTGGGGCGCGTGCGGGTGATATTCGTCAAGGGCCGCGACGCCGTGGTAGAGGTCATCAAGGAGTCGCGCGACGCTCCGATCCAGCTGGGCGACGCGCTGTCGATGCCTCTTTACGGCCCGCGCGCGGCAAAGAGCGATTTTTAAAAACGGAGAGGGTCCAGGGAGCTGGTTCCCTGGCGGGTGTGGGCGGAGCCTGCGGTTTTTGATCCCGCGGTTTTGAGGATTTCAATAGACGCTTGATTGCAAATTGGGCTCAGACGATGCCGAGAAGGGGGCCAAGGCTGAAATGATGAGAAGGTTTTTTATTCTTTTCCTGTCACCGCTGTTGTGCGCCGTATATTTCACGTTCGCGCTGGTGAATCCTTCGAGCGCGGACAGATACTCGCCGCCGGACGAGAGCATCCCTGAGCGACCGGTGAGCGGCGACACACAGGTTAGCCGGGAGAAAGACGAGGCGGCGACGCGCGAGCGCCAGCGCAAGGCGGAGGCGGCAAGGAGGGCTCGCGAGAGGGCCCAGAGAAAGGAAAAGGAAAAGAAGGCCACGGCCGAAGCTCGACTCCGCGAGGCTGAGGAGATGGCCAGGGCAGCGAGCGAGGATATGATAAACAGAACACTGGCGATCGGCCGCAACCTCGTCGAAAACGGGAGATTTCAGAGCGCCATCAACGTGCTGAAGGGGTTTCTCGACGCCAACCCGCACTCCGCGGACGGCTGGTATATGATAGCCAGGGCTCATCACGCCCTCGGCGACTACGACAGGGCCCAGCTGGCGTCGAATATTGCCCTCGAGATAGAACCGTATTACGCCGACCTCGTGAAGACCCCAAGCGGCCTTGAGCCGAGGCCTCGTCTCACAAAGTCCCAGAGGAAGGAGCCCCGTCCGTCCATGTCCGTGCTTCCTGTGAAACCCCCGATGCCCGCGAACCTTCTCCTGGAGCCCGTGGTGATATCGTTCCCCATCCTTGTCGAGGCGGAGCGCCCTCAAGGCGGGGGGTTCGCCGATTCATCGATCGAGCCGGGTGGAGTAGACCCTATCACGGGGGCGTACCTGCAATATATGCCTTATCCTCCTGAGCCGCTGGGGGCCACAGTCGCGTGGATGCAGAGCGAGCGGTGGAACGAGATATCGCGCTGGCGCTTCAGGGTCGACAGGATGGGTATCCTGATGGAGCCGAGGGTCCCCATCGCGTGGAAGGGCGAGCGTCCTTACGAGGTCTACTTCTGGACCGGGGATGAGTGGGCGAGGGTCAGGAGGAAGGACATAAGAGGCGCTTTCGAGGGAAAGGAGAGGTACGACGACATACTTTGCAGGGCTCAGGCGAGCATCGCCGAAGTTCTGTACGACAGAGGGTATGTGTGGAACGAGGCGGACACTCCGTCGCTCGCGGCGAGCGCATCGCACATGCGTTACATGTGGATGGGGAACGTCGATATCATGGATGCGGCTGTGAGAGCGGAGAAGCGGGCGATGGAGCGGTATACGCAAAGCGCCGCTCAGGCCGATATCGAGCGGGCTGAGCGTTGATCGGCAAAATGATTGGAACTCATGGCCGAGCGGTGAAAATTGCGGCAAAACACTGATTTTTAGTTGGTTTGTATCGCCCGCATCATATTGCGAATCAAGCGCGTTTTTGATATAATTAGTTCATGAGGTATCAAATATATTGCAAGTTTGAAAGGGGTAAGCGAAGATGAAGGTGCCAAGAATTTCCCGCCGCTCTGTCTGTCTGTCTGTCTGTCTGTCTGTCTGTCTGTCTGTCTGTCTGTCTGTCTGTCTGTCTGTCGCTATTTGTCTCTTTGCCTCGGAGGCTCAAGCCGCATGGGTAACCGCGCCGTATAGAGGCGTTTACGCATACGGCGCTCCGCCGTACGCGTATTACGCCGCGACGTATCCTTCTTACGTGGCGTATGCGCCGGTGCAGGCGTATGTCAGAGCGCCGTACTATGTTCCGGCCCCGATTTACGTTCCAACGCCGGTTTATGTCCCTGCTCCCATCTATGTTCCAGCTCCCTCGTACTACTATGCGTATCCCAGGGTGGTATGGTAGCGGGGAGGGGGAGATTCATATGAAACCGCTGTGGGGAGCGATTTTTTTAGCTCTTTCGCTCAACATATTTGTCAGCGCGTATAGTCTCCCTGCCGCCGCGGCATTTGGCGAGGGGGTGATGTATGTGAATGTGAGCGAGGCTCCGTCAGCCGGCCCCACCATCGCGCCGACGAACACTAAGTGGGTGATCCAAAGCGGTGGCAGGGTGTTTCCCGTCTCCGCGACGAGGGCCAAGTATATGAGAGTCGCCACTTATCACGGGACGCAGATGTTGAGCGCGCCGCAAGCTTACCCGATCCTGAACGCTTTGATGTACAGCTACGATCCACTGATGAGCGCGCCGCAAGCGCAGCCTGTTATGAACATGCCCGCCGTGCCGCGGGGGTATCCGGCTCCGAACATGCCCGCTCCGAACTACGCTCCGAGTCCGAACGCACCGCGGGAGTATCCGGCTCCGAACGTGCCCGCTCCGAACTACGCTCCGAGTCCGAACGCACTGCGGGGGTATCCGGCTCCGAACGCGCCCGCACCGAATTACGCGCCGTCTCCGGTCGCTCCGCAAACGGATGCGGCTCCGAACTCGTCAGCTCCCAACTACATGTCCGAGCCCGGCGCTCCGATGGACGGGCCTTTGTTCGATCCATCGAGGTATCGTTATTATCCTCCGGCCCCGGAGTCGAAGTGAGTCAATAATGATGAGAGCGTTTTGGACGTCGATTATTTTTCTGTTGTTCATGGTTCTCCCAATCTCGGCTGACGCAGTCGGCGAGTTTGAGTGGGAGAGATCCGGCACGCCGGAGGGCCACGTTTACGCGATCGCCGCCGAGTCCTACACAGTAAGTCTGGGTGTGGCGGACGGCGTGAAGGGAGGGGAATTTTTCATCGTCTACTACTATGGGGGGGATTTTTTTGGCGAGGATGGCCTCCCGATAGGACATTACAAAATTCCGGTGGCGGTTCTCAAGGCGGAGAGCGTCTCGACGTCGTCCAGTGTGTGCAAGGTGGTGTCGCCGAGCCAGGGCTGGGTGATACAGCGGGGGGACAGGGTGATGCCGATATCGTCCGCGAGCGCGAATCATTTGAAGTTCGCGGCGTTTTACGCGACCCCGGAAAAACCTCAAGTGCCGGGCCACAACGGCAGGTGGATCCGTGTCGCACCAGCCCCGGCTCCCGCCCCTGTGCCGCCGCCTGCCCCCGCACTGGTGTATCCCTCGAGCCTGCCAGTTCAGCCCGAGGTTCCGTATCCTCCGAACTATTGGGTTATGCCGTATGACTTCGACGTGAATTTGATCACCGACTTGCGGCTTGCGAGGACGTTCCCCATCTCCCAGGTCGAGGTGTACGCGTTGGAGATCCAGCACAGGCAGGCGTGGGACATGTACTCGAGGAAACGCTACGATGCGGCGTTCAACTCGTTCGCGCGGCAGGCGGCCAACTACGACGGCAACTACCTCTCCCCCTACTGGGCGGGCATGTGCGCGTTGAAGCTGGGGAACCCCAGCCTCGCCGAAGCCTGGTTCAACACCGCGCTGGGCATCAACCCGAATTATCGGCCGGCCATGGAGGAGATATCTAAAATATTGCGCGGAGGACAGTAAGTGACTATCTTCATGCGCGGATGAAGAGCGAGCGGGTGGAACGGGGTGAGCGTCATTATATAGGCGGCGCGTTGTTTTTTCACCGCCTGATTTCTCTCGTTCCATCGTGGATTACCCTCTTGAAGGACTCCAAAATGAGGGGGTATCTGGGGCCTGCCCTGAATGTGAAGTCTCCGCGTATGACGGCCACGTTCCCGGACCGCGCGGCACGGAGGCCCTTTACCTTTTCCCATTGGGCCAGTATTGATCCCGTGTCCACGTTCGTCATGCCGTATTCGCCCACCAGCTCAATTATGAAGTCCGGGTCGATGCGCAGGAGCCCCTCCTGGGAGATGCTGGCATATGGCAAGTCGTCGGGGAACGCGTTCACCGAGGCGGAGCGGGTCAGCAGGTCGTTGTAAAACGATCTTGGACCGGCGACGTAAACTTTCTTGAAGGACGTGTCGCCCACGTCCCTGCCTACCACCACCAGCACGCGCTGTTTTTTGCCGTCCGGTTTCATCGAGAGATCGTTCACGGCGCCGCGAAGCTCGGCCACCCGTTTTTTCGCGGCCTCCGCTATCCCGCAGGCCGCGCCCACCCGCAGCATGGAGCCGCAAATCTCCTCGAAGCTGTCCTGATTGACGATGACGGTCGGGTATCCGAGGGACTCTATTTGATTTCCTATGTGCGCGTTCATATCGGAGATGACGACGATGTCGGGGCTCATCGAGACGAGTGCTTCCATGTTCACATGCATCATGTCGCCGACGTTCGGCTTCGATTTCGCCTCCGGCGGCCAGGAGCAGTACTCGGTGACGCCGATCACCCTGTCCCCTAGTCCCAAGTCGAAGATTATCTCCGTCGCCGCCGGAGCCAGAGACAATATCCTCCCGGGCACGGCGGCTGAGGCCGCGCGGTTTGCGGCGCACAGAGAGGCGATGGCGATTAAAGCGAGAAAGGGTCTCGAAAACACGCGTTTGATAACGATCACTCCTTATCTGGAGGTAAGATCGCGGGCTCTGCCCGCACCCGGCAGCGAACCAGCGATCTTACCGCGCTTTGGCTAATCGCGGCGCGGTTCACACGCTAATATCCAACTCGACAACTGACTGACCTGACGCGAAACCAAAAAAAGAAGACCCTCCGCGCGTGCGAGGGTCTTCTCCAATGGCACTGAGATGGACATTCCGTGCCCTTCGCACGTATCCCTCCGAGTGTCCTGACTCTCGTTCATCCTACTCCCGCGCCTTCCCGCCAGGGTCTCTCAATGGCAGTGGCTCGCTTACGCACACGGTTTCGTCCCGATCACAGTGGCGGGGCCGTCCTGGAGTTTCACCAGATTCCTCGATGTCTAACTTCCGTTGTTAAGGTGCGGAATATTTCTTTATATTTATGCCTCTTTTGTCTCTCAAAATAATCCTACACCCCTCCCTGTTATTTTGTCAACATGAAAAATAAATTATGGTGCAGCCGCGAAATATAGGGAAGATTTTTGATCTATACGCGTGCCGGTTGCGGGCTATAGACAAAAGTCCTCTCCGGGTGTAATATTTCCGTAGCAACTAAATAGGGAACACCCTCGAAACAAACAGGAATCCGGTGAGAGACCGGGGCGGCCCCGCCACTGTAATCGGGACGAAACCGCGTAAGGACACTGGTATGGATGACATGCCGGGAAGTCGCGGGAGTAGGATGAACGAGAGCCAGGAGACTGATTTCGAGGAGGAATATATGACAGTGCGCGGGCACGGACGTCATCTTCCGAAATCGACGGAGGGAACCGCGTATTGAGGCGGTTCCCTCTTTATTTTTGGCTTTAACATCGCCCACCACGATGTTTTAGCGTTCCAAGCAACTCCTTCTTTGCTTACCGGGAAGCCGGGTATGAAAGCGCCCGGCTTCCCGCGTTAATTTATACAAGAACGGCGCTGCGTGTCATGCGCGCGCAAGCCGCAAGTGAAAATGTCCCAGCCGGATCGCTGGAGGAGAGGAGGGGAGGCAGCCCCGGAACGGAGAGTTCTTCTCAAAAGGACTCCGCGGCATCAGGGCATCACAGCGACCCGCGAGTCAACAACAGAATAAACCGCTATGCGCCAACACAATTCAAACCAAGCAGGATAAAACCGAGGAGGAATCCATGTATGGCAAGGAATGAGTACAGAACGACGGCCTACTCTGATCTCGACGATTTCGTCTACGGCGTGGCGAAAAACCCGGTCAGCCTTAAAAACGGGATGGTAATCGGCGGCGGAACCATATACCCCGAGCTGAACTTCACCCTTCCCACGATGCCCCTGACGGACGAAACGTGGCCCGACGCCATAGAGCACTACAAGCGGATCATCACGGGGACGTGCAACCGAGCGAGGGATCTCGAGGTCCCCGGCTTCGTGGCCGAGATCGAGACGCTGCCCGACATGACGTTCAGGCCCGAGTGGGCGGTCGAGGTCTGCAAGACCATCGTTGACATTATAAAGGAGCACGAGGACAAGTGCGGGATAAAGGGCGCTGTGCGCATAACGCCGAACGATAACCGCGAGGGCGAGGGCCTGGAGCATATGTGGCACGGAAAGCGGTGGGACGAGACTATGGCCGCCTTCGAGGGATGCGCCGCGGCCGGCGCGGATTTCCTCGCCATAGAGACGATCGGCGGCAAGGAGGTCCACGACGACGCGCTCATGTTCTGTGACATCAAAAGGGCGGTGTTCGCCCTCTCGGCCCTCTCATGCCTGGACATGGAGAAGGTCTGGACGGCGATCGTCGAGATAGCGGGCAGACACGGCGCCATCCCGGCCGGTGACACGGCGTGCGGCCTCGCTAATACCGCGATGGTGCTGGCGGAGAAGAACTACATCCCGCGCGTGTTCGCGGCGGCCGACCGCGTGATGTGCGCCGTAAGGAGCCTCGTGGCGATGGAGGTCGGGGCGAAGGGACCCGACAAGGACTGCGGTTACGAGGGCCCGTACATAAAGGCGATAAGCGGCAACCCGATCTCGATGGAGGGCCGCTCCGCGTCCTGCGCGCACCTGAGCGCCTGCGGCAATATCGCCATCTGTGTCGCGGACCTCTGGTCGAACGAGTCGGTCCAGAACGTGCATCTCTTGAGCGGGAGCGCGCCCGTCGCGTACTTCGAGTTGCTGGCCTACGACTGCCGCCTCATGAACGCGGCCTCCGCGCGGGGCAAAAAAGAGGCCCTTATACTGCGGGACCTTCACGCCGACTCGGACTGCTATCTCGATCCTCACGCCTGGATACTGCGCCCCGACGTCGTGCTCGGGATCTCCAAGGGGATCGTGGCGGAGACCGGCTGTTACAACAGGGTGAGGAAGGCGGCGGAGCTGGCGCTGCTGTCTATAGAAAAGGGTTCCAAGGAAGGCGGCCTCGTCTTGAGCGAGAAGGAGCGGGAGTGGCTTGGGAAGCTGACGGCAGATGTCTATTCCCTGCCCGACACCCTGGAGGAGCTGGCCGAAGAGGTTGTGCCCGACTGCGACAAGCTGGACCCGGCGAAGTACGACCTGAAGTTCTAAAGGCGATCAGCCGTTGCCCAATGCCGGGGAGGATGTCCCCTCCTGAATTCCTCCCCGGTTTCATATTCACCCGCCGAGGGCGCTGGAATGATAATTATCTCCTGATCTTGATTGGGTCAGTTTGATGCGTCTGCCACGCAAGTCCAGGGTGCGAAGTTAAGAAGTTTGAGTTATTTTTATTCTGCTGTTATAATGTGTATTGCCCTCGGTTGCCGCTCTTTCAGTGCGCGCATGGAGTGTCAACGGAGAGCGACATTTTCGAGGTACGCGGCGCGGAGCGAAAGACGGCGTGCCATACACGATCAGGGAGACTATGAGCGAAGACGGCGATAAGAGTTTCAGCGACGGCGAAATAGCGGATACCATCTCGGAGTACAACCTGAACAGGAGGAAAGAGGATGCTTCGGGCGAGGGATGTCACATCGCCCGGAACGCGTCCAGTGGTTTGTCGCGCCGCGCGGCCGGAGCCGACAGGGAGAGCGAACTGCAGTCCATATACAACCGGCTGCTGCTTGGCGCGTCCCCCGCGATGATCTTTGCGTTAAACCGGCAGTTGAGGTATGTGGCGGGCACCGACAAATTGATGAGGACGCTCTCGTGCGCCGACCAGAGGGCCATGTATGGCGTGCCCTTCAAAAAGCTCTTCTCCCGTATCGCCTCCGAGGGATGGATCGATAAAATGACGGCCCACTTCAACGACGTCATGGGCGGCGCGGACGACATCCACTTCAGCGACAGAATCGAGGCGGCGTCCGGCGAGCAGATGCGCGTGGAGGTGTATATCTCCCCCGCCGCCAACTCCCTAGGTGATCGCATCGGCGTCGTCGCGGCGCTGCACGATGTGACAGAGCTCGCCGACGCGATAGACAGGGCCGAGGCCGCGGACAGGGCCAAGACGACGTTCCTGGCCAGCATAAGTCACGAGATCCGCACTCCGATGAACGTCATAAAGGGGATGAGCGATCTTCTTCTGCTGACCAGGCTCGATGACATGCAGAGGGGCTACGTGCAGAGCATAACGAACGCGTCCCATTCGCTGCTTGCCATAATAAACGACCTGCTGGACTTCTCGAAGATAGAGAGCGGCAGGCTCGAGCTGACCGAGACCGCGACGGACGTCGGCTCCATGCTGACCGACATAGCGAGCCTCGTTTACTTGAAGGCGTCCGAGAAGGGACTGGAGTTTGCCGCCCATATAGACCCCCGCATCCCCTCGTCGCTGATCTGCGACGACCTCAGGCTGAAGCAGGTGCTGCTCAACCTGCTCAACAACGCGGTCAAGTTCACCGAGCGCGGACACGTCGAACTCAGCATATCGTGCAAGCCAGCGAGGGGCGATGGCGTGTCGCTCTCGTTCTCCGTGACGGACACCGGGATCGGAATCAAGGAGAAAGAGCTCTCCAGAATATTCTCCCCGTTCGTCGCCGGCGGTATCGAGGAGAACGGGACGAACGGGGGAACGGGACTGGGCCTCTCGATCAGCAGCAGGCTGGTCTCCAAGATGGGGGGCAAGCTGGAGGTGGTTAGCGAGTGGAACAAAGGCAGCTCGTTCTTCTTCTCCGTGGAGCTCCGCGCGGCGTCGAGCATGTCGCTGGCATCCGTCCTGAGCCCGCTCTCCAAGAGGGTGCTGGTCCTGGCCGACGGTATCCACGCAAACGAGTATGGGTGGATGCTGGAGGACATGGGGGTGAACCGCGACATCTGCATGGACGAGAAATCGCTGGATCTGCTGCTTGCCGAGAACTTCTACACGCACCTCATATACAGATACGACTTCGGGAACGACATGCTGGCCGGCAGGATGCGCGACGTGCCGCAGGACTGCCAGGTCATAGCGATAAAAAACATAAGGGTGGCGGCGAAGCAGAACACCCGGGGGAACGTCGCCGTGTTCTTCGAGCCGCTCCTCGTGATGGGCATGGCGAACGCGATCAACAGCAAAAAGGCCGTCAGCCGCGGAGCCGGCGGCGACGAGAGAGTCATGGACGCGTTCACGTTCAGGGACGTCCAGATTCTTCTGGTCGATGACAACGACATAAACCTGATGGTCGCGAGCGAGCTGATGCGCCAGTACGGGATTGAGCCGGATACGGCTGACAGCGCCAAGGACGCGCTGGAGATGGTCAAGAAGCGCCAGTACGACATAATATTCATGGATCACATGATGCCCGAGATCAACGGCATCGAGGCCACCAAGATGATGAGGGAGATGCCCGGCTGGACGCGGGAGGCGCCGATAATAGCGCTGACCGCCAACGCCCTCGTCGGCATGAAGGAGACATACCTCTCCTGCGGCATGAACGACTTCCTGAGCAAGCCGATCGAGATACCGGAGCTCAATAGGATCCTCATCAAGTGGCTGCCGGAGAGCAAGGTCGCGGCGGTGAAGACCGAGAAAAAACGCGCCGAGGCGAAAAGCGGGGACTCGGTGGTCTCGCGCCTCAGCGGGATGCTGGACACCAAGACCGCGCTGGCCAATATAGGCGGCTCCGAGAGCGCGTACATCGCGGTGGTCAATGCCTTCATGACCAGCATCCCGCTGAAGATGCTGAACATGGCCGCATACGTGAAGGACAAAAACTACGACAGCTTCAGGATAGACATACACTCCTGCAAGAGCTCCCTGGCCAACATAGGCGCGATGGAGATATCCGAGGACGCCAGGTATCTGGAGATGGCCACCATATCGGAGGGCTACGGGTACATAGAGGACAACTTCGGCGACTTCGCCAAGAAGATGGATGAGCTGTTCTCGTTCATAGGCGAAATCGTATCCGAGAGAAAGTTCCAGGTCGACGAGACCAAGTCAGCGGGGAACGTGGAGATGATCCGCAGTATGCTGGAGTACGCCCAATCGCTGCTGGACGCACTGGAACACGACGACGCTCTGGAGCTGATGGACAGGATAACCAGCGAGAGCTACGGAATCGACCTGGACAGGAAGCTCTTCCAGACGAGGGCAGCGATAGAGTCCTTCAACTACGACCTGGCCGCCAACTTGATAAAAGCGATACTCGAGACAGGCGGCGCGCTGGGAGGGGAAAAATGAGCGCCAACCCTGAGGAGCACAGCATTCTCGTCGTGGACGACGACGCCACGAACCTGCGGATGCTCCAGGAGATACTGAAGCCCAAGTACAAGGTGTACGCGGCGCCGTCAGGCGGCAGGGCGCTCGCGTTCCTGGAGCGCAACTCCCCCGACCTGATCCTGCTTGACGTCGAGATGCCGGAGATGAACGGATATCAGATGATAAAGAGACTGAAGGACGACCCGAGGTTCCAGTCGATCCCTGTCATATTCCTCACGGCCCAGGAGGGACGCGACAAGGAGGAGGCCGGCCTTCACCTTGGGGCAGTCGACTATATTTTGAAGCCGATCACGACGGGGATAGTCATGGCGCGCGTCAACCTCCACATAGAGCTGGAGGACTACCGCAAGCGCCTTGAGACCCTGGTAGGACAAAAAACCGCGCAGCTCCGCAACACACAGGACTCCATCCTGGACATACTGGCCGGCGTGACCGCCTGGCGCGACAGCGGGACGGGAGGGCACATAGTCCGCACCACCACCTACACGCAGCTCGTTGTGGACTGCCTGTTCAACAAAAAACACCCAAATTACATAATAACCCCCCAGTACGGCGAGCACATCGTCAAGTCCTCCAAGCTGCACGACATTGGCAAGGTCGCCATCTCCGACAGCATCCTGCTCAAGCCCGGGAAGCTGACGCCGGAGGAGTTCGACGAGATAAAGAAACACACTACGTTCGGCGCGCAGATGATCAGCGACGCGATAGAGAACCTGGGGGACGACTCGTCGTTCCTGCACGTAGCCCGCGAGATAGTCGTCTCCCACCACGAGTGGTGGGACGGCTCCGGCTACCCGAACAAGCTCGCGGGGAGCGACATACCGATCTCAGGCAGGATAATGGCCGTATCCGACATTTACGACTCGCTCACGTCGGAGCGCCCGTACAAAGGGGTGTTGAGCCACGACGAGGCCATGTCCATCATATACGACGAGACGGGCCGTCACTTCGACCCCTTGATGATGCACCTGCTCTCCGACACCTTCCCCCTGTTCGAGAGAGTGAGCGAAGAGCTGCGAGGCGACGCCGCGGAGTCAGCCTCGGCCCCCAGCCGCAAGACTTAGCATCCTCGCGGAGTTCCCCGGGCAGGAGTAAAAATTTATGTGCAGGTAGGTCGCCAGCCCCCTGCCCTCCATCATGACAAAGCCGTCAGTCCACGCCTCGCCCTTCCCGGACGACTTGCGGACGGAGAACGCCGCGGGGGCCTCCCCTACCAGTTTCGAGTAGTGGAATTCGTGAGCGCGCAGCGAGTCCCCGCTCTTAAACAGCAAATTGTCCCGGACGGCGGCCGCCTCCACGTACCCGAAGTGCCGCAGTTCCTTGGTCATCTTGACGTCAGCGTCGATCAAGCCCACCATGCCTCTCGTCACGCCCTCGTACTCCATGCCGCGGGCGAGATACAGCATCCCTCCGCACTCCGCGTATATGAAGCCCCTGCGCGAAAAATCCCTTATCCACTCCATGTATTTCGCGTTGCCCGACAGCTGGCCGGAGAACACCTCCGGATAGCCCCCGGGCAGAATCAAAAGGTCGGTGTCCTCCGGGGGCGCGTCGTCGCGCAGCGGCGACGTCATGGAGACCTCCGCGCCCTGTCTCTCCAGCAGGCTCCAGTTCTCGCGATAGTGAAAGCCGAACGCGTCATCGGACGCCACCGACACCCGGACGGGCGAGCCGTCGGGCTTCGCCGGCGCCGTCTCTATCTCCGGCGCCTCGTACCGCCCGCTCGGCAGACGCGCCATCTCGAGTAGCGCGCCGACATCCAGCCGGCTCGCGAGCTCCCTGGCGCACCGCTCTATCGTCTCCTCGGTCCCTACGCGCTCCAACGCCGGGACGAGCCCGAGGTGGCGCGAGGAAAACCCATCACCGGGGATCGCCGGCAGCCACCCGATCAGAGGGATCCCCGCGAACTTCGACACGGCCTCGCCGATCAGCTCCGCGTGTTCCGGCCCCGAGGCCTGATTTGCTATCACGCCCGTTATCTGGGGCGCCAGAGGCTCGAGTGACGCGAATCCCTTGACCACAGCGGCGACGCTCGCGGCGACCGCCCGCGCGCTCACCAGCAGCACGACCGGCAAATCAAGCGTCCTGGCGAGCCACGCCGTGGAGTAAAGCCCCTCCGCGCCCAGCCCGTCGTACAGCCCCATCACTCCCTCTACCACCGCTATGTCCGCCTCACTGCCGATGCGATGCGAGCCGCACCCCTCCGCGTAGAGATATGGCATCAGGTCCGGGCACGGGTGCCCGTCGAGGTTTCCGCACTCCCTCCCGGCCGCCAGCGTGAGGTATGTCGGGTCGATGAAATCCGGCCCGGTCTTGAACGGCTGGATGACGTATCCCCTGTCCCTCAGAATACGGCATATCGCCGATGCCACAGTGGTCTTGCCGACTCCGCTGGACGCCGCCGCGACGACGAAGCCCCTGGTGTTCGAGAAATTTCGAGCCATGATGCGTCTCAACCTCCTTGTGATAGCGCAAAAAACCTCAAACCGCAGGATCGAAACCGCAAGCGCCGCCCGCACCCATCAGGGAACTAGTTCCCTGGACCCTTTTTACATTTTTATTTTCACCCGTAGGGTGAAAAATGATAACGGAGTCAAGGGGACTGGTTCCCCTGCGGGGTTCGGGGCAGAGCCCAGCGGTCTTGCCTGTGGTTTCGGGAAAAATTATAGCACTTTCACCGCGCCAAATTCATTGATATACTCAAGCGGCTCGTATCCGCCGAAGCAGGGCGCCTTCCGCTATGTTGAGACGTTTCGAAAACACGCTTTATTTTCTCTGGATAACCCCCATTCCAGTAAACACAAGCCGATTTGTCCGGGCCGTAAAAATGACCGGTTTCATGCAGAGCCGAGGCCCTGCATGGACCGCATTCGAGGCGAAATTCGCAATCAGCGCAAATCTGATTCTGTTCGAACGACGCGCCAAGGCGCGTATCAATAAGCTCGAAAAATTTCGAACTGCCCAATATCTCTGTGAGAGGAACATCCATGATATTGGGAGCATCTTCCTCCAAACATGTTCCGGCCGTAGGGATACATGGCAGAACCCTGCCGTTTGACGCAAGATAAATATGCGTCCTGCACGCTCCGCAGACCGGCAGGTTCAGCGAGCGCTCGGTCCCGGCATTCCTATGATATGGAGAGCTCCACTCACTGCGGCCTCTCAAGCAGGTGAAAAAACCACCCAATGAGAGTGCCATCGGCATGGAGTCATGACGATACCAGCCAATAACATCAAGAAATAAATCATAAAGGCTCGTAACGCCTATTATTCGTTTATCCGCCTCTTCAACCCAGCGCCCGGTGTGCATCACAGGGGACATTTTCCATGCGTCGACGCCGAGTTCTTTCAATAGCTCATAGGTTGGGCATAGGGACGCCAGATTGTCTCTGTGAAGAGCGGAACTTATCGCGACCCGGAATCCCGCGGATTTTATACGCTTTATCGCATCCACTGCACGCGACTCGACGCCATCCATTCCCCGCAGCCAGTCGTGACATCCGACTCCGTCGAAGCTGATGCAGAAAACCCACGACAGGTGCCTTTTCGAACATTCATCCAGGAAACACTCATCTACGAGAAGAGAGTTTGTGAAAAGATCGGTTACGGTTATTCTTTTTTCTAAAAGCGCGTCGACGATATCCCAAAAGTCCTCCCGTATAAGAGGTTCTCCTCCGGTGAGCGATACCGCCGCCACGTTTGCGCTCTCAAGCTGATCGATGATGCGAAGGCAGTCTTGCAGGGACAATTCCTCCTGTCTTACATCTGAGGCGTTGACGAAACAATGGCGGCATCTCAGGTTGCACGCGTTGGTTATCGACCACTGTACGCTTTTTATATAGCGACAGCCTGCCCTCTTGTACTTTTGATAAGACGCCAGGTGCGTCTTTGACTCACACTCCTCCAGAAATCCCCGTTCGATGCCCATACGAGCCATATCCTCATATAACTCCAACGACTCATCCTCAAGCGAGATATCGTCCGAAAGAAAATCATATAGAGGTTTGAATTGGCCGAGTGTCAAAAAAACGGCTTCAGCATTCCTTAAGTCGACCACAGCATAAGGTAGCTTGTCCCAACCTCTGAATGCAAAATTCTCCCTTAGGCGGAATTGCTTCATCTAGCTGGACGTATAACTTGGATTATTCGGGTTGTGTGGGTTATCGGGATCGTCCCAGGCATGGTCGATAAATATAATTTTATCGGGGACTTTACCCTTGCCTCCGGCAACTGCCTCGAGTTCATCATCGGACAGTTCGCTGCCGGATTTCTTTGAAAAACGCGCTTTAAGCTCATCGAGCGTAAAGTCAAAACCGGCGGTAGACGCAAGCGAAATCAGCGCGTCCAGCACATCGTCAGAAAGTGCCCAAAATGGCGTTCCCGTTGGAACCCTCTTCTCTTTCATGATTTTTTTGTACTCCGCCGCAAAATTAACGTCAGCGCTTATTTTGTTGTAAAAATCGATATACTTACTCACTCCATCATCTCCCTATTTCGCTTTGGCGATTCTATAAAGCAGCATTTCCTTAACTTTTATTATACCTCTTCTCCATCCATTGGGGCTTGTTCTCTTCGTTGCGGTAAATATCAACGATGAGCGTTGACTGTTCTCCCTTTCCTCCCGCCACGCTCTCCAATTCGGTGTCCGAGAGTTCGCCCTGTGAATTGCCAGCAAAATACTTCCTGACCTCATCGAGGGTGAAAACGAAACCGCCTCGGCGCGCTACATCTATCATCTCTGATATCGCAGAGTCATCGAGGTCGGAGAATTTTGTCCCTTTCGCGATACTGCGGCGTTTAATGACCTCGCCATACTCCTCCGCCAATTTACCGTCAGATATCATCTTGTTCCTAAACTCGATGAATTTATCCATTAGAACTGTGACTCCCTTCCGCATCCTGATATATGTACTCGACCTCCGGTATATATTTAGCTCCTCCCGCCACAGCCTCGAGTTCGAAATCCGACAGGACTCCATCCTCTTTTCTGGAAAAATACTCAATCGCCTCATCCAGCTTAAAACCGATGCCTGCGCGCAGCGCCAACGGCTCGAGCGCTGCCAGCACCTTCTCGTCAAGGTCCGTGAACTTGGCGCCGACAGCCACCCCCTGTTCCTTCATCACTCCAGCGAACTCCGCCCTTAGTGAATCGTCCGAGCGTACTTTGTTGTAAAACTCCACAAACTTGCTCACGATACCCCTCCTCTAATACAGACCGCCATCCACGATGATAGTCTGGCCTGTTATATAGCTCGATCTATCGCTTGCTAGAAACGTCACCGCGTTCGCCGCTTCGGAGGCAAGTCCGAAGCGTCTCATCGGAATCTGTCTTATCAATTCATCACGCAATTCCGCGGAAATCGTCGAAGTCATATCCGTTTCGACATACCCAGGCGCTACCGCGTTGACCCGAATCCCCCTGCCGGAGAATTCCCTTGAGAGCGTCTGAGTGAGGCTTATCAGAGCCGCTTTTGATGCGGAGTAGGCTGCCTGTCCTTTGTCTGCCCGAAGACCGTTCACTGAGGCAATGTTTATCACCGAGCCTCTCTTATGGGACAACATGGGGAACAGCAGTTGTTTCAGCATTCGGTACGCTCCGTACAAGTTTGTCCGCAAAACCTCATCCCAATGCTCGTCCGTTATCGTCATGAAAAGAGACGGGCGGCTCACCCCGGCGTTGTTGACGAGAATATCCAGCCCGCCCAAAAGCTCGACCATGTCAGCCGAAATTCTCTCAACCCTCTCTTCGTCGCGTATATCGAGCCTGTGGATAGAAAGACACCCGCCATACCCGCCATCCGCGAGCGCCGGCAGCCCCCCCGCCGACGAGTTATACGTGGCGGCTACGCGAGCCCCCTCCGCCAGAAAGGACTCCACACAGGCAAGGCCAATCCCTCTCGATCCTCCGGTTATCACTGCCGTCTTTCCCTCGAGCATGAGCATTTCAGAGGTCCCTGTTCTTGGATAAAACGACACAGTTGTAGTTCCCTATGGGGTCATACCCCGTCACCAAGATCTTATCCAGATCGCGCACGATGCCCAATCCTTCCGCGAAACGGCGTTCCCTCAGGCAAAGCGAGCCAGCCGCCGCGGCGATGAGAAATGCCGATCCCATAGTTTCACCGAAAAACCTCTTCACCGCGTCCGCCACCCCCGCTCCCGGAGCTTCCGCCTCGATGGCTCTGGCCTCGATACTGTCGAAATACGACCCGTTCGCGGATGATATGACAACATCGGCGCCTCCGTTTTTATCGAGACATTCCCTCAGTGAGAGCCGCATGGCTCTTTCCGACTCCGCTTCACCGAGTCTTTTCACCAGAGGGTATCCGCGGAGGGCCGCCGATGAGCTTTCGCCGACAACGCAGTACGAAGCCTCGTTCCTCCGTCCGAGGTAGAATACGACCGTCGCTTCGTTAACGCATATCTCTGATGCGATCTCATTTTTCCCGAGCGACGCGAAGAGGTCTTCGTCGTATTCCTCGACCGCGCCCGCGAAGACGACGTCCGCCCTGTCCGTTTCCAACAGCAGCTTCGAGTAGAGAAGGACATTGCCGCCTATCAGAACCGTGCTTGGCCCCCTCAGATTCAGTTGGACGCAAACCTGACCGACACACGCGTTGGCCACAGTGCCCGCGAAAAGAGACGGGCTGCACAGATCCGGCTCGCCATCGGCCACTGACATTCCGAAAGCGATGTTCGACGACATCGAGCCGTATCCTGTCGTGAAGATGGTTCCTCCGCGAAACGGGTCGAAGCTCGTGTCCGATTTGCCGGCGTCGTTCATGGATTGAATCGCGGCGGCCACCGCCAGCCTTGAATAGCGATTCACCCTTCTCAGCTTCTGCGGAGGGACGCCGGGCTCGAACTCCGTCTCGCGCGGCTGCTTTCCGGTACGAGGCTTCACTAGGCCGCCGCGTATGCGTTCACACACCGATCTCACGTCAACCCCAGCCGCGCTTATGATTCCGATTCCGTTTATCGCTGTTTCATATGAATTCATTCCGCGTCACCATGCTTCATGCAACAGGTCAGTTTCCCGACCGCCACGTCCTCTCCGTCTCGGAAGGCCCTGCACTTCATCCTGAAGAACCCTGCGATCTCGGCGTCCAATACCGCTTCGACAAACAGGCGGCAGCCCGGCGTAACCTTCGACAAAAACTTGACGTTGTCAACCTTGGCCAGCAACGGTTTTGCCTCCGGCCCGCCCTTCCTGTAAAACGCCAAAGCCGAAATCTGGGCCATCATCTCTATCACAAGCACCCCGGGAAATATCGACTCGCCTGGAAAATGGCCCGCGCACCAGAACTCCCCGTTAATTATGTCCTTGTAACCAATAGCCCTGCGTCCCCGTTCCAGTTCGGTTACACAGTCTATCATCAGCATCTCCTCCCTGTGCGGGAGTGCCTTCATGACGCCATCCCTGTCTATCCGGCAAGCCGTCCCGGTCATTCGTCAATCATCCTCCCCACTAGGAGGCTGGCGATATTGCCGGCAAAAGCGTATGAATTGGAGAAACCGAAATTGATCTCGCGAGGATGCGCGGCGGAGCTTATGAAACAATCCGTCCCAATGGGGTTTGTGAGGTTTGGCAACGGCATATACGCCTGGTTTTTCACCTCCATGACCAGAGCCGCGAGGTCGAGAGCGCCGGCCGCCCCCATGCAGTGACCGACCAGCGCCTTAGTCGAGGTCAAACTCGGTTTTTTTGCGCTGCCGTACAATTTCTCAATGGCCTGGAGTTCCACCTGGTCGTTTATCGGTGTTCCCGTGCCGTGAGCGTTCACATGAGACACGTCCCCGGCAGCGAGCCCGGCTTCGCGCAAGGCTTCCCTCATCGCGTGAACCACGCCGAGCCCGTCAGGGTCGGGGCTTGTTATGTGATACGCGTCGTTCGAGAGCCCATAGCCTTTCACCTCCGCGTATATGCGCGCGCCGCGCGACAGCGCGGCCTCATGCTCCTCGAAGATAAAAAACGCCGCGCCTTCTCCTATGCTTATGCCGTCGCGGAACTCGTCAAACGGATTGCACACCCCGCCGCTCAGCAGTTTGAGGGCGTGAAACCCGTAGGCCGCTGCCTTTGTGAGAGGATCGGCGCCGCCAACGACGCAGAGGCTACACATTCCGTTTTTTATGAAATCATACGCCATGCCGGCTGCGGTCGTTCCGGCGGCACAGGCCGCGGAACTGACGAAAGACGCGCCGCCGACTCCGCATAGCTCGCGAATGAATGGCAGATAATCGTTGACGTTTTCCAGATAGCCGTGAAGGGTTCTCCCCGATCTCTTCGCGGCGGAGTATTCCATTATGGGGTCTGTCGCGGCTAACAGCGTTCCAAAGCATAACCATGCCCGCGTCCCGAGAGCGGCTATTTGCTCGCTGTCAAGGCCCCCGTCGCTCATGGCCTCAGCGAGGGCTTCGCGGATGAGCGCCTTCAACCTGGTGTCACCGACCGGCGGGGAGGACGCGGGTGGAAAATCGCCGCGTATTTCGCCGAAATGCCGGGTCGAGAGCTTTTCCGCGGAGAAGAGCCCGCACTCCCCGATCCCCGCGGCGCCATCAGAGCAGCTCCTGAAAAAAGCCTCCCTCCCTCGCCCGTTCGGAGCGGACACACCTATCCCTGTTATGGCTGTCCTTCCGCCTGAGTGATTCATCATTTCTCTGCGTCCGCCGAGCGCTCTCTGATATAATCCGCTGTGCGTTTTATAGTAGTAAGCCTTGGCATATCGTTCGCACTCACCTTTATGTCCCACTCCTCATAAATCAAAACTATCAGTTCGAGCCCGTCGATCGAATCGAGGCCTAGGTTCCCGCCATCTCCCTTCACGGATTCAAAGAGGCTCGCCTCGGGAGATATCGAATCCGGGTCCACATCCGTCAATTCAAGCCTCTCCACTATCTTATGGGCTATGATTCCCTCGATATCTTCAAGTTTAGCCATATCGTCTTCCTCCATCACGCAATAATGCGCACCGCATACGTTTTAATGCCAATTTGAAATCAAAGGCCTGAAGGGTGAAGCGTTAAAACAAGTTTGGATAACCGCTCAGTCGCATCAAAAACAACCTATTGATCGCTAATTGGTATAACTTATCGTTTTCTCGAAGTTATACTGCGCTTTTTCGTTACTCGTCATCTTGCGCAAAATTTTCCTCGCGAACGCGAGCGCGATCGTGTTGCGCTCATATATAGCGTACACAGCCCTCGTATACCCGAGTTCCTTGAAGCGCCGCATCGACTCGGCCAAGGCCATCAGCAGAACGCCAGTGTTCCTGTACGCCTTCGCCACCGATATTTGCTCGAATACCGCGCTGACGGTATCAGGGCCGGTTACGAGGCAGTAAGCCGCCGGGCGTCCGTCCTTCAGAGCGACCGCGCTGACGGACCTCAAAAGATTGCAGCCCTCCCCGTCGAGAAAGGGCGTTATATCCAGATCGTTCCCGAATTCGTTAGCGCCAGACTCATAAAGCTCCTTCATGACAGTGTCTCCGGCGCTCTCAAATGTCACCGCGCTGAAGCCATCCGCCTCCAGCCAGCGCACCAGCCTGTCCCCTCTCTCGGCCATGTACACCTCCCAACCCCGATAGTCCCGCTCACCGCCAGGCTCGCAACGGAATATCCGAACTTTGTCGGCTATCACGTATCCATTCCCAGCCAAAAAATCTCTTATAAAACCAAAGCCGCTTGTGTTTTCAGCAACACATATTTTTACCGCGTTCAACCGCATTTCGGCGCAGATGACTTCCGCCTCGCCGAGGAGTTTCGAGCAAACCCCCCTCCCGCGGTATTCTTCCAGCACGTTCGCGACCTGCACGAAGAGTTTTTTCACTCCGAGCTGGGCCCTGCAAACGAGATACCCCACCGGGGCGTCTCCGCTAAAAGCGGATAATACGAACCCCTCCTTACCTATGTTCCTTACATAGTAAAGAGCTCTGCGGCTGGTATCTCCGTACATCTCGCAAAATTCATCCGGCGATATCTTTCGTATTCCTGATCCAGCAGTGGTCATAGCAATATTCAAACCGTTTCCTCCGTTGTTCAAGCCGCGCGGATTCCAGCGTCTCCAAGAACCCGCGCGGCGCTGAAAATACCCATTCACCGAAATAAATACCGCGATAAACCGCATTAACGCTCAGACTGGCCGCCCAATACGGTTTCCAAGCAGCCTTAGCCGGTAAAACCGAAGACTGATGAAATTTATTTAATTATCAGAGGGTAACTGTGACATCAAGGTTCGTACCAACTTGTCCGCACGTCGTCGTCTTAGTAGTGTTTCCGCCGCTTCCCTTGCCGCCGGCCACCGCCTCCAGTTCGTCCTCTGACAGCTCGCCGCCAGGTTTTCTCGCCAGAAAGGCCTTCACCTCTTCAAACGTGAAAACTATGCCGGCTTTCTTGCCCAGCGGTTCGAGGTCCTTGATGGTGGCGTCGTCCAAATCGGCAAACGTCGCGCCAGGCTTGAAGTTGTGCGCTTTTATTATCGAGTTGAACTCCTCTCCCAGCGCCTTGTCGGTCGTGATCTTCTTGTAGAAATCGGAGAACTTGCTCATGATTGGCCTCCCTTAGTGTTTTCAGCCGTTTTAGTGCCGTTATCGCGGCACACCCAGCACAACCTCAGGCTGTGCGATCTTTTGGAACCAGCGCGCCCTCGTGACCTTCAATACTCTCTCATGCCTCACCTCCCTCTCCATTGCGGCACGGTCTGTCCGCGCCTAAATCAATACGACTTGAGCCTTCTCGCCTGTCCGCGGTAAAAAACCAGGAAGATCGCCAATATCGACGCCGACAGGACGATAAACGCGGATGTAACGTTTCCCGAACTCAGGATCAAGCCGAAAACTAGGGGACCTCCCGCATACCCGAGACTTTCGATGAAGTCATATATCACCATCTCCGTACCGGAGGCGGAATTCCTCCTCACGGATATCTCGGTGAAGTAGAGCGGAAAAAAAACGCCCCCCGCGCTGTTTGAGCAGCCTATTATGAATGCTGAGACAAACATCGCGCCCGTCGAATGCGCGACGGCGAAGAGGACAATGGCCGCGACTCCAGATAGAACTGGGGCCACTAGGTTCCTCGGGTTGCCCGGATTGGTATCCCTTATAATCGAGGCCAGCTTGGAGCCTGACATCACCCCAACACCATAAAGGACGAAAACAAGGCTTATCTCTGACTCCGACAGACCAACGCCTCCTCCAAAAATAGGTATCAAGTAATATAAAAAACCGCTCAAAAGAGAATAGGGAAAGAGCAGCATGAATAAAAAGCCCAGCATGGCAAGGGACGAACGACGAGCCAAGATGCCCCCTCCCGGAGTAGAAACGGTCGGCGTAGCCTGTTCGGTGGGAATTGCTCCCCGTTTTCCCTCTTTAACGATTAACATGAAGGCAGCCAGCACGATCAGCCACATAAACGATCCCATATAAAAAACGGCACTCTGGCTGAAGTTGACCGCTACAACCCCGCCTATCATCACACCGCAGTTGATTCCTATAAAGCTGGCGACCGTAAACGCGGAGAACCCGGCCTCCCTGTCGTCCGGATGCTCCATGGACGCTATGTATACATGGATGGCGGTGAATAGAAAACCGGCTCCCAATCCAGCCGCGCTCATCCCCCAAAAAAGCGTGTAAATAGATGCCGCGCGGGCACTCAGAACCTCTCCTAACACTCCCCAAAAAGCGCCGATCATAAAGGATCGCTTTATTCCAATCCACGCGATCAGCTTCGAGCAGAGGAGCGGTCCTACGGCGAGCATGATCTGTGCCGCTGACAGCGGCAAAACCGACGAAACTCCGTGAGGCAGGTTCCAGAGCGACCCGCTCATTTTTTCGGCATAATTTGGGGCAAAACCGGACGATAAATTGAAGACGAGGAAAATGACAAATGTGAGTGGATGGACGTAAGAGAACGGCAGGGACATCTCCGCCCTCCGATGCTCCGCCGAGCTGTCTTTCGAGCTCGCCAGGGGGAGCGATTCTAATACCTCATACATCAGAAAGAGCATGATTGAGATGATCAACAGCGCTTTGACTGCCATTGTCTTGAACTGCGCGTATATCTTTTTCTCCAATGAGTTCAATTCAACCCCCATCTCGAGGATGCCGATGATTTCGTTCCCGCTCTTGTCATAGATAGGGCCGGTCAGCGATATGTAAGTTCCGCTCACATCTTTGAGATCCATATCTGTAATCCATGTACCGCCCCGCGCGATTTCTTGAGCGTCGGATCCTTCGAACATGACCGGGGAGGAGAAGGCCCCGATGGACTCATCTAAAAAGGCTGTCACGTACAGGACGTTGTCCTTGAACTTATAGGCAACGCCGTACTTGTTTTCGTTCCAGTTGTATTTCCTGCTGACGAGGGCGTTTAGTGATTGCGTGAATTTACGATATGCCGGGCTGTCATAATCCTGTGGGTTTTCAATTGCGGCGAAGGATTCGGAATCCAGTATTTCCGGCGATATCTGCATAATATAGGATAGATTGTTCAAAGTCTCGTTTTTCACGTCGGATCGCAGCGTACCGAGAATACTAGGGGCGATTGAGAAAAATAAGAGGAACGCGGCGGCGACTATTAAAAAGCCTATTGATTCTTTTTGAGATAATTTTCTCCTCAAGAGATAGGAAAACAGCATTTTAAGAGCTATCAAGGCCGAGACGATAAAGACCGCAAAAACCGCCTCCAATCCAGTCCTCTGGACTATTACGGCCAGTGAGACAGGCAGGCTGGAGATGTTGAATTTCTCGCTCTCATCCGCGAGATTCTTGACTACGACTGATTCGAGGCTGGTCAGCGTCAACATGCCGCCCCTGGCGTATATTGAATTGTAAACCGGCGGCCATGAAGAACCGCCTCCGCTCCAACCACCCATTACAATCCTTGCGCGCCCCTCGTTGTCCACGCGGAAGATGGCCCGCTTGCCGATATCTGTAAAATAAAGATCGGATCCATCGAATGAAATACGGAATGGCAGTGAGAATTCACTCACCCTATTGCCTGAAACCGGGACAAAAATCGAGCGCGCATCTTCGGGCGCCGAGATGGATATACTCCCAGCCTTATCGACATAGTAAGTATTTCTTTTTACAGGATCAATCGAAAAATCGAAAATCTTTTTGGCCGCGTCCTCGTATACACATTCATATTCTTTCACCGCCGCGGGGATTTCGCCTTTGCGGACAGTTTTACCCTCCTTCAATGCCAGGCTCATTACCGCGTAACCGTTTACGTCTTTTTTTGCGAACCAGATCTTCCCGCCGCCGCAGGTCAGCCCGGACAGCGCCTGCAGGTACGATGAGCCTGGCGCTGACGCGTCGTCTTCGGTTCGATCAACAATGTACAACACTCTTTCCGCTCTGCCGTTTTCCTTACTGAACTCCAAAATTCTCTCAGTTTTTATCTTCAATCCGGTAGCATCCCAAATCACGTCGTGAACGTAGAAATAATCCTCATCCTCGACAGATATATCGCTTGCATCGAAGAACGTTGCTGACGTATCTTTCCCGCGGCCGTAAATGATGTACTCGGCATAACCCTCGGCGTTTCTCTTGACGATACGCGTCTTGCCGCTGTCAACAACGTAAGTGTCTCCAAAGGAGTCCGTCTTTGCGGTATTGATATTGGAGAAAACGACCTTTTCAAAGGGGTCCCGCGACATCAAATGGGAATAATTGTATAAAATGGCGGAGGACACGAGTAAAGCAGTCACAACTATAAAGACTTTCTTCCCTATCATCTTATGGAAAGAACGCGATATTTTTTTATCCGTCATGACTCGTCCTCCCTCGCCCATGTTCATTACGCGTATTCCTTGTTTTCGAGTGTCGAGTTGAAAATAGTGCTCCTCCCGCTCTTTCCAAGCATCTCAGGATAGAGAACCCCGTAAAGGGACAGGGACGTTCCGTGAGCCTGAGCGCACTTGCGAAGCGAATCCGCCTCATCCATTGAATCCACTTGGAGGATATTCCCAATTCCCCATAGATAAAAAGGCAGCGCCGGGAAAAAAATATAGTCCGTCACGGACTCGATATTTTCCGGTTGATTGCTTAAAGCATTTACCCCATGCCTCGATACGAAGCGCTCGTAATACGGCGCGCGTCTTCTGTAGAAAGTCTCCAAAGATTCTTTGTCCCTGCCGTGAACGACGGCGAGCTTAGGAGGTTTAAACAAATCGTCGAGTTCGCCGATCACGTCGAGGTAGAGATCCGATATCTTATACAGTTCCTTCTCGAACGACTCAATTACGCTGAGGCGCAGTTTCCTGTCCAGTTTTACCGTAACCGCTTCAAGATATTTTTTGTATGACATGTCTGGGATAGGTATAACTAGCGGAGCGCGGAGCGCGTTCGCAAATTCGAACGGCAGGCGGAGCGATTCATACTCCTGAAGGGTTACTCGCTTCTTTCTGTTTTCGAATCTTACGCTCTCGATATGTCCGCCATATCCCATGAGGTGCATACTCATATTTGCGCTCCCGTTTAAACGGTTGTAATGCTTCTCGGTGTTATAGTCGAAGTTGTAAACGCTTCCGTCATCGTGGCGCACGACAACCGACATCTCGTCAGTTCCAAAAAGGCAGGGACCCCCTATGACAGCAACTTCCGCGCCAAGCTCGATTATTTTCACGGAAAGTTCTCCAAAGGCTCTTGTAAAGAGAGGGATGCGGTCTACTCTGCCTGGGATCGAACCGATCTGCGGCAAGAACTTCCTCATGTTCGAAAACATGTCGCAGATAACGGTACCTTTATATGTAAGCATTTTTTTGACGCGCCCCGCAGAGGAAACTTTCAGATCTTCCAGCTCCCTGGAGATGTGGCTTTTCTCTCCCCGCAGGTCCCGGATTCTGGTCATAAGGGACATTCCCTCCTCGGTCAGCGTACTGCTGACGAAGAGTTTTTTCTCCTTGCCGTACTCACGAAGTTTTAGGATTTCATCCTCTATCCTTACAAGTTTTAGAGATAGATCTTCGTATTTTTTGCCGTGTTGGAGGTTGGCTTTGAATGTTTCACAACCGCTCGAACATGCAAAGTTTTTTATATATTTCCTGGCGTCGGCAACGCCGAAAAAATTCCCCGCCTCGAAGGGGCTGTTCAGAATATCCGCGCGGTTCGAGTACGGCGTCTCCCCTACATCTATGCCTTGTTCCGAAAGGATTTTCGCTATGGTTACAAGCATCCGGACCGGTCTTTTCCCATGGTAGCAATCCCGAGAATTCCAGCCGAAGCGAGTTTCACCGCCAGATCTGAAGAGCGCTCGCTTTTTCTCATCGCGCCGTTATCATCCAGATACGATTCAAGCGCGCCGAGCGCCGCGTTTACATGACGGCACACCATCGGAACTGATTCCGCCGGAAGCTTTTTCATATAGAACCACAGGCGTCCTCCCTCTTTTAGGCCGCCGCCATCCTCGGTCAATCCCAAAAATTTCCTCTGAAGCGAAGCGCTGAAACGCCCGAACGCGGCAATCTGCCCCGCGCAATCCGCAGCTACCTCGTCGAGCGCGTGATTCTTCATCCCTCCCAAAGCCCTCAATGTAAAATAATGGAAGCACTCGTGGTGAAGTCGGATTATGGCGGATTTTTCAACCCACTCCTTCTCCGAAATACCGACATCCTCTCCCGAGAGCGCACTGTAACCGGCTTTGTTCAGTAAGATGATCCGGTGCCCCTTCATTTCAGGAAGTTTAACGGGCACTGTGAAAGCGTTTACCGACGCAGGAAGGCTGAATGTATCGGTTTTCATGTCCAAAATCGCATAAAGGCGTTCAAACGATGCCCGCTCCGAAACATACGCAACAGGTATCCCCCCGGCCGCCGTTTTCTCGATCCAACAACGGGTTTTGTCGCTTTTTAAAATTTCCTCGATAGCCTCGGGAAAACACAAGCGGCATTGGAACCACTCCTCCCATTCCTTGACGAAATTCTCGTCTTGAAGCGGAAATTTCAGAGTTTCCGTGACCTCGTAACGATGTCCCAAGTATTGCAGCGCGGCTTCGTTCGCGGAAGATTCAGTCATTTTCGTTTCCTCCTCATGCAAGCTGCCTTTTTGCCAGCTTTGCGAAAAGACCATCCAACTTCATGAGTGTGTCGAAATTCCCCTCCTCCGCTATCCTGCCTTCGTTAAATACCAATATCCTGTCGGCGTTCCTGATAGTGCTCAGGCGATGCGCCACTATCAGCCTCGTTGCGTTCATCCTGTCCATGCTCTCGGTAACGATGGACTGAGTGGTGTTGTCAAGCGCGCTGGTAGCCTCATCCAATATAACGATCTTTGGCCTGTTGGCTATGCTGCGCGCAAGCAAAATCCTTTGCCGCTGCCCTCCTGAGATGTTGCCTGCTCCTTCGCTGATAACGGTGTGCATACCCATCGGCATATTTGCGATGTCCCTGTCGAGACCCACCATCCTCGCGGCTTCCCAGGCGTCGTCCAGGGTAAGAGGGGACGATCCGACTATGTTGGTGAAAATGTCGCCGGCGAAGATCTGTCCATTTTGGAGAACAACCCCCATCTGGGACCTCACGGAGGTAACGTTGAGCGTCGAAAAATCTTTACCGTCGTAATAAACGGCACCCTGCGACGGTTTTTCGAATCCCAGCAACAGGCGCAGCAACGTCGATTTCCCGCAGCCGGACGGGCCAACTAAGGCGACTGATTCACCGGCCTTGACCTGAAACGATATGCCGTCGAGAACAACGGGAGAGTCCGCAGTGTACCCAAAGCGAAGGTTTTTCACCTCTATCGCTCCCGAAAGGACTCCCGCGTCTATCTTGTCGTCGGTTACTTCCGGCTCGGCTTCGAGAATGGGTTTTATGTTCTCCAAGTAAGGCTTCACGTTGAATATGCCGGCAACGACTGGTATGAACGCGACGAGGGTGGCGTTAAACCCGGCGAAAGCGGTCTGAAAGCCCATGAACTTCGCGTAGTCAAGCGTGGGCGGAGTGCCTTCAGGAGTTCCAAGCACAAGTTTGACCGCCGCATAATAAAAGGTCATAGTCATGATGATTGGCTGAATCGCGTTGAACAGGGACGTAAAGTTGGTATACCAGCGAATCTTGAGATTCCACTTCCATTCCTCGCCAAACGCTTTGGACCACATATTGAACGCCGCCGGTTCTCCTCCCTGCAACCTGAATTTCGAAAGCCCATTCAGGACTTGCAGAGTCCTTGCCGAGGATACGTTGGCCGCCTCAACGCGCTTGCGCCGAAAGGTCATCATCTTTTTATATAAGAAACCCGATACGAGGACGTACACTGTCCACGCGGCCATGGCTGTAACGGTAAGCCTCACGCTGTAATACATCATCAGAAGCAGGCTGCAGAAGGAGAATATTGTGTTGAAAATTGCCGAAAGCGTGCTCTCTCCGAATAATTCGGTGATGGCCGCAACGCCCTGCATCCTGTTGACCAGATCGCCGGCCTCGAAATTTCTGAAAAAACTTGCGTGCAAACTCAGCAGCCTGGACCATAAGGCCGATTCCAGCGCTGTCCGGACATGGTTTTTTATGCGCAAAAAGGCTACGCTCCTAGCGAAGCCAAGTATGGCGGTGGTAAAGCCGGCGACGAGCATCACCTGGGCGACGGTTCCCAAAGCTTGGCGATCGTTGATGGGTATAATGTCTTTGAATACGCTCTCCGTGATTAAGGGCAGAATGATAGCCAGCGCGCCTATCAGAAAGCTCGTTACGAACACGGTCCAAAAGTCGTTTTTCCAGCAGCTTCTCAGAGAGAAGTTCATTACGTCCGAAACGGAGAGTTTTGAGGCAGGCAAGCCGGGATAGCAGAGAAACGCGTCGTCCCTTATTTTTTTCGATATCTCTTTGTCAACTCGTATCCCAAGCGGATGTTCGGGGGAATAGAGGCGATATCTCTTATTGTCGTCCGGAATCAACGCGACAACATCGCCGGATTCACCGAAATACCCCAAAAGAACCCCTGCGTCGCTTCTATGCCAATTTTGGGAGAGGCTGACGAGGCGCACCTGCATATTGCCCTTCCGTATCAATCGCCTCATTCTGTCGATGGGATCGAGTTTAGACGCTATATCGGGAGGCAGTGATATGTTGTCCAGCGGCATGCCTAGATGCCGCGCCGCCATTCTCACAGCGAAGAGCGAGGGATCATCCGCTCCGCTCGATTCCTCCATCGTTTCGATCGACTTGAATTCCGTCCTTAAAAGGTTGCCCATTGAGGAGGACAACGTCTTTTCGTTTTGTATGAGGCGTTTTTTCCTCTTTATCTCTATATTGTATTCCAGCGATTTCAAATGATTCGCTATGACATCCTGGAGGATATCCAAGTGCCCGTCCAGCGTTCTTCTGGCGCTTTCCATCTCGCGGTCCGCGTCGGCGAAAATCTTTCCGCCGCTCCATTTCGAGAGGACTTCCTCGTTCGTAACGGCAAGTTCTTTTACCCATGGCAACTCCGCCAATTTTTTGAACCACCCCAAAACCAAGGACGGCATGACCTCTCCATCCTCATGAAAAGAGGCGTCTATTTCGGCATCGGAGACCGCAAACACGAAAAATTCAAACCGCGAGACTCCATCCGTTGGCAAAAAAGCCTCCCCTGGCGCGAGCTCGGCGAGAAAAACCTTTTGATAATCGCCTCGTCTCTCAGGCGTGCAGGCGTACACCTCTATGTTTCCGCTTCGGAGCGTAAAAACGGCTCCGTCTTCACGCCCGATTTTCAGGTACTTGCTTCTCTCGAGGCAAAAGGTTTTCACGATCATTCACCTTCCGGGCTCGGTGTTTTGGCCCGCTCCGAGAGGAGCCTGCGATAAGGACCGTCTTCCGCCATCATCTCGTCATGAGTCCCTCTTTGCACAACACGGCCATACTCCAGGACTATTATCTCGTCGCAGTCCCTGAAAGCCGAAAGCCTGTGGGCGACTGTCAGGCAGGCGCAGCCTCTGCGTCTTATGTTGGTGAGAAGAGCTTCCTCTGTTATGGGGTCGAGAGCGCTCGTCGCCTCGTCAAATATCAATATGGAGGGATTCATCGCCAGTGCTCTCGCTATCTCCAACCTCTGTCTCTGCCCTCCGCTGAAATTCGCTCCGCCCTCGCTTATTCGGTGATTGTAGCTGTTTTCCAATTTGAGTATGTCGTCGTGGATCAGCGCATCGACAGCCGCGCGAGTGATATCGCTTTCCGGTATCGACGGGTCGAACAGGGAGAGATTTTCTCTCACGGTGCCGGGGAAAAGGTATATTTCCTGGTCGACGCAGGAAACCGAATTTATTATTACATCTTTCGAAATATCTTTCCTCTCGATGCTGTCGAACAAGATTTTCCCGCTCCATGATTGATAGAGCCCGCTCACTATACGCGCCACGGTCGATTTTCCGCTGCCGGATCCCCCGATGAGCGCCACCCATTTGCCAGGCTTCAATGTGAGGTTGAAGTTCTCTATAAGAGGATCGTCGAGGGGGCTGTATCCAAAAGTGACGTCCTTCAGCTCAACAAGCCCGGAAAGCCTGTTGTATCCTTTGTGCTTCGGGACAGAATCCGGATAATTTATTTTGTCTATATCATAGCGCCTGACGTCGTTCAACCTATGCATCTGCATCTCAGTGTTTTGCAGCGATTGGGACAGTCCAACCAGTTTTGTCACAGGCTGCTGGAAGCTCCCCATCAGGCTGCGAAAAGCTATGAAGGAACCGGCGGACATGACGCCGTCCATAATCTGAAATCCCCCAATGGCCATTATCAACGCCGTGTTTATACCTCCGAAGAGCGCGGGCGCCACAGTCATCAACTGTGAAGCCAGCATTATGTCCTGTGTTCCGTTGTTGAATTTAGCGCTGTATCCAGCCCACCTGGCGAAGAAATCCGCTTCGTTTCCGTTCGATTTCAGCGTCTCGATAACCTGTATGCCGCCTACGGCCGTTCCCATCATTTTGCCGGCATCCTGCTGAAGCCGCATGGACATCTCCACCAGATATTTTCTGAGCGCACGCATGAGTATGATGTTGAGGGCACTGAATGCGGCTCCTATAGCGGTCAGGCTGGGACTGTATTGAATCAGAAGGGCCAGGTAGAAAAGCGCGACAAGTATATCGAGAACCGCCGTGGCCGCTTCACTAGTCAGAGTGTTCGCGACTGTCTCGTTGAAAGACACCCTCATGGCTATTTCCCCTGCGAATCGCTGCTGGAAAAACGAGATCGGAAGCCTTATTATGTGCCAGAAAAACAGGCTGGAATCCCTCAGAGTGAGCTTCGTCTGCCACTTGGTGAGGCACCATGCCCGCAGCATAGTCAGCGAACCGGTCAGCAGGAAAGAAACCCCCATGGCAAATATCAAATTGGATAACCAATGCGGATTACTCCCGCTCAGGATATCGTCGACAAAAATCTGGTCGAAAGCCGGCGACGCCAAACCAGGCAGTATCATCAGCAAACCGACTATAATTATGAAGAGGAGCGCGGCTTTTTCAGAAGCGAGTTTTCTCGCCACATCGCGAGTCACACTGTACTTTTTACCCCCTCGTTTGAAATCCTCGCCAGGAGTGATCGTAAGAGTGACGCCGGTAAAAGCCTTGCTGAACTCTTCGAATGGCACCCTTCTATGTCCCATGGCCGGATCGTTCAGGTACGCATACCCGCCTTTGATGCCCTCGAATACGATAAAATGGTTGAAATTCCAATGAATTATCTGCGGGGGGCCCGGTTTGCGCATGTCATCCGCGGAACGTCTGTTCCCCTTGGCCTCCATGCCATAACGCCTCGCGGCTCTCAGCATGTTGCTCGCCTTGCTGCCATCCCTGTTGACGCCGCACTCCTGACGCAGCTCCTCCAAGGGCACGATTCTGCCATAATATGAAAGTATCATCGAGAGCGAAGCCGCCCCGCACTCGACAGCCTCCATCTGGAGTACTGTAGGGGTTTTTTTGACTCTTCTTCCTAAACCGAATATCATGTCACGAGTTCCTGAGCCACTGGCTCAGCTTCAGAAATACTTTTTCGAGAGGGGGTGTGCGCTCCACTACGACTTGCCCGGTGCATACGTTACCAACTGTAATCTTAGGGCGTTCACCGACTATCGAGGACCAAAGGTATCCTGAAGGCGATTTGGCATCCCTCACGAGATCCACGCGCACCTCCATAACCGCGCCCTTCATTTTATCCAGAATCCAGGCCACGAGATTGGGGTTTGCCAGTGTTTTGGTCATACCGGCGGCGGATACCGGCAGCATGGACACGTCTCTTACCACTCCAAGAAGATATCCATCCTTCTTTGTGTCGACACCGCTTGGAGAGATCTGCACAACCATGCCCGGCGAAACCTTTTTACCCGTATCCACCGGAACGTACATGGCGGCGATGATATCGTCCCTCTCCTGATATTGCCTTATGGCGCAAATGACCGTCTGGCCCGCTGCGATCAGGTCGCCGGGATTGATGTCCACTTCGGTCACAATGCCTTCGCATGGACTGAGCACCGCGCTGGACAGAAACATCCTGTTCGCAATGGAGTCGAAGTTCGAAAGACTATTTTCAACCTGTTGCATGTTGCCCGAATTCAGGATATTCAGCCTCGACGTTATCATGTCGTTCTCCATCAGCGGATTGGCGACTTTTGCCAAAAGGTCGCCTTTTTGAACTTTAGCGCCTGGGCTCACCAATATCTCCGACACCCGCCCGCTCGCGTCGTGAAAAACGTTTACGACGCCCGCCGGATCAATTATCATTCCCATTGCGTTGACGGTAACAGACATGACTCCGAAGATACCCCACGTTACAATGGAGGCACACAGCAATAACAACATCAATAACCCCATCCACGCCGTTGGCTGTGTTATTTTGAGCAGGGCATCCAACTGTTCCGGGGAGCGCAGACGTGAAAGGGCTTCTTCGCTGAATATTTCCCTGTTCATTATCTCTCCTCCATAACGACGTCGAGTCTGCTTCCTAGCTCGATACCCTCGATGCCCGACGTGATGACCACGTCGCCATCGCTGAGCCCCTCGGTGACTTCGATGAACTCCGAGTTATACAAGCCTGTTTTTATTTTCCGAAGGGCAAGTTTTGAATCGGCATCCAGTACATAAACTTCGTGATCCTTATCATCTGCTGATAATATGGCGGGCATCGCCAAAATTTTTATCAATTTTTTCTTTTGGATAAGGATGTCGGTATAAAGTCCCGGTTCGAGCAGCGCCAAGTTGTTGTCGAGTTCCATCGTCACGACCCGGAGCGGGGCTTGTTCGCTCAGTGGCGGAGCGATGCTTTGAATTTTGGTGTTTATCGTAAAGCTCTCCTCAAACCCCGACTTGAATGTGATGTTCAGCCCCTTTGCTATGAGGTAGTCCGTATTCAGCAACATCGAATATGAATCGTCGATTGGCGCAATATTTTTTATCAAGTGATCCTGCATCATCAAGGTGAATACGAGCTGGTTGAAATCACCTATCATGAGGATGGGTGAGCCGGCTGATACAT
Source organism: Synergistaceae bacterium (assembly GCA_031269245.1). Classification (GTDB taxonomy): domain Bacteria; phylum Synergistota; class Synergistia; order Synergistales; family Synergistaceae; genus JAIRKI01. The sequence continues at coordinate 23,358 of JAISZL010000098.1, read as the reverse complement.
ATGCTCCCACTTGTTGGTAGACAACAGCGGCATAGCCTTCCAGAGGCGATAATATATCCTGCCTTTTGCTCTGCTCATCGAGTTGTCTGCGCTGTATCCTAGCCGCTTCGAGCTCGGCTTTAGCCGCTTTTTGCCTGGCGGACGAAGCCTCGAGTTCGCTTTTCGCGATAGCGTTTTTGTCAGCCAGTCTTTGATTTCTCATATGTTCACCGGAAACCTGGTGGTAAGCGGCTTCAGCCTTGGCAATATCGGTATCGGCCCTCGCTATTTGAAGGGATATCTCATGGTTTGTCACGCTGCATATCCTCTGTCCCTTCTTTACGGTCTGGCCGGGATTTACGAAGAACCGCACAATCGTTCCGCTTATCTGCGCTACGACGTCGGCTGTTTTCCCGGCCTGGAATCCAGCGCTCGGTATGATTATTTCCGGGTATATCTCTCGGTATGAGACCTTCATACCTTTCACCATCACGGCCCTTGCAGCCATCATAGTGTCTATGTAGCTGTCGCTCATTTTATTGAGGTATATCCCATACGCTATGAAAGACGCGGAGATCAAAATAATTACAGCGAATGAGAGGGCGAATGATTTCTTCATTGATGTTTTGCCGCTTTCATATCGGAAAAATTACCTCCCATTGCGTTTTCCAACCTTGCCAGAGATATATTGTAATCGCATAGAGCCTGTGTATAGTTGGAATTAGCCTGAGTCAGCGCGACCTGAGAATCTATCACGTCGATGTTTGTTCCCACTCCTTCGCCGTAGCGCGCCACAGCGATTTCGTAAGCTTCCTTCGCTTTGTCTATAACTGTTTCCGATTCGAATATCCTCCGCTCGGCCTCCTGTATACTCAAAAAACACGAGGTGACCTCAAGCTCCAAAGCTTCTTTAATTTGTTCGTAGCCTAAGGTAGCCTTCGCAGTCGTTTCTTTCGCCGATGCTATCTTCGAATCCGCAACCCCCGAATCGAATATCTTGTAGTCTATTTCCAGGGTTATGTTGAAATAGTCCTGTTTGTAACCAGGCCAATTCGCATCCGAGTTCAAGTTCTGCGTCATCGACAGCGTCGCCTGAGGTGCCTTTTCACTTTTTGCCAAACTTACGCCCGCCTTGGCCCATTTAATTTCCAACATGGCGGATTTAAGATCGGGGCGGTTTTGCATCGCGTACTCGATACACTCTTCCAACGAGCGGCCAATTTTTTTGTACGACATCGTTTCCTCTATAATCAGTTTTGTTTCGAGAGGGACTCCCAAAGCGCTGTTCAATTGTTTGACAGCCGTCTCGAGGGTATTCCTCGCGCTGGTAAGTGTTTGCTCTTCGTTCGACACCTCCACTTCAGAGCGCAGAAGGTCCGCTTTGCTGACTTTCCCGTTTTCATATTGAATGAGAACGTTGTCAGAGTGTGCCACTAGACGTCCGAGCGATTCCTCGTACGACTTCACCATGTCCTCCGCGCGCAGTATCGAATAAAGCCCAACAACGACCGACAGCCTGACATCCTGTATGATTTTCGACAGAGACATTTTTTTGATTTCCACTTCGATATCGGCCGCCTTGATACCGCTTTCTATTTTGCCGCCGGTATATATAGGGTAAGCGGCAGTTATCGTGTTTGAGTACGACCTTTCTTCTATGTCGGCGGTGTAGACGCTCGTGGTCGAAGAATTATGAGTCAGCGACACTCCTATTGAATTGGTCCTGCGGGCTTGCCGCAGTCCCTCGTTAGCGATAATTATGTCCGACTCGGCGATCTTTACCTGCTTGCTGTTTATGAGGGCCATCTCCTCAGCTTTTTCCAAAGTCAACTCGATCATCGCCGATGATGAAGGACGCGCAAATACAGCCAAAGACATAAAAACCGAAAGGCATATGCCGCCCGCAAGATTCCGCATCAAAATTCTCTCCTCATCCTCAAGGTCATCAAGGATTTCACTTCATTGCCTCGATTCATCCGACCAAAAAATATTAGATTAAATACATCTAATTGTCAATAATATATTAGATGTTTTAAATCTATTTACTAGATCAAGTAATCCGCTTTAATTATCAGGCGCCCTGCGTATACTAATGCCATGGATATAACGGGTCAGCGAATAAAAAAGTTAAGAAACAATTTGGGCGTAACTCAAGTGCAACTATCGGTGAAACTGGGGGTTGCCAATGATACTGTGTCAAGATGGGAAAGAGGCGCATTGAAGATAAGCAGAGATAACCTGATTTCTCTTGCCGCCTTACTAAAAACCTCTGTTTCTTTCCTTCTTGGCGAGACCGACGATCCATTGCCGTCAAGGTCACAGAAGTCGGTCAGAGACCATGAATCGAACATAGTCGACAAGCCTGCCCCGACCACCGGCGAGCCGGAGGTTGTTTTTGAGTATGACGACGGCAACAGGAAAATAAGACTTATGTTTTCAAAAGATGCTACCGGCGAGCGCATCGAGGATGTTATAACTCGTTCTTTAAGTGCTGTGCCAGACCTAAAGTGCGGCAAAGATCACAACAGACCTGCGCAAGAGCTTGTATCAAATGGGGACGCTGCGGAATCCATATCGGAAGAGTTGAGCAATAGCTAAGAGCCCGTCTAATATCTCCACATGCCCGTTTTTTGTAGGCTTTCCGTTATACTTCGTCAACATCTAGTTGCATAATTTCTCCGATTATGTGAGGTCTTCGCACCCTCATGGCGTACCTCCTTCTGATATCGCGGCAAAACAATCATCACCACGCTTCGCAAATAACCTTGTACAGGTCGCGGCGCTGCCGGGAAACCCAAGCGGGAAACAGGTCTTCATATATCGCCGTCTCACGCTCGAACGGCTCGGTGAGACCATCATTTAGAAGGACTCCCGTATTATTTCGGAGAGCAGTTGCGGGAAGCTCCAGCCGTAAGCGGCGGCGGCCTTGGGCACAAGGCTCGTTGCGGTCATGCCCGGCGCGGTGTTCGCCTCCAGCGCGTACGGTTTGCCGTCGGGCGCGAGTCTGAAGTCGACCCTGCTGTACGCCCTGCATCCAAGGATTTCATGGGCCCTTTTGGCGTACCCGGAGACCTTCTCCGCTATCGCGGGGTCGATCTCGGCCGGGCATATGTACTCGGATGCCCCTTTGGTGTACTTCGACTTATAGTCGTAAAAACCGGATGCTGGGCGTATTTCTATAAGGGGCATGGTGAACGATGACTTGTCCGTGCCGAAGACCGAGACCGTCAGTTCGATGCCCGGTATAAATTTCTCGACGATTGCCTTGTCGTCGATGTCCCACACGCTGACCAGGGCATCCGAGGCCTCATTGGGATCCTCCGTTATCGTCACTCCGACTGTGCTTCCGCCGGAGGCCGGTTTGATCACTATCCTGCCCCAGTTTTTGATCGTGGGCGAGAAGTCGTGGTTTTTGTCCGGGGTGACGGCAAACCCGGGTGGCGTCGGGACGCCGCGCATCCCCAGCATGTCGCGCGCTGTCTCCTTGTCCATCGAGAGCATACAGGCCTTTGCCCCTGAGCCTGTGAACGGTATTTTGCGGGCCTCCAGCGCCGCCTGGATCCTGCCGTCCTCGCCCCATCCTCCGTGAAGCGCGATGAAAACACCGTCCGCCCCTAAAGAGGGCCATTTTTTCAAGAAATCCGCTATCGAGCGTATGTCCTCCAGTGTCACGTCGTAGCCCACATCCTTCAATCCGGACGCAACCGCCGCACCTGAGTTGAGCGATACCTCGCGCTCCGGGGAGTTTCCACCGGAGAGAACAACTATTTTCATTCGTGAATCATCCTCGTCTGAATTATTTATCGTCATCGCCAGCGAATCTGAAATATCGGCCAAGATATTTCCTCCTTGCCTGAAATTATAAAACATCCGCGAACGGCGGCATTCCGCGATGCAACGCTCGCGTCATTGGCACGCGCCGATTCCATAATAATATCACAAAGCGGCGGAAGGATATATACACCATGACAAGGCCAATATGATGGCGGTAGTCGAGGCCGGAGTGGTGACCAATGAAAGTCTTCCCTGCAAAAACCGCGGCGCCATGCTTCTCATCGAGCTGGCCAGCGTCAGATCGCCTCGGATCGAGATGGATCTCATCGAGACGGGCAAACACTCCGCGAGGCGAACAGGGCCATGACAAAAACGGACAGTGAGTGATCGCAAAATGCTATGCGAATTTGCTTTTTTGCGTATATTTGAGATAATAAACACCATTGCGCGCGACGTCAGTTTGAGAGGGGAGTGGGGCAAGTCATGGTGAGGAGAGGGAATTTCCACGTATTCGCGACGATAACGATCCTTGGGTGGTCCATCTCCTACGTGCTCACCCGGATGGCGATGGAGCACTTCTCAGCGCGCTCCCTCGGATTTTTGCGCTACGCGATAGCCACGGCGGTCTTAGCGGCCGTTGCCTGCTCGTTCAGGATATTCCCGCCAGCGCGGAAGGATTGGGGCCTGGTGGCGGCGTCCGGGGCCACCGGTTTTTTTCTCTATATGATAGCGTTCAACACGGGCGCCGAGACGGAGACCGCCGCTGTGAGCAGCATAGTCATAGCGACCGCGCCGGTCATGACCGCGCTTCTGGGGTGGGCTATGTATGGCGAGCGCCTGGCCTCCGTCAGATGGGCCGCCATAGCCATAGAATTCACAGGCATCCTGATGCTCAACATAAGAGACGGGAGCTTCAGCGTTGGCAGGGGCATCCTGTGGCTTCTGCTCGCGGCGTTCCTGTTGAGTGTGTTCAACCTTCTTCAGCGTAAGCTGACCAAAACATGCGGTGGGCTCCGCGCCTCGGTATACAGCATCTTCGCCGGCGCGGCCATGCTCGCGGTTTTTTCGCGCGGGGCGATCGGGGAGGCTCTCAGCGCCCAGCCGGAGCACCTGTTTTACGTGGCGATGCTTGGCGTGTTCTCGAGCGCGGTCTCCTACGTCTCGTGGTCGATGGCCATCGAAAGGGCCCCCAGCACATCCTCGGTCAGCAACTACATGTTCATCACCCCTCTGCTTGCCGCCGCGCTTGGCTTCGCGATAGCGAATGAACGGCCTGATTTGGGCACTATGGCCGGGGGGACGGTCATACTGTTCGGGGTATTCCTCTTTAACTTTGCGGGCAGGTCGTCCGCGCGCGTCGGCTGAACGCGCGAAAACGATGGGCGCTTCAGCGGTTTCGACGATGGAAGCGCGTTGCGAGGCGTTGATCTGAGATGTTCGGCAAAATACAAATTTCGTTGATGAGGGCTTTTTTCTGGATGGTTTCGCCGATCGTCTACTGGGGGCTGATTTTTCTGGCGTGGTGGGACTCTCGTTTCAAGGTCTTCCTCTGGTCGCATATAATCGCGCGCCTCTCGGAGAGGAAGAGCTATTCATCCATAATGGAGGGCATGGAGGAGGTTGAGGGGCAAGTTTGGACGGCGATGTCCTCCAGCGGCGCGATGGAGCCCGAGTTTTTCATGGTGCCGCTCATCATGGCGGTGACCTTCTTCATGGCGCCGTTCGTGGCCCGAAGGGATTTGAAGGCACCCGCCAGCGGTTTTTTTACGCTGCCATACGTCACCCTCATGTGCTTCGCGGCGGTCTCGCTGATCAACCTCTTGTTGATATCGTCGATCAACGGGGGCATATATTACATCCTGCTCAAGAGGCCGGGTCCCGATTTTTTCATGTTTCTGATTCACCCGCTGTACCTCTTTTTCCCGCTTTTCAAGAGCGTCCCGGGCTTTTTGTCGCAGTGTCTCTACCTCGTGTTCATAGCGTCCGTTCTGTCGGCGCCCAACATGCCTCAGGCCGAAGACGCGCCGGGGGATGACTATTGGGACGACGGCATGGATCCCGACGACGATTGGGACAGGTCGGCTTGCGTGATGGAGATGGACAGGCTGACGCGCATATTGAACTCGAGGTTCGAGGCGCCTGAGCTGATCAGCGAGGTCGGAGCGGACATTGCCGAGTACATAAACAGGCCGTCGCAGGCACGCGGCGACGTCAAGCTCGGCATCGCGCACTACAAGATCGTGCTGACCGAGGCGAAGAACAGCCTTCAGAGGATAGCGTCGGAAAACCGGTGCGGGCCGGTCTCCGAGGAGGCGTTCATTTTCGTGGTAAACGAGATGGAGCGCATGTCGTACATGTCCGCCGAGGACGCGGCCGCTCTTAGGGCGTCCATCCATTTCGGGCCGCGAGAGGGCGTTGAGGAAACGCCCCCGGAAAAAACCGACTGACACAAGCCCTGTTGCGCGTGTGCGCGCCGCGCCCATCACTCGCACTTTACGCTTTTGGCGAGCCCTCCCTGGGATGTCTCGCGATATTTCGAGCTCATATCGCGTCCCGTCTCGTACATAGTCTCGACGACCTTGTCCAGGGACACCCTGGGGGGCGTCGTCCTGGAGAGCGCCATCCTCGCCGAGTTTATGGCCTTGACCGCCATTATCGCGTTCCGCTCGATGCACGGGACCTGGACGAGCCCCCCTATCGGGTCACAAGTCAGTCCGAGGTTGTGCTCCATGGCTATCTCCGCCGCGGCGCAGACCTGCTCCGGGCTTCCACCCATCAATTCCGCCAGTCCCGCCGAGGCCATGGAGCAGGCCACGCCCACCTCGCCCTGGCACCCGACCTCCGCGCCGGATATGGACGCGTTCGTCTTGAATATCCCGCCTATGGCGGCCCCCGCGAGGAAGAACCTGACGTATATCTCCTCCGAAGCCGGGCAGACGAACTTGTCGTAGTAAGAGAGCACAGCGGGGACTATCCCGCACGCGCCGTTGGTCGGCGCCGTCACCACGCGCCCGCCGGCGGCGTTCTCCTCGCTCACCGCGAAGGCGAACATGTTGACCCAGTCGATGATGTTCATGGGATCGTGCGAGAGTGCGTTCGACGCCTGAAGCCTGCGTCTGAGCCCTATGGCCCTCCTCGGAACCCTGAGCGGGCCCGGAAGAAGTCCTTCAGCGCTCATGCCGCGCTCCATGCTCTCCATCATGACGCGCCTTATGCCGTCCAGCCTCGCGTATAGCTCCTCCCTGCCGTGCAGCGCTATTTCGTTCCTGAGCATGAGCCCCGATATGGACAGCCCGGCCTTCGAGCAGCCTCCGAGCAGCTCCGCCGCCGTGCTGAACGGATATGGTATGTCCGGCTCGCCATCAGGAGCATGATCCGGCGGCGGGTTCTTGAAGGATTCCTCGGAGCGGAAGAAGCCGCCCCCGATGGAGTAGTACGTCCTCTCGAACACACCACCGTCCGGTGAGGCGGCGCGCAGCACCATGCCGTTCTCGTGCCGCGGTAGACACCGCGGGTCGAACTCTATATCCCTTTCCATGTCGAAGTCTATCGGGACGGTCATTCCATGCGGCAGCAGCCGGCCGGTTTTTTTCAGGCCGCCGAAGAAACTGGGGATGCCCTCCACGTCCACGCTCTCCGGGTCGAGGCCCGCAAGTCCCAGCGCAACGGCGCCGTCGGTGTTGTGCCCCTTTCCAGTGAGGGCCAGCGAGCCGTGCAGCACGGTCTCGATCCGGCAGGGCTCGAACCCCGCATCCTTCATCTCGGACAGGAACGCCTTCGCTATCCTCATCGGCCCCGCCGTGTGCGAGCTGGACGGTCCTATCCCTATCTTAAAAATGTCAAGGACGCTTATCAAGCGGCATTCCCCCCAGTTGTATGTTTTTATTTATTTCAATTATACCCTCACGTGCTCCTTCTTTTCAAACGCGAGAGCTCGGATGTCAGCGCTTCGAGGCTGGAGGCTATGGCTCTCCTTTCACCCTCCGTCTTGGCCGAGGCGAGCTTCGAGCTCAGTTCGGCCAGCCTCATGTCCATCATCGACTCCGTCATGCCGGGGCTCTTCGGCGCACATCCCTCTTTCCCGTGCGCGGCGGCGTGTTCCGCGAGCTCCATTGGCGTCCCCTCGAACGTCCTGATTTTTTTGTCCTCTATAATGAGCAGGCGTTCGGCGACGTTTTCCACAAGCCTCCTGTCGTGGGAGGCAAATAGCAGTGTGCCCCTCCAGGAGCGCAGGAGGGATTCGAGCTCATCCATCGTGTAGAGGTCCATATGGTTCGTGGGCTCGTCCAAGATCAGCGCGTTGAGGTCGGAGGCCATGAGACGGGCGAGCATTACCTTGGTCCTCTCGCCTCCGGAGAGGATACCGCATCTCTTGCGTGCGTCGAGGCCCTTTATCTCTAGGCGGGCCAGGATCGTGCGAACCTCGTGCTCAGGCAGACTCGACAGAGCGCGAGCGTTGTCGAGCGCGGACTTCTCCATGTCCAGCGATTCGCGGCGTTGGTCGAAGTACCCGACGCGCGCGCGCGGCGCGATCTTGACACACTCGCCCCCAGCGGCTATAGCCTCGATCAGCGTGGTCTTACCGGATCCGTTTGGGCCCAGGAGTGCCGTTCGTTTCCCGGTCGCGACCTCGCACCGCGCTTCGTCGAAGACGACCCTGTCGCCGAACGCGACGGAAAGCCCCGATATCCTGATGATCGACGGCGACACCACGCCCTCGCCGCTCCCCAAGGTCATCCTTATCTCCGGAAGGCACTCGGGACGCTCCCTGCTCTCCAGCATTGCCGCGCGTTTCCGCAGCGCTCCGGCCCGTGACGCGATTTTCGCCTGCCCTATTTGCCCCTTGTCCGGGTTTATCCGCGCCTCGCTGAGGGACATGCGCGATGGCGGCCTGGTTGCGCGCGCGGAACGCGCGATGGCCTCCCGAGCCGCGTCGCGCAGACGGCGCTCCTCGTTCCCGTACCTCTCGTACTCGAGGAGGGCGAACTTGCGCTCTCGCTCTCGCTGCTGTCTCCATGCAGAGTAGTTGCCGGGGAACGCGCGGACTCGCCCGCACTCTATCTCCCATATGGCGCCGCAGACCCTGTCCAGCATCTCGCGGTCGTGGGAGACCAGTATCAGCCCGCCGCTGAAATTCATGAGCTCGCGCTCCAGGTTTTCGATCCCCTCGGAGTCGAGATTGGTGGTCGGCTCGTCAGCCATCAGCACATCCGCGTCTGACGACAGCGCGAGCGCTATTTTGTCCCGCTCTACCTCTCCGCCGCTTGGCCGCTCGGAGAGTGGCCGGCACTCGAACGCCCCTCCTCCAGAGCGGCCGGTCCTACTGAGCGCTCGATCGGCACCCTTGGCCGGGGCAGCCGATGGCGCGCCGTCGTCCTGTGATATGAGCGCTATCGGCGCGCGCGCGTCGACCGTCCCTTCGTCGGGGACAACGCGCCCTGAGAGGACTGAGAGGAGCGTGCTCTTCCCAGCTCCGTTGGAGCCCACCAGGCCAATCTTTTGCCCCTTCAGGAGCTCCAGTGATTCCACATCGATTATCGTCCTGCCGCCGTATGATAATTTTATGTTCGCTGCCTTCAGCAGATACAAAAAAACACCCCCCCTGACGTTGTGCCCGCCCGGGGGGGTGTCCGCCGGCATCGCTGTCCGGAAAACACCGCGAAACGCTAAAAATTGACGACCGAACGGGCGAGACGAACAAAGCGCCTCGCGCCCCTCGAGTTCTGGGACGCGCGCGGTCTCGCTTGTTTTGTTATTCGGCCGTCAGCTCTTCATCTCTTGGGTTTAATGCCTCGCTTTCGATATTATTTTATTATTTTGCCGCCGACGCGTCCCGTCACGAGTCAGATGAACGCGCCTATATCGCCATAGAGCACGTCGCTCGCGCTTGGCGAGGTAGAGTGCGTCTGGACGATCCTCGAGCCCTTCGGGACGTCGCTCGTGATCCACACATTCCCGCCGATTATCGAGCCCTCGCCGATGGTGACGCGCCCCAGAATCGTCGCCCCGGCGTAGACGGTGACCCCGTCCTCGAGGATGGGATGGCGCGGCAACCCCTTTATGGGGTTCCCGTCCGCGTCCTTCGGGAACGAAAGCGCGCCGAGCGTGACGCCCTGATACAGCCGGCAGCGGCCCCCGATTATCGTCGTCTCGCCGATGACGACTCCGGTACCGTGATCTATGAAGAACTCCTCGCCTATCGTGGCGCCGGGGTGAATGTCTATCCCCGTTTTCGAGTGCCCCATCTCGTTTATTATCCTGGGGATCACCGGGACTCCGAGGCTGTAGAGCTCGTGCGCGACCCTGTGGTTCGTCATGATGTGAAGCGACGGATAGCAGAAGATCGTCTCCGATTTGCTCTTCGCGGCAGGGTCGCCCTCGTATGCCGCCAGCACGTCGCTGTCCAGGAGATCGCGCACCTTGGGCAGGCGTTTCATGAAATCGCTTGCCATGTCGAGCGCCATCTCCTCGCAGTGCTCGCATATCTCAGACTCGCCGTTCTCCTCGTGCAGCGAGAAGCATATCCCGACCCGTATCTGCTCGCTTAGTATGTGGAATATCTGGTCGAGGTTTGACGCCAGCCTGTGCCGCAGCGACGCCTTCTCCAGCCCGCTGGTTCCAAAGAAGCCGGGGTAGATGGTAGCGCGCATCAGTCGCATCAGATTGCCCAGCTCCGATATGGACGGCATCTCCGTCGAGTGATGCGGTATACTGCGCGCGGTCCCGTCGTCCGGCGCCTCGAAAAATCCGTTCAGAATGGCGTCTATGTCCGGATACGCGCGATTTACGCCTTTTATCGTTTTGAGCGTGTAGTTCAACACGTCGCACCTCCTGAGGTTTTAAAAACAAGGGCCTATAAGGGCAAAACGTTAAAACAGGTTTGGACAACCGCTCGGCCGTATCAAAAACAGCCTATTGATCGCGAATCGCATCAATAATAAATTGGCTCGTATGTCATCCTCTGCCACTCCATCCTGCGAGCGTCGCGGCATTTTTTCCAATTTCCGTTCAGGTAGTTGCCCGAGATGTCGACGTACGATTCGGCCGGTATCTCGCGAAGCCCGAACAGGGAGTACCCGATGCTGTTGCCCTCGCTGTCGGAGAACGTGAGCTTCAGGGAGATCTTGACGTCGTAGCCGGATTTGTTGAGCAGCCTGACCTTAACTCCGCCCTTGGAGACCTCTAGGGAGGAGAACTCCACGTCCGTGCCAAATATCGTCCCCGCGGCATCCCAGGCAGCGAGGACGGTACACGACGCGATCAAGCATAAAACCACCATAACAAGGAAAAAAAGTTTTCTCATCTTCTTGCGCCTCTCTCATGCGTTATATTGTTTGACCACGGATGAACTGAGACGATTATACATCACCGCCGCGCAAAAATCTCTCATGGAAAAAACACAGCCCCGCTCACATCAACTGGGACGCGCCCACCCCCCGGAACGAGCGCTTCCGCCCGGAGGCATCACCTCTTGTCGCCGCGCTTGCTATCGCTTTGCCGTTGCACTATACTTAAAACTGTGTTTGAGGCGCAAATAGCGGAAGGTATTTCGTCGAAGCTGTCTTTAGGATAACCGATGATATGCAAATATGCTCAATTTCGGCGGAAAATATTTTTTTCGCGGAAAGTTGCATAATAAAAGGGGGATCCTTTGTATTTTGTCTATAAAGACGGGAGAGACCGGTGAAGGAAAGGACCATTCGATGCAAGAGGATGCCTTGATGATGAGGATAGCCAAGGGCGACGAGGATTCGTTCGCCCAGCTTTACGGTCTGTGGCGCAGGAGAATAATGTCATACGCGTTCAGGTCGCTGAGGGACGCGCACGAGGCGCAGGACGTTGTTCAGGAGACGTTCCTTCAGGTTTACAGGGCAGCTCCGTCGTACAGGGCCGAGGGCAAGTTCGCGGCGTTCGTCCTTCGGATAGCCGGCAACCTGGTCAGGCTTCGCTTCAGAAACAAGAAGAACATGGGCTCGCTGACGGAGATACTGGAGGATGAGGCCCAGCCCGTGCCAGAGGCGCTGAGCTATTCCCCGGAGGAGGGAATGATCGAGAGCATAGACATCGAGGGCATTTTGAAAACGCTGCCCCCAAGGCAGAAGGTGGCACTGATACTTGTGGCCAACGGCGTTTCGTATTCGGAGGGAGCGACGATGATGGACATCACGCAGGACGCGTTCGCTCAGCTTGTTTTGCGGGGAAGGCGTTCGATAAAAAACAAAATGACTGGAATGGGTGATCTGTCTTGAACCGCATCGATGACGAACATGAAGAGACCGGCGAGAAGATAGGGGAGCGATGTGACGACTTCGAGCTCCTCATAAGCAAGGAGTGCGACGGGGAGTGCTCTCACGAGGAGATGAGAGCCCTGGGGAAGCACCTTGAGGAGTGCCCGGAGTGCCGCGCGACGCGCGAGATCTACAGGGAGATATGCGCGCTTATGGGCGAGCGCATAGCGAGCATGGCGCCTCCGAGCATCCCGAGGGCGGATCGGAGGATTCCGTTGCGCGTTTTGGGGCGCGGGAGCATCAGGACGAGGCTCATGAGGCTCGGGGGGATAGCGGCTTGCATCCTGTTTTTCGCGGCCGGGCAGTACTGGGGACAGAGCAGGGTGCGGGGCGAGTTGCCGGAGATCGCGCCGGATGTGGCGGTGGCTACGCCCTCAATGTGGATAGAAGGGCGCTCGCCAGACTCAGCCAAACTCGTCATGGAGGCGGAGCAGCCGTTCGCCGACAGCATATCCCGGTATCGCTCCGCGATAGGGGAGGAGCTGCGCGAGGAGAACGTCGACTGGGTGCTCATAAGGGAGCTCGTCGAGGCTATGGGTGACCTCCGCACCGATCTCGAGCTGCTCACCATACACATGGCCTACATAGATATCCGCACCGGAAGCTCCCCGGTCCAGGTGGCGGAGCATTGGGAGCGGCTTGGCAGGATTGACGGCAAGGCGGTGTTCGCGCCATGAGGATTGACGGCACCGCTATGAAAGGATTGCTCAAAGCAATGTGCGCGTTGTTAGCGCTTATGCTGGCTGTTTCCCCCCTCGCCGCGGGGGAGGTGGAGGATTTTGTGGAGGACGGCATCAAAAGGGCGCTGCTCGACAGCGGAATGAAGGGTGCGGAGACATTCAGGATAGCCAGGCAGTACGTTTTTATAGGCACGGTTATGATAAGCGGCAAATATCTGAACTTCTCCGAGGATGCCGGGGCTCTGGATTCCGTCTCGGCGGAGACGGGCTATGCGCTTGGCTCTGCCTTGGCTGTCACCCGCGGGATATACGGGGACAAGAAGCTCCAGGACACGGCCAACATAATGATGCTATCGGCGAGGGCCGGAATCTCACCAGCGACTGCGTCAACCACGTTCGAGACGCTGGCCGTCAACGGCTACAGTTTTGAGGAGGCGCTGTCGATTTTGCGCGAAACCGCTGAGGCGGTGCGGGTCATTCGCGGACCGGACGGCGGAGAGACGTTCTCTAAGAGGATATGCGATCTGGCGGCCAACCGCGCGCCCGCGAGCGGCGTAAAAAGTGAAATAAGCTCGTTGGCCGAAAGAGAGAGGACCAGGCAGAAGGAGCTGTTGGCCAAAAACGAGATGGAGAGAATGAAAAACCTCGGCCCGGCTAGCGGAGGGGACGGGGGAGATCCAGGGCGCAGAAGCGGCAATTCATCCCAGTCTTCGCGCTCCGCGGTGTCAAAAAACCCGTCCGGCGGAGACGGCGGCGCGGCAAGCGCCGCGGGTTCCTCGGGAGGCGGCGAGTCGAGCGAGAGCTCGCCTAGCGGCAATTCTTCAGAGGGCGGGAGCGGCTCGTCGGACGGAGGTTCGTCAGGGGGCGATTCGTCAGGCGGGGATTCGTCCAGCGGCAACCCTTCAGAAGGCGGGAGTGGCTCGTCGGACGGCGATTCGTCAGGCGGAGGCAACACCTCGGAAGGGGGCGGCCAGTGAAAGCGCTGACTCTCGCTCTTTAGGCGCGGACGCGGTAAGATCGGGCGAAAATATCATCATGCTGGTTGAGGTGTTGCTTTTCGCCCTGTTTTTTGTCCGCATTCTGATGCCAATTCGCGATCACCTGTTTAACGCTTCACCCTCAAGACCTGTGATTTCAAATTACCATGAACAGCCAATCAATCACTGGACATCGGCGCTGGAGAATTATTGTCGTCCGTTGCTCTTTAATTTAAGTGCCAGCTGTGCTATGCTTCGAGAAAGTTCATGTTCTATTCAACGTCAATATATGCGGCATCGCGCCAAGCTCATCGCTCAAGCTGTTTGTCCGCCGCTGGGCGCTGGTGGTTTGATGTGGCTAGCATCATCGGCGGACAGCGACAGCCTTGAACTTACAATCGTAATCCGGTGGGCTGGGCCCGGCAATTTTGGCGTTGCGGCATTTTTGATTTATTGATTTATAATCTATAATCTAAAAAATCAATGCTGGAAGAGGGGATCATGGAATGGAAAACATTGACGAAAAAAAGCTCAAGCGCTCGGAGGGCCAACAGGAGGGGAGTTCCGAGATAGATTTCGACGAACTCATGAGGAAGTACGACACGGAGGCGCGTTTCAGAACTCCGCCTGGCTGGCAATTGAAGCTGATCTCGTTGCTCGCTGTCGCAATGGCCGTTTTTCACTTCTACACCGCTGGCATGGGTCTGCTCCCGGCTCAGAAGCAGGGCGCGGTCCACTTGGTCTTCACACTCGTCCTCGTCTTCTTGCTCTATCCGATAAAATCCACCATGTCCAAGAACAAGAAGGTGCCCATCTATGACTTCGCGCTGGCCGTGGTCGCGTCAATCCCGCTGATTTACCTCGTCTTGGAGCTGGACACGATAGCTATGACTCGATCCGGCTTGCCCACCAAAACTGACTTGGTGATGGGTTTCGTTCTCATAGCGTGCCTTCTGGAGGCCACCAGGCGAATCTCCAACCCGATATTGCCAGGGCTCGCGATCGTGGCGCTGCTCTATTGCTATTTTGGGCAGAATATGCCGCAGATGTTGATGCACAGGGGGTTCAGCGTCAGCAGGATAGTCAATCACATGTACCTCGGGACAGAGGGCATCTTCGGCACTCCGCTCGAGGTGTCGTCCACGTTCGTGTTCATGTTCATACTCTTCGGCTCGGTGCTAGAGAAGACGGGCATGGGCAAGTTCATCATCGACCTGTCGCTGGCGCTCGCCGGCTGGTCGACCGGAGGCCCCGCCAAGGTCGCGGTCGTGTCGTCCGGCCTGATGGGGACCATCTCCGGGTCGAGCGTAGCGAACGTCTGCACCACCGGGATGTTCACGATACCGCTGATGAAGAGCGTGGGGTACAGGCCGTCATTTGCTGGCGCGGTGGAGGCCGTGGCCTCCACCGGAGGGCAGATAATGCCGCCCGTAATGGGGGCAGGCGCGTTCATAATGGCCCAGTTCCTGGGGGTCAGCTATCTGGAGGTCGCCATCGCCGCGATAGTCCCAGCGCTGCTCTATTACTTCGCGGTGATGGTGCAGGTCCACTTCGAGGCCAATCGACTCGGGTTGAAGGGACTCTCGTGGGACCAGCTTCCGCGCATAGGCAAACTCATGAGGGAAAAGGGGTTCCTTCTGATACCGCTGATAGCGATAATTTATCTGCTTGTAGCCGGATATACTCCGCTCATGGCGGCTTTTGCCGGTATATGGGTGAGCATAGTCCTGTCGTGGCTGAATAAGGAGACCCGCCTCACGCCGAGGCGCCTGTTCGAGGCGTTCGAGGCCGGCGCCAGGAGCGCCCTCTCTGTCGCGTGCGCGTGCGCCTGCGTAGGAATAGTCGTGGGAACCGGAACCCTGACCGGCCTCGCCCTCAGGATCGCCGGCGCGATCGTAGCGCTGGCCGGGGGGAAGCTGATACTCACGCTATTTTTCACCATGTGCGCCAGCATCCTGTTGGGGACTGGGCTTCCTACGACGGCAAACTTCATCGTCACCAGCACCATGGCGGCTCCCGCCCTCCTTCAGCTTGGGGTCGAGCCGGTGGCGGCCTATATGTTCGTGTTCTACTTCGGGATAGCCGCTGACCTCACGCCCCCGGTCGCCCTGGCCGCGTACGCTGGAGCCGGCATCGCGGGCTCCGACCCGATGAAGACGGGCGGCACGGCCTTCAAACTCGCCCTCGCAGGCTTCATCGTGCCTTACGTATACGTCTACAACCCCATGCTGCTCTTTGTGGACGCTGCGCCAATGGCGATGACGCAGGCCATCATCACCTCGTTGATAGGGGTTTTCCTCCTGGGCATGAGTACCATCGGGTTTTTCAAGGCTCAGATGCACCCCATCCTGCGCATCGTAGCTCTCGTTGGAGCGCTTGGCCTGATCCACCCAGGCACGACAACCGACGCGTTTGGCCTCACTGTACTTGTCCTGCTTTACTTATGGCAGACGTACAAGGCGAAAAACATCGAATCCGCCCAGGCGCCAAGGTAAGGCCTCTTGAATCCTTGAGCGCCCGCCTCAAAAAACTCGGCCGATGGGCCTGGTCTCCTGACGGTAAAATATATGCGGGCTCCCCTTTGTTTGGGCGGGCCTGCGTTTTTTAAGACGCAACGCGCGAAACGGAGGTTTGATGCGGTGTCCGCTATCGCTTTGAAGGACGTGCTGGATGCGAGAGAGAGGATAGCCGGCGCCATACACAGGACGCCGTTGGTCCATTCGGAGACCTTGAGCTCCTTATCGGGGGTTCAGGTTTACTTGAAGCTGGAGAACCTGCAAAAGACGGGCTCGTTCAAGATCAGGGGAGCGTGCAGTAAGATCTTCTCCCTCCCGCCGGAGGAGGGGCGAAGGGGTATAATCACCGCGTCGTCCGGCAATCACGGGCAGGCTGTGGCTTATGCCTCGCGCATGAGAGGATATAGCGCGACGGTGATAATGCCCGAGGGCGGCTCCCCAGTCAAGGCTGCCTCGATAAAGGGGTACGGGGCGGAGTTGCTCTATTGCGGCACGAAGTCCGACGAGCGGATATCCCTGGCGAGGAGGATGAGCGAGGAGCGGGGGCTAACGTTTGTTCCGCCGTATGACGACGAGTTCGTGATGGCGGGGCAGGGGACGGCGGGGCTCGAGATCGTTGAGGACCTTGACGGCGTGTCGGCGGTCCTCGTTCCCACGGGCGGCTGTGGGCTCATCTCTGGGATAGCGACGGCGGTGAAGGAGAAAAACCCAAGCGTCGCGGTATTCGGCGTGGAACCGGACGGCAGCGACAGCACCGGCATCTCGTTCAGGGCGGGGAGGAGGACCGCGCTGCGTGACATAAACACGATCGCCGACGGTATAAGGACGACGATACCGGGCGAGCTGACCTTTCCCGTGGTGCAAAGGTACGTCGACGACATGCTGGCCGTCACGGACGATGACGTACTCCGCGCGCAGCGTCTCATGCTGGAGCGCTGCAAACTGCTTGCGGAGCCAACGGGCGCCGTGTCGCTGGCGGCCATGTTGAGCGGCGCGCTTCCGGACCGGTTCAAGGGCAAGCGCGTCGTGGCCCTAGTGAGCGGCGGCAACGTGGCCATGATGCGGCTTGCGGAGTGCCTGGCAAGGTCTTGCTAGCCGCCATATCGTATCTGGCGCTGGTACTCGCCGCCTCCGCTCCGTTGGCATCCACGCCGAAAGGGGACGCTCCCCACGGGCGTGTATCCGCGCTACGCGATGCGGCCGCCTTCGCGGCAGGGCTCTTTTCCACGTTCGCGCTGCCGTGGGGCGGGGCGCCTCCCATATCAGCGGCGGGGAATTTTGGAGCGGACGGCACCCTCTCCTGGCTGTGGTTCCCGTCTGCTTCGCTCGCCCTCGTGTTTTTGGAGGGCTGCGGAGTTAAGCTGTGCGCGCCGCGGAGATGTTTCGCCCTCGCCAACGCGTCGGCCGCCGCGGCCGCTCTTGAGATATTCGTCCTGCGCGAGGGCGTCCCCGGCGGCGTCCCCGGCATAGAGGGGTTGTCGGCGGTGCTCGTCCTCGAAAGTTTAACTGGCGCCAGGGTCGTGGCGGCAATGGCCATGTTCTTCGCGACGCTTGCGATCTCGTACTCGCGGGCGTTTTTGGATGACGGCCCGGCCGTGCCTGCCCAAGGCAAAACGCGCGCATGGGCAAGATCAGTGCTTGATTTTTCGTATTGCGCGTTTTTGAGCATAGTGTTCGTACCGTCGCAACGAGTCCTGCTCACTTGGATGGAGCCCGGCCCGGCCGCGGCACTCGACTTCGTGGTCAAGTTCGCCGCCGCGCTTTCGATAAAGCGCTGGATCATACGCCCGCTCGCGAAGCGCCCCACCGCCGAAACGCCTTCATGGCTCACCGCCTCCGCCTGCCTCACCGCCTCGGCGATCTTCTTGCTCTTCTTTTGAAATCAGCGTTTTCTTGGATCTACCGCTCGAGTGGCAGTTCGTCACCCTCCCACCGCTCGAACGCGGCGACGGCGAGCCCGCCTATGGAACCCGCTATGAATATGGAAGCTGGAATGGCTGCCTCCATAGGCGTGAACGGGGCGTGCGGCATGATGGCGGTGGCCCCGCCGATGAACCCGAACGCGGCGCAGGCCCCCGCTCGCCCCAGCGTCTCCCCGATCACGGCGCCGACCAGTGCCGAATATGTTCCCTCCAGCCACGCGATGGCCGCGAGAGACCTTCCAGCAGCCCCCAATATTCGGAGCAGGGCACGCTCCCTCCTCCTGGCGGCCCCTGACCAGTAGAGCGCCAGCGTCGCCACCAGCAGCGAGAAGCAGACGGCGACACACGCCATAGCGGAGAGAAAACCCTCCCCCCTCCCTATTATCGAGAACAATCGTATCGCGGTCTGCGCGGGAAATACCGTCTGCATCCGGGCGTCCCGCTGGTACGACGCCGCAAAGCTGTACGCTGCGGAGTAGGAGATGGGGTGCGCGAGGATGGAGGTCACCCCGCGTCTGCCTCCGTCGATATTCATTGCGTGGTCTTCATGCGCCGCCCAGATGTCCTCGATGCTGACGAAGATCGCCCGGTCGTATGGTCCCTTCACGCTTCGGAGGATCCCAACCACCTCGTGCGGCTCCTCGTGCTCTCCACCGGCTCCGGTCATTCCGTGGGAGGTCATGAACCTGCCGCCGATCGCAAGACCCGACTCGGATGCGGTCCTGGCGCCGAGCACCGCCTCGCGCTCCCCCTCGAACCATCGCCCTTCAATGACGTCGAGCCAGGGCGGGGCGGACGGAGCTTTGCGCATCCGCAAGATTTTGGGCGTCGTCCCGACGATCGGATACCCCCTGTAGCTGTCTCCGAAAGCGAGCGGAACAGCGAGTTCGATCCTGGCGTCGTCGGACACGCCGGCGTAATCCCTCCATCTGACGTTGCCGACCGGGGCGTCCCGCAGAAATACCGTGTTCAGCACGAGCTGGTAGGGGCTGCCCTTCGCACTCACGACGATGTCGAACGGCTCGACCGCGTCGGTCAGACCCTGCTGGAACCCGCGAGCCAGCAGGAGCGTCATGACCGCGAGGGCTGTGGAAAGCGCTATGACGGAGATCGCCGAAAACGTCTGGAGCGGCTTTGAGCGCAGATGCCGCAGCGATATGCGGGACGTCGTGCGCAGCCTCATTGCGGGGTCCCCCGGTGCCATGTGTTTTCCGGTTTTTCCAGCGCGACGAGGCGGGGGAGTTTTTTTTTGACCGACTCGTCGTGTGTCGCCACTATCAGCAGGGACTGTGACTCCACGCACAGCTCCAGCAACAGGCTCATTACGGTGCGGGAGTTGTCGGCATCGAGGCTAGCGGTGGGTTCGTCCGCCAGGACCATCGGCGGCGAGTGGAGGACTGCCCGGGCGACGGCGGCCCGCTGCCGCTCACCGAGACTGAGCCTGCACGGGCGGTTCCTCGTCTTGTCGGCGAGGCCAAGCCGCCCCAGGAGGCTCACCGCCCGCTCGGACGCCGACCCGCTGGAAAGGCCGGATATTTCAGCCGCTATCATCAGGTTCTCCAGCAGTCCGAAGTCCGGCAGGAGGTTCACGTCCTGGAAGACGTAGCCGACGGACGCGGCCCTCCACGCCGCGCCGGATCGCCCCATCTCCCTCAGGTTTTGCCCGTCGAAGGCGACGTCTCCCTCGGTCGGGCGGATGAGTGCGGCCAGAATGTGGAGGAACGTCGTTTTCCCGGAGCCGCTGGGGCCAACCACCGCCAGCGCTTCCCCCCTGCCGGCGCTCAAGCGGTTCAGCGAGAGCGCCAGCCGCGCGCTTCCGTCGGGCTGGCGGTAATAGTGGGCGAGGTCCCTGACCTCGAGCAGCGGCATCGCCGTTTCGGCGGGCGCGGCGGGCGTCATCGAGCCTCCTCCATGCTGATTGCCCTGATGCGGACGAGGCTGACGAAACCGGTCTCGGGGTCCGTCTCCGTGCCGAGCTCCAGCCGCCCCTCCACCCGGATGGGACGGTCGAAGGGGAGAGCCGTCGCCGGGCGTTCGAGACGCACGCTCACTATGTCGTAGGGCCAATCGGCGTCTGACGAACAAAATGGGCAGATGGACATGGGCGTTTTGGTCAGCACGAAGAAGTCGAGGGAGGGCTTCAGCGGAGGAGCCATGAAGCCCTCCATGACGATCACCTGCCCCTCCAGTGACTTCAATTTCAGAGACAGCGTCACTCCCAGCGACGACACCTCGCCATACATCTCGTCGAAGCGCACCGCGGTCGCTCCCGCGAGTCCTCTCGCGGGAGCGGACATGCAGAGCGCTGCGAGGAGGATCGGGACGTATCCCATGATCCCGTATTTGGAGAGGAAAGGCGTACGAGCCGCCTCTCTCGTCGTGAAGGGCGAATTCAAAGCGCGCCTGCCAGGCATCGCGTCCGGCCGGCGGCTCACTTCTTCGTCGGGTCGAGGCCCAGAGCCCGCACTATGCCGAAGAAGACCTCGGTGTTGTCCATGACACCCCTGAAATAATCGGCGCCGGGGCCGCCCGCGGACAGCGGCACGTCGTCGGCCGCGTGGACTTCCTGTGATTCGGCAACCGGAATGTTGCCGGGGTAAAAGGTCCCTTTCGGAGCCCGCCGAACGTTCGCCACGGCCGCGTCACCCGACATGACGGCGGGGGATACCGGGATCGCGTGGAATTTGAAGTCCTCGTAATAGTCGGGGTGGTTGGCGTACTCCACCGCCAGCGTCACGTCCGGAGCGGGATTTTCCGGGAATCCGTCGCCGTCCGCGTCAACGAACGTCGGGAAGGTGGAGGCGGCGTAGGTGCGGACGGCCTCGCGGCCCGTTTTGCCGTCTTTTTCATGATACGTTCCGGTGATGCTGATGCCGTGGGAGTGGTCCGCCGTCGCCAGAATCAGGGTGGAGCCGTCCTTCGCGGCAAATTCCCGAGCCACGCCGATGGCCCTGTCGAACTCTATGGTGTCGTAGGCGGAGCGCTCCCAGTCCATCGCGTGGAGCTGCTTGTCGATACAGGCGCCCTCGACCATGAGGAAGAACCCGTTTTCATTCCGACTGAGAACGTCGATGGCCTTTTTCGTCGTCTCCATCAACGTGGGCTGATCGTTAAAGCCCCGCAGAACGTCGGGATTTTTCAGAATTTCACGGTCGAGATAGACGTTCATGTTGTCGAGGCTGAAGAGCCCGAGAATTTTGCCGCCTTTGGCCGCGGCCAGCTCCGCGCGGCTGCCCGCGAAGGCGTAGCCCTTCGCTTTGAACTCCTCGATCAGGTTTCGGTCGTCCTTACGCCGGGAACCGGGGGTGCTTTGAGGGAGGAACTGCTGAGAACCGCCGCCCAGCACGACGTCGGCCTTCAGCATCTCGCCGGCGATGAAATTCTGCTCGGCGCGCCGGCGCGTGTGGGCCACCATGGCCGCCGGGGTGGCGTCGGTGATGTTGGACGTCGTCACCACGCCGACCGACATGCCCGCCGCGCGCTTTACAAGCTCGGCGATGTTCTCCACTCCGGGATGGGCCAGAGGATCGGGGCTGGAGTTCTCGTAGACCCCCATGGCGTTGACCACCGACTTGTGCCCGGTGGCGTAGGCCGACGCGGAGTTGGCGGAGTCCGTCACCAGAGAATCGTAGCCGGACGTGTTGAGGAGCGCCAGTCCGTCGTTCAAAAGCTCCATCTCCAGCAGCCCGTTGTACCTGCCCTGGGTGATGCCCTTCGAGAGGATACGGGCGATCTGACGGCTGACGAGCCCCATGCCGTCGCCGATGAAGAGAATGACGTTCTTCGCGCTTTTTCCGGTTTTTTCGTACCCCACGACCGTGTAGCCCGCGTTTGCGCTGAACGCCCTTCCACCCGCCTTCGCCTCGACCTCCACCTTCACCGCGCCGGCTTTCGGGAACGCCGCGCCGTTGATCCGAAAACTGCTCAGGGCGTTCTCTTTTTTCACGACCGGAGTCAGCCCGAAAAAGGCGGCGGCGTCCCTGCCGTCGAGCAGCACTTTGAACTCGTCGGCGCGGGCGCCGCGGAGTTCAACTTCCATGTCGAACTTCGCTCCCGCCAGAAATTTGGCCCGGTCGATCGGGAGCACGACAAGCTCCGGTTCGGCCAGAGCCGATGACGCGCACAGCAGCAGCATCCCCGCCGTCAACAGCACTTTCTTCCACAACATATTCCGACACCTCCATTAATTTGATAAGGTCAGAATAACGAAAAAGCGTATCGGAAACCTTGCGGCAGGGTCACGGGAATGTAAATGAAGCTCCGCCTCGACCCAACCGGCGCCCCCCGCTTCAGGCGGCCGGAGAGCTTCCCCCGTCCTCGCCGGAGACTCCAAACTTTTGGAAGAATTCTCCCGCGGCGTTTTGGATTTTTCGCTTATAATTTTTTAAGCTGCTCATGGGAGGTGCTCATAAGAATGCAAAGACGCTTCGTTCGGTGGGGCGTGTTCCTTTTGATCGCGTTTCTGCCGCTGATCTGCGGCCTTACGAAGGCCGGAGCGCGCGAGGCGCGGGTTGTCATTGACTTCATTTATTCCGATGCCCGCGATTTCAGCGAAGGGGTCGCGGCGGTAAAGTCAGGTGACCTGTGGGGCTATATCGACCATGCGGGCCAGGTCGTCATCCCTTTCAAATACAGAGTCCCGGAGGTTGGAGTATTCTCCGAAGGGTTCGCCTTCGCAGGCGGCTCGTTCATCGACGTACAGGGCAGAACCGCGTTGGAAGGCGCCGGCTTCCAGCAGGCGGCCCCTTTCTCGGAAGGTCTGGCGGCCGTTCAGTCCAACGGGCAGTGGGGATACATCGACTCCGCGGGAAAGTACGCCGTACCGCCCGCGTACGAGGGCGCCGGAAATTTTTCAGGGGGGATGGCCCCCGTCAAAAGAAACGGTTTGTGGGGTTTCATCGACGTTCGGGGGCGTATGCTGATCGGGCCCCGCTTTCTCCGGGCCGACGCCTACGGCGGGGATCTGGCTGCGGTGGAATTCGAGGGGAAGGTCGGGTACGTCGACCGTTCCGGGCGTTTCGCCGTACAGCCGGTCTACGACGAGGGAGGGGCTTTTCGCGGCGGGCGGGCGCCCGTACGCGGCCCCGCGAGGTGGAAGGACTGGGGATACATCGACGCCCGGGGACGGGAAGTGATCCCCCGACGATTTAACGGAGCGGGGCCCTTCAGCGACGGCCTGGCTCCCGTGGCCACGGACGCGCGGTGGGGCTACATCGACGTGA